>JAFPWV010000082.1 GCA_017412675.1 Clostridia bacterium
GTCCGCCAGCCGCGCAGGCGAAAAAAACGATCGACTTGGTCGATTCCAAATCCGCAAGCGTCAGCGCGCAAGCAAAATGAGCGACCCGCTCCTCGCGGGCTTGCGAAGTGAGCCCGCCGACTGTCCCCGGGCACTGCCCGGTGAGCCCGCCATGTGTCCCCGCGGACTCCGCGGCGCGCGCTCTTTCCCCCCGCTCGGCGAAGTTGCCAACAAGCGCACGCGAATCCGCGCGTTTTTCTTCTGTTTTTCCGAGAAAAATTTCCCTCCCCCTCTTGCATTGATGACCAAAACGTGATACAATATCATACTGTATGAACCTGTCCGTATCCGGACCCTCTCAGACGGAGGCGGACGCACCGTGCGGAACGGGATCCCCGGATCCGCAACACTTGATTACAGGAGAGACACATCGATGCCCAACATCAAATCCGCGAAAAAGCGCGTGAAGGTTATTTCCGCCAAGACGCTCCAGAACAAGATGTTCAAGAGCCAGCTCAAGACCACCGTCAAGAAGTTCCGCGCCGCCGTCGAATCCGGCGACAAGGAAGCTGCGAAGGTCGCGTACGTCGCCGCGGTCAAGAAGATCGACCAGGCCGCCGCGAAGGGAATCCTCCACAAGAACAACGCCGCCCACAAGAAGAGCGAATACACCAAGCTCCTCAACGCGATGGCGTAATTCCGGTCCGATACCGGAACCCGAACGCCCCCCGTCCATGGCTGCTGAACGGGCAGGGCGGTCCAGACAAAAGAGAACCCCCCGTCTCCATGCTCCGGATGGCGGGGAGTTTTTGTTTTCGCTTTTCAGATCTTCTTCATCCACCGGTACCGGTTCACCTTCACGACCGCGACCGCGCATTTCAGAATCTGGTCCGCCTTGAGGCAGAAGAAGATCACGACGGGCGGGAACCCGAAGACGAACGCCGCGAGGAAGGACGAGGGGAGGATGATCCCCCACATGAAGATCAGGTCGTTGATGAACACAAAGCGGGTGTCGCCGCCGCCGCGCACGATGCCCGTCAGACAGGCCATCTGGTACGCCGTCCCGACCACCGTGACCGAGAGGACCGCCATGAACTGCATCGCAAGGTCCCGCGTCCCGGCGGAGATGTCGTAGAAGCCCAGAATGAACGGGCGGCAGAGATAGAGACCGATGCCCGTGACCGTCCCGAGGCAGAGGAACACGATCTGCATCCAGCCCGCGCGGTGCCGGATCTCCGCCCTGAGCGCATCCGGGGAGCCGAGGGACGCCCCTTCGCCGATCGTCTTGCCGATCATGACGGAGGACGCCGTCGCCGAACCGTAGATGAAGACGGACATGATCTGGAAGACCGTCGACGCGATGCTGTTCGCCGTGATGACGGCATCCTCGAGACGGCCGAGGATCGCGGTCTGGAGCCCCATCGCAATGCCCCACGACGTACCGGACGCCATGACGGGCAGGGCGACCTTCACAAAGCGCTTCGAGATCTCCCGGTCGGTGCGGAAGAGCTCCGCGGGCTTCACAGAGAGCTTTTTGTCGAAGAAGGCGAGGTACACGACGACGATGCCGAGCTCGACCATGCGGGAAACGAGGGTCGCGATCGCCGCGCCGCGGATGCCCATGGCGGGGAAGCCGAAGTGGCCGAAGATCAGCGCGTAGTTCAAGACGAGGTTGACGACCAGCGCGGCGCAGGAGTTGACGAATCCGATGAACGCCGACTCCACCGCGCGCAGCATGCCGAGCAGGACCTGGGTCACGGCGAAGAAGACGTAGGTGAACGCCACGATCCGGAGGTACTTCACCGCCTCGTCGATGACCGCGGGCTTGTCCGTGAAGATCGAGAGGACGGGGCGGGGGAAGGCGAGCGCGACGGCCAGCATCGCACCGGAGAGGATCATGGCGAAGCGCAGGGCGGTCGCGGCGGCGCGCTTGATGTCGGCGATGTTCTTTTCGCCCCAGAAGCGCGAGCACATCACGACCGTGCCGTCCGAAATGCCGTGCACGATCATCTGCAACAAAAACTGGATCTGGTTGACGATGAAGACGCCCGAGATGGCGAGCTCCGCGGCGTCCCCGAGCCGGCCGATCATGATGTTGTCGAGGAGGTTGACGCCGTAGACGATGATGTTCTGCCCCGCGATGGTGAGGAGCAGCCGGGTGAAGCGGCGCCAGAAGTCCCGCCGGGCGTCCGGGGTGGAGAGGGAGGTGGTCATGTTGAAGGTGAAATTCAGAATTCAGAAATCAGAATGAAGAATGACGAAAATGCGGCGAGCCCCTTTTCGGGGAGTCTGGAAGAGGAGGAGACCTTTTTTGCGAAAAGAGCTCCTCCCCCGATGTGTATTCCGTTAAGTCAGTTCGCTCTGCGAGCGGGACAGGCTGACGACGTCCTCCGGCAGGATGCTGATGCGGTCGAGGCTCTTGCCCGTGCCGATGGCGACGCACGAGACGGCCTTGTCCGCGACGCGGGTCCGGATGCCGGTCGTGTATTCGATGAGGCGGTCGAGCCCGTAGAGGAGGCTGCCGCCGCCGGTCATGACGATGCCGTTCCCGATGATGTCGCCGACGAGCTCGGGCGGGGTCTTCTCGATGACGCCGCACACGGCCTCGATGATGGCGGTGAGGGGCTCCTCGAGCGCGTCCGGGATCTCGGCGGAGGTGACGTGCACCTGCCGGGGAAGTCCCTGAATGAGGCAGCGGCCCTTGACGTCGAGCGCGCGGGGCTGTTCGCGGGGCCATGCGCCGCCGATGCGGATCTTGATCTGTTCCGCCGTGCGTTCGCCGATCAGGACCGAGTGCTTGCGGCGGATGTGCCGGATGATGGCCTCGTCGAATTTGTCGCCCGCGATCTTGATGCTCTCGGAGACGACGACGCCGTCGAGGGAGAGGACCGCGATGTCGGTGGTCCCGCCGCCGATGTCGACGACCATGTGGCCGACCGGCCCGGAGATGTCGAGCCCGGCTCCGAGGGCTGCCGCGACGGGCTCCTCGATCAGGAAGACGCGCCGCGCACCCGCCTGGATGGCCGCGTCATGGACGGCGCGCTGCTCCACCTCGGTGATGCCGGACGGAACGCATATAATGAGACGGGGCTTGAAGAGGGAGGCCCCGCAGGCTTTTTTGATGAAATACTGGAGCATCCGCAGGGTGAGGTCATACTGGCTGATGACGCCGTCCCGCAGCGGCCGGAGCGCGACGATATTGCCGGGTGTGCGTCCCAGCATCTGCTGCGCCTCCCTGCCGATGGTGAGGAGCTCGTCGGTGTTCTTGTCGATCGCGACAACGGACGGTTCTTTCAGCACGATGCCCTTGCCCTTGACGTAGACAAGCACCGTGGACGTGCCGAGGTCGATCCCGATGTCCTTGCTCATGCGATTTGGTACCTTTCTCAGGAGATCTATCGTAAACGCGCGGAAAAAAAGACGTCTCCGCGCGGAAAAGACGGTTCATATTCTATTATACAACAAGAAACGTCACATTGCAATGGAGAAAACAAAAAAAGTTGCGCGCAATGACGCGGAGAAAAAAGCCGGACGGCTCGCTGTCAGGCCGCCCGGCGCGGGAATCATTTCCTCCGCATTTTTTTCAGCGCTTCGTTCAGCTCCCGGAACAAACCCTTCGGGCTTGCGCCGTCGAGCAGCTCGGCGATCTTTCCGACCTGATCGTCCGAGAGGTCCCGGTTCCCGGTGACGCTGCGGAATCTCGACCCGGCGATGTAGAGGCGGATCTTCTCATACGGCGTCTTTTTCGCGTTCATGTCGCGCACGACGCTGCTGCGGTGGGCAAACTGGATGAACTCCTTGTTGAGGAGCGCATAGGAGAGCTTTCCGTCCTTGTCCGTGTAGGCGTCGACGATCTTCTGGTAGTCCGCGCCGTCGACGACGATCTCGTACGCGGCTTCCTCCTCGTCTGCGGGCACATCGGCGGGGAAGCCGGGCAGCTCGGGCGCGCCGCGCTTTTTGTAGGGCATTCCGGCGGTCAGCGCGATGGCTTCGCAGAACGCCTGCTTCGGGAAGAATTCCGCGGACGTGTTGCCGGTGAGGATCGGTTCGCCGGAGGTCTTGCTGATGGATGCGATGCCCGGCTGCGGCGAATCGTTACGGAGGATGACGATTCCGGCTCCTCCGGCCGGGAGCTTCTGACGGTATGCGTTGGCAGGGATGACCGTGAGAGAAACGGTTTCTGTTCGGATCATGGATTCTCCTCCTGTGTTTTTTCCCCGGATCGGGGGATTTCCCGGCATCGGTCTGCGGGATCAAATTCAGTATAGCACATTCCGGCGGCGCCGTCAACCGTTCTTCCGAAGAATTCCGGAAAACCGCCGCCCACCTCCCGCCGTTTTCTCTGCCGCAGGGTGTTGACATCGCCGCCGGATTCGTTTATAATACAGGCAAGGAACTCAAAGCGAACCCGCGAAAGCGTGGGAAAGGAGATCTTCCATGAAAACCGCGAAACGAATCCTCGCCGCATCTCTCGCACTCCTCCTGCTCCTCCTTGCGGCCTCGTCCTGCTCCAACAACGCAGCGGGCGGCGGCGCCGGGACGAATGAGGACGCGCAGGGAACCGGTACCGCATCCCCGACCGCAGACGAAGCCCCGGATACCGAAGCCCCGGAAGAGGCTTACGTCCCGGACGATCTCGACGGCACCGATCTCGGCGGTGCGACCTCCCGCATCTTCTGCTGGGAATCCTGGGACCCGGGTGAATTCTTCGTCGAGGAGGACACGGGCGAGATCGTGGTGTCCGCCGTGTTCAACCGCAACCTCACGGTCGAGGAGCGGCTCAACGTCACGCTCGCGTGGGATCAGTTCCCCCGCAACGACGCGGCCTACGGATCCACATTGAAGACCGCCGTCCAGAACCAGAACGCGTCCGGCGACGGCACCTATGACATCGTGGCGTGCTACGGGATGCGCATCGCGTCCTGCGCCACCGACGCGCTGCTCATGAACCTCTGCGACGCCGAGCGGATCGATCTGTCGAAGCCGTGGTACTACCCGTCCGCGACCAAGGCCGGGACCCTGCACAAGAACTACGTCTACTTCACGGCGGGCGACCTCTCGTACAACGCGCTTGCCCGCATGTCCGGCGTCTTCTTCAACCAGGGCCTCGTGACGGACTACAACATCGAGGATCCCTACGACATGGTGCTCGAGGGTGTCTGGACGATCGACAAGATGCACGAGGTCATCCGCGATCTCTATGTGGACCTCGACGGCGACGGCAAGGCGGGCCAGGGCGACCAGTACGGCGTGATGGTGGCGAACGACCAGATGCAGACCCTGTATTACGGCACGGGCTCGCACTTCATCGAGCACGACGAGAACGACACGCCCGTCCTTTCCGATGACATCTACAGCGAGCGGACGCTCACGATCCTCGAGAAATACCTCGGCGTCTTCTCCGAGCAGGCGGCATTCAAAAACAGCATCGGCGACGACCCCACGATCTTCGACACGGGCCGGGCCCTCTTCTACATCTACCCGCTCGGTCACGTCTCCGAAGGCGGGCTCCGCGATTCGGACATCAGCTACGGCTTCATCCCGCAGCCGAAGGTCGACGAACAGGAGGACACCTACCACGCCTCCGTCACCAACGCCGTCACGCTCTTTGCGATCCCGCTCGTCATCGAGTCGAACGAGCGCGCGTCCGCGGTGTTCGAGTGCCTCGCCTCCGAGGGCTGCCGCCAGGTGTCCCCGGTGGTGTTCGAGCAGGCGTACAAGGCCAAATACAACTATGACGACAGCGCGCGGCAGACCACCATCTTCGACATGATCCGCCAGAACGCGGTGTTCGACCTCGGCAAGATCTTCTCGAGCGACCTCTTCTCCGGGTTCTCGAACGGCGTCATTGGCGACTTCATCTGGAACAACAACCCCAACTACGCGTCGCAGGTCCAGAAGCTGACGAAGACATGGACCAAGAAGATGGAGAAGGTGACGGAAAAGCTCAACTTCGGCGATTGAACTTCAGGAACCAGCGCAGCCCCGGTTTTCACGATCGGGGCTGTTTTTGATGCAGCCACGCCCTAAAAACCTCCCCCAATTTCGTTGGAGACCTTGAAAAAACGCCCGGATTATGTTATACTATCCCATACGGTCAAAATCCGGAAACCGGGTTTTGCATACCGTCATCCCGATGACTTCAATCCATTTCAGAAAAGGCGGGTGAGACCCTTGTCCCTCTCGAATATGCGGGATCTGCTCCGGGACGCGGAAGCCGGCGGATATGCCGTCGGTGCGTTCAGCGTCGCCAACATGGAGTGCATCCGCGGCGTGCTGGCGGCCGCTGAGGAATGCCGCGCGCCCATCATCATGCAGATCGCCGAATCGCGTCTGCCGCATTCCCCCCTGTACCTGATCGCCCCCATGATGCTCGCGGCGGCCCGTCATGCCTCCGTCCCGGTCGCGGTCCATCTCGACCACGGCAAGACGCTCGGCTGCGTCCGCGAAGCGCTGGAGCTCGGCTTCACCTCCGTGATGTGCGACGGCTCCGATCTGCCGATCGAGGACAACCTGCGCCTGAGCGCCGAGGTCGTGAAGCTCGCGAAGGAGACGGGCGCGGCGGTGGAGGCGGAAGTCGGCCGCGTCGGCAAGAGCGAGGAAGGCGGCGAGGCAGAGGAGAAGATCGCGTCCATCGACGACTGTGTCCGCATGGACGAGCTCGGCATCGACGCGCTGGCCGTCGGCATCGGAAACGCGCACGGGCTCTATGCGGCTGCACCGAAGCTGCGCTACGACGTTCTCGAACAGCTCCACGGCAGACTGCGCGCGGCTCCGGTCCTCCACGGCGGGAGCGGCCTCAGCGACGAACAGTTCCGCAAGCTCATCGCGCTCGGGATGCGCAAGGTCAACATCGCGACCGACATCTTCATGGCACAGGCAGGCGCCTGCGAAGGGACCGATATCTTCAAGAACATCCGCCGCTCATCCGACGCCGTCTGCGCGGTGGTGACGCGGTACATCCGCCTCTTCGGCGGCGAAGGGAGAGCATGACATGATCGCCTTTGATCTCACGAAACCTCTGCACATCATCCCTGTGGGGCGCGTCGCCATCGACTTCAACCCCACCGATTACAACCGCCCTCTGAACGAGAGCGCGAACTTCAACAAGTACCTCGGCGGATCGCCCGCGAACATCGCCGTCGGCATGGCCAGGCTCGGGAGCCGCGTCGGGTTCCTCGGGCGCGTGTCCGATGACCAGTTCGGCACCTTCGTCACCGATTATTTCAAAAACGAGGGCATCGACACCTCCCACATCTTCCGCTGCACAAACGGGGAGAACCTCGGCCTGACGTTCACCGAAATGCTCTCGCCCACCGAATCCTCGATCCTCATGTACCGCGAGGGCGTGGCGGACCTCCAGCTCTCGACCGACGACGTGGACGAAGCCTACATCGCCTCGACGGCGTGCCTGCTCATCTCCGGGACCGCGCTCTGCACCTCCCCGACCCGCGAGGCATCCTTCAAGGCGCTGGCCTTCGCCCTGAAAAACAAGGTCCCGGTGGTCTTCGACGCCGATTACCGCGCCTACACGTGGAAGAGCGACGATGAGATCGCCGTCTATACCTCCCTCGTCGCGGAAAAGGCCGACATCATCCTCGGCAGCCGCGAAGAGTTCGACCGCATGGAGCGCCTGACCGGTCTCGACGGCACGGACGCCTCCTCCGCGGATTACTGGCTCGGGAAACGGGCCTCCGTCGTCGTCATCAAGCACGGCAAGGCGGGCTCCTCGGCATACAGCCGTGAGGGGAATTACCGCGTGCGTCCGTTCCCGGTCAGCGCCCTCAAGGGCTTCGGCGGCGGCGACGGCTACGCGAGCGCGTTCCTTCACGCCCTGATGCGCGGCGACGCCCTCCCGGATGCCCTCGAGCAGGGAAGCGCGTCCGCGGCGATGCTGGTCGCCAGCCACGCGTGCAGCCGCGACATGCCTACGGAAGAGAGCCTCGGCGCTTTCATCCGTGAAAAGAAAGCCGAATGCGGCGGCGTCGTGAGCCCGCTCGGCGAATGAATCCGACTATTTTATCAAGGAGAACACTCCCATGAATGAAATCAAAGTGATGAAGCCGTTCATCGGCGGCCAGTTCATCGAAAGCAAATCCGAGAAGTTCAACACCATCTATGACCCCTCCACCGGGCATGAGATCGCCAAGGTCCCGTGCTGCACGAAGGAAGAGGTCGAATCCGCCATCGCCGCCGCAAAGGCCGCTTATCCGGCATGGCGCGACACCCCGGTCCGCAAGCGCGCGTCGATCATGATGAAGCTCCGGAACCTCATCGAGGAGCACATGGACGAGCTGACCCTCCTCTGCGCCACCGAGAACGGCAAGTGCTGGAGCGAGGCGGCGGGCGACGTCGGCAAGGCCCTCGAGATGACCGAGCTCGCGTGCTCCGCGCCGTCACTTCTCATGGGCGAGAGCCTGATGAACACCTCGACCGGGTACGACACGACCCTCTACCGCGAGCCGATCGGTGTCTTCGCCGGGATCGCGCCGTGGAACTTCCCCGCCATGATCCCCGTCGGCTGGATGGCGCCGCTCTGCATTGTCTGCGGCAACGCGTTCGTTTTGAAGCCGGCCTCCACCACCCCGATGACCTCCCTGCGCTTCGCCGAGCTGTACAAGGAGGCGGGCGTCCCGGACGGCATCTTCAACGTCGTGCCCTGCTCCCGCAACGAAGCCGAGCTCTTCCTCACGCATGAGGACGTCCGCGGCGTCACCTTCGTCGGATCGACCTCCGTCGGCCAGCATGTCTACGCGACCGCGGCGGCACACGGCAAGCGCGTACAGTGCCTCTGCGAGGCGAAGAACCACGCCCTCGTTCTGCGCGACGCGCCGATCACCAGGACGGCGGCCGGCATCATGAACTCCGCGTTCGGATGCGCCGGCGAGCGCTGCATGGCCCTGCCCGTCGTTGTGGCGGAGGAGGCCATCGCGGACCAGCTCGTCGCCGAGATCGTGCGTCTCTGCCGCGAGCAGAAGGTCGGACCGGCGTATGACAAGACGTCCAAGCTCGGACCGGTGGGTTCGAAGTCCCATCAGAAATTCGTCCTCGACTGGATCGAAAAGGGCATCGAAGAAGGCGCCGAGCTCGTCCTCGACGGAAGAGACGTCAAGGTGGAGGGCTTCGAGGACGGCTATTACATCGGCCACACGATCTTCGACCACGTCACCGAGGAGATGACCATCGGCACCCGCGAGGTCTTCGGTCCCGTGCTCTGCATCAAGCGCGTGAAGGACTTCGAGGAGGGACTTGCCCTCATGAACCGCAATCCCTTCGCAAACGGCTCCGTCATCTTCACCCAGAGCGGCTATTATGCCCGTGAGTTCGCGCGTCGGACGGACGGCGGCATGGTGGGCGTGAACGTCGGCATCCCGGTCCCGATCGGGGTCTTCCCGTTCTCCGGCCACAAGCAGTCCTTCTTCGGCGA
>JAFPWV010000083.1 GCA_017412675.1 Clostridia bacterium
ATGAACTGGCTGTCGATCTGGCGTCCGGCGGTCATCGTCGATTCGCTGGAAGCAGGGAGCGCGGCGGGTACGATTCTTCTGATCATCCTCGGGATCGCGGCGGCATGGCTGCTGCTCGACCTGGTGGAGTTTGCGTTCGGATACTACGAAAAGTATTGCTCGACGCTGCTCCAGCTTCTTTTCTGTACGCTCGAGGCGGAGAAAAACGTCGATCTCGACTACGGGCAGATGATCGACCCCAAGGTGAAGGAACTGAAAAACCACGGCAGCGTCTCGAACGACTGGACCGTTTTCGGCGTCACCGAATCGCTCACGGGGATCGCGGGAGACGCTTTCAAAATCATCGTCTTCGGGCTCGTCGCGGGGAAACTGCATCCTCTTGTCGCCGTCCTGCTCGTGTTCCCGTCCCTCGTGACCTTCCTGTTCGACAACGCGCAGAAGAAATATGAGGACAGGCGGGACAAGGAGGAGGGAGAGCGGCTCACGAACCGGATGTGGTATTTTACATGGTGGATGCATGGCTCGTCGGGCTTCAAGGACATTTTGCTCTATGGAATGAAACCGTGGCTCGCCAAACGCGCGAAGGACGCGATACGGGACAACCGGGAGTTTCAGAAAGCAAAAAGCCGTCACGGGCTGATTCCCACCACCGCGAGGCATGTTGTGACCTTCCTCCGCTCCGGGATCGCGTATGCCTATCTGATCTGGCGCGCGTCGCTGGGAGAGGTGACGCCGGGGCAGTTCGTGCTGTATTTCGGGATCATCACGGAGTTTGCGGGGATCTTCGACAACCTGTTCCGGCGGCTCGGTAATCTTCGACACGTAGACATCAAGATCGGAAATCTGCGGGAATTCCTCGATCTGCCCTCCCGCTTCAACCGGGGAAAAGGGCTCCCGGTGCCAACCACAGCACCCAGCGTGGAGTTTCGGCATGTGTCCTTTACCTATCCCGAGGCGGAGGCACCGACGGTCAGGGACATGAGCTTCCGCATCGAGGCCGGGGAGAACATCGCCATCGTCGGGCTGAACGGCGCGGGCAAAACGACGGTCATCAAGCTGCTCTGCGGCCTGTTCGCGCCGACGGAGGGAGAGATCCTCGTAAACGGGCAGCCGATTTCCACCTATAACCGCGACGAGTACTATTCAATCATCTCGGCGGTGTTCCAGACCTTCCGCCCCCTTCCGCTGACCATCAAGCAGAATATCACGGGAACGGGAAACACAGTCGGCACGGTGGACGAAGAACGGTACGAAACCGCGATCCGGTACGCCGACCTTGACGAATACTTCTCCCGGCTGGAGAAAGGCGGGGACACCTTCCTTGTGAAGAGAGCGCATGAGAGCGCGGCGGAACCCTCTGGCGGCGAAACGCAGAAGATCCTGCTGGCCCGCGCGTTCTACCATGACCGGCCCCTCCTGATCCTCGACGAACCCACCGCCGCCCTCGATCCCATCGCGGAATCGAATATGTACGAACGGTACGCAGCGTTTTCGGCGGACAAGACTTCCGTGTTCATTTCGCACCGCCTCGCGTCCACCCGGTTCTGTAATCGGATCTTTTATCTGGAGAACGGGACGCTCGCCGAAGTCGGTTCCCACGCGGAGCTGATGCGGCGCGGCGGGAAATACGCGGAGCTGTTCGAGGTTCAGAGTAAGTATTACCGGGAGCACCCCGATGGGGAGCCGGAAAACTCTGAGGAAGGAGGCAACGAGGATGAATGACGAAGAAAAGAAAACCGTGAAAAAACGCAGTTTCCGCGAGGAAATCCGCCTTTTTCTCCGGTCATACGGGATCATCCGGGAATGTCAGCCGAAATACCTGATTCTCAGTCTTCTGAAACAGATCTTTGATACCACGTCCGTCTATGTGACACTCTATGCCTCCGCGCTCGTCATCAACGGACTGACAGCGGGAGAAGAGACGCGTTCCCTGATCGCCCGCGCCGTCGCCGCCGTCACCGTCGTTTTCGCTTTGAATATGACGGGGATGCTGGTCGGCTATATCGAGTGGAATTATGAGGAAACGCTGTTCAACAACCTCGGGTATTGGGTGTGCCAGAAAAGAATGGGAAAAATGTACGAATACGCGGAGGACAGCGAAAAGGAAAGATTGTTCAGCCGGGCGCGGTTCACTCTTGCGCAGTCCGCGTTCCCCGATCACGGAGTTCCGCAGATGGCGCGCGTACTCCTCTCCTTCCTCGCGTCGCTGTCCGTCAGCCTCCTCGTGTTCTTCAAACACGGGGAAAACAGGGATCTGACGCCCCTTGGCAGAATCGTCACGTCCCCCCTTTGCTTTATTCTCATCGCCGCCGTGATCCTCTGCACCATCGCGGTGAACTACCGTACGACGAAGCGGTGCAACGAAAAGGATTATGCCTTCGACCGTTCGACGGATGATGTGTACAATGTTCTGAACTCATGGCAGGATGACGACGAGGGAGATCACGGGATGGACATCCGCATCTTCGGTCTCGGTCCTGTCATTGTGGAGGAAATGCGGCAGAACAACGTCCGCACGGAATTCTACCGGAAAAAGACAAGGATCCAGAGGCCCGCGAAGCTCGCGTCGCACCTCACTTATTTCGTCACGACGCTGATACTCTATTCTTACGTCGCTTTGAAGATCCATTACGGCGATATCGGCGTCGGCGATTTCGTGCTGTACGCGGGCGCGCTCGTCAATTTCTCCGAAGCGCTGAAGGGGATCGCGGACTGGTGGAATACCGTCGTCCGTGACAACAACGATCTTGCGGACGCTTTCGCCTATATCGACCTGCCGAATCCGTTCTACCAGGGGACGCTTCCCGTGGAAAAGCGGGTTCTCTGCGAAGGCGGAGACATGGACTACGAAGTGGAGTTCCGGGACGTATCCTTCCGCTATCCCGGCACGGAGGATTGGGCGCTGCGGCATCTGTCCATGATATTTCGGATCGGCGAACGGATGGCGGTGGTCGGAAAGAACGGCTCCGGCAAAACAACCTTTATCAAGCTGCTCTGCCGTCTGTACGATCCGACGGAGGGGGAGATCCTCCTCAACGGGATCGACATTCGAAAGTACAAATACGAAGAGTACCTGTCCATCTTCTCGGTGGTCTTTCAGGATTTCGCGCTCCTGTCCGTCCCGCTCGGCGAAAACGTGGCGACGGCAGAGGCGGGTTCCCCCGGTTATGACCGGGATCGCATCGTCGCCTGCTGCAAGGAAAGCGGTCTGGACGTGGAACACTCCGATCACCTGACCCCGGAAACGATGCTCTACACCGATTACGATCCTGGAGTGATCCCGTCAGGCGGCGAGGAACAGAAGCTGGCTCTGGCCCGCGCGCTTTACCGGAACGCTCCATTCATCGTCCTCGACGAGCCGACCGCTGCTCTCGATCCCATCGCCGAGGCGGAAATCTACGCGAGGTTCAACGAGATGGTCGGGGACCGCACCGCGATCTATATCTCCCATCGTCTTTCCTCCTGCCGCTTCTGTGACGAGATCGCCGTGTTTGACCGCGGGCAGATCGTGCAGAAAGGCGCACACGAGACGCTGGTCGGGGAGGGTGGCTTGTACCGGGAACTGTGGAACGCGCAGGCGCAGTATTATGAGGGGGAAAGCGTCGGTTGACGGGATTCGTTAATGTCCCGCGAGGAAAGACATCAAGCACGTTGATGAAAAAATGAGCGGCAGAAGAAGACAGAGGAATCTCTCTGTTCATCATACTTCTGCCGCCCAGCTTTCTTTTCAAATTCACAGTCGGCTAACGCAGTTGGTGAGAGGATAGGCGCACTTTAGATTGTTGTTGTCTCAGCACTGAACGAAACCAAGATTTTGAAATAACGACCGTGCGAGACCATTCTTTGATTACTGCGGGGGAGATTTTGCCAGGCGGGCAAGGCAGAGCTTCTGGAGGTTCTTGGGACAGCCCAGTTTACGGCGTGGGGTGACCTCTTTTCCATCACCTTCCATTTGAAACAATTCAATATTCGGGATAAAACCTACTCTTGATTTCCAGCTTTTTAGCTTTGAGATTTGCAATAATCATATATCCTGCACGATACCCATACCCCTTCTCTGGATTTGTTAACGCAGTTAATCTTTCTTCATCTGACTCTGTGCTATATCTTGAATTGGATTTTTTCATTTCAACGCAAATCAAGTTATCAAATCCCAATTGTGGATCATATCCGCGCTTATGTACGATCAAATCACAGCGTATTTTCTTACCGTCATAGTGTTTTGCTCTGTTCTCATCGCCCTGGGTTCCTCTATTGTATTCGACATCGACGATGTAATCGTTATGATATACAGAGTTATTGATTTCATTGCTTAAGTGCATCGCAAATCTGGCGCATATACACATCTCGCTCAAATCGTGCTCAAGTAAATAGACCTCCGATTGATTAAATGATTCAACTGCCTTTTTGATATAGATGTCGCATTGATCACAAATTCTCATGAAACGCCTCTTCTCTGTTTTCTTTTATCTTCAACTCTCTTCATCCTCTCCCCCTCATCTCCCTGTACAGGATGGCGCCGAGCGCGTGCATGATGGCGTTGTATTTCGCCCTGTCCTCAAAGAGCGAAGTGTATGTCTCCTGAGATTCCATGTAGCTGTCCTGCGCTGTCGTGCCGAACGCTTTGGGGAACACGCTTTCCGCAAAGATCTGCGGGTCGCTGGACTTTGCCATGCTGATCAGTTTGGGGTCGTCCTTCATTTTGGAATAGAGCGCGGTCAGTAGGACACGGTCGCCGTCGGTGAAAGGCCCTCTGTACAGTTCGTTGATCTTCTCGATGATCTCGTCGAGGGGAACTTTTTCTTCCGGCATGATCGCGCCGCGGGCTGTGGCGGGTTCATATACGCCTTTCTCTTCCTCCAGCTCGATCGTGCCTTCGTAAGTTTTCTGCAGTTTATAATATTCCAGTTTCAGCTTTCCTTCGAGATCCACCATACCCACAGGATCCTGAGGCAGCAGACTGATGAGATAGCTCAGGAACACATATTCTTTATGCAGTTCTTCGTCAAACATCCGGACGACCTGAGAGATATAGCCGTACCACTTGATCAGGTTCCTGCACAGACGCCGGAACTGATACCGGTCGTCCTGCGCGAGCCTGTTGTAACGCTCTGACACGGGGACGAGGATGCTGCTCATCCTTCCCATCGCCTTTGAGTCCTGACGGTCCTTTCGGTAATATTCCTCCGAAAAGGCTTCGATATCGTCGTCCGAATAGACGGCGTACCCGCGCAGTTCCCGCTGGACCTGATACAGCAGATCGGCGTTGACCTCGGCGGAAAGCATGGTTTCCTGATAGAACGGCTGGAACGCATCCTGAATATCCTCGGCGGTGTTGATGAAGTCCAGCACAAAGGTGTCGGTTTTGCCGGGACAGGTCCGGTTCAGGCGGGAGAGTGTCTGGACGGCTTTCACGCCGCGGAGCCGCTTGTCCACGATCATGGTGTGAAGCAGCGGCTCGTCGAATCCGGTCTGATACTTTTCCGCCACGATCAGGATATGGAAATTCTCGTGAAACTCCGCTTTCGTCTGGCTTTCGGCGATGTGGCTGCCGTCGCGCCGCGTGTTCAGCCTGGATTCGGAATACTCCTCCCCGCCGTCGTTCACAAAGCCGGAGAAGGCCACGAGCACCCCGATATCGTCATATCCCTGCTCCTCGATGTACCGCTTCACCTCCCGGTAATAGCGCACCGCCGCCAAACGGGAGGAAGTGATCACCATCATTTTGCCCCTGCCGCCGATCTTGTGCCGGGTCGTTCCGAGGAAGGTCTCCACGATGATCTGCGCCTTCTGGCTGATGTTGTACGGGTGGAGCTCCTCGAATTTGCGGATCACCTTCGCGGCGCGGCTTCCGGGTACTTCGGGATTGTCCGGCACCGTCTTGGCGATCTTGAAGCAGGTATCGTAGGTCATGTAATTCTGCAGGACGTCGAGGATAAAGCCCTCTTCGATGGCCTGCCGCATGGAATAGACGTGGAACGGGTGATAGCTGCCGTCCTCGTACTCCTCGCCGAACATTTCGAGCGTCGTGCCCTTCGGCGTCGCCGTGAACGCGAAGAAGGACAGGTTTTTGTGTTTGCCCTGTGCGATCATCTCCCGCACGAGCCGGTCCTCGGGATCGAGCTCCTCTTCCGTTTTTCCTTCGATTTCCGCGTACTCCCGGAGCGCGTCCTCGGTGTCGGCGAGGGCGGTTTTCAGCTTCAGGGCGGAGGAACCGGTCTGCGAGGAATGCGCTTCGTCCACGATCACCGCGTAATTGCGTCCCTTCGCGCCGTCCACCTCCTGATAGATCACCGGGAATTTCTGCAGGGTCGTTACGATGATGCGCGCGCCGTTGTTGATCGCGTCCCGCAGATCCCGCGACGTTTTGCCGTCCCCGATGGTCTCCACCGCGCCGAGGGTGTGGTCGAAGCCGGAGATCGTCTCCTGTAATTGCGCGTCGAGCACCGTGCGGTCCGTCACGACGATCACGCTCGAAAAGACGGCGTTGTTGTCCCGGCCGTGGAGGGACGCCAGACGGTAGGCGGTCCACGCGATGGAGTTGGACTTGCCGGACCCCGCGCTGTGCTGGATCAGATAGTTATGCCCCGCGCCGTTCTCTGAAACGTGGGCGATCAGCTTCCGCACCGCATCGAGCTGGTGATACCGCGGGAAAATCAGGGTCTTCTTTTTGACGGCCTTTTCCGTTCCGTCCGGCTGGCGTTTCTTCTCCTCCCGGACCTGCAGGTGCAGAAACTTCTGCAGGATGTCCGTCATGCTGTCCTTCTGAAAAACTTCTTCCCAGAGATACGCCGTGGGGTAGCCGTCCGGGTTCGGGGGATTGCCGCGTCCGCCGTCCCGCCCCGCGCCCGCCGAGCCCTGATTGAACGGGAGGAAAAACGTGTCCTTTCCGTTCAGCGTCGTCGTCATCCAGACGTCGGTATGATCCACGCAGAAATAGCCGAGGATGCGGCGGTTGAAGCGGAAGCAGGGTTCGCGCGGATCCCGGTCGTACATCCACTGCCGCCGGGCGTTGTCCGCCGTCTGGCCGGTGTACTGGTTTTTCAGCTCGAAGGCGAAGACCGGGATGCCGTTGAGCACGAGCACCATATCCACGCTTTTCTTCGTGTCCGCGCTGTAATACCACTGCCGGTACACGTCGGTCCGGTTGGCGGCGTACTGCGCGGCGGCGGTCTGATTGAGGGAGGATTCAGGCTTGAAATAACAGACGCGGAAGGAGATGCCGCGGTGCTTGAAGCCGTGACGCAGCACCGAAAGAAGCCCGTCCATGTCGCAGGCGTTATTGAAGGCGAGGCAGAACTTCCGCTCCGGGTCGGTTTTGTTCATCGTCTCAAACCGCGCCCACTCCTTCGGCTGGGTACGCCGGATGAAATCGACAAGGGTGTGCGCGTACAGTGCGAGGGAAGGGTCGTAGACGTCCGTCCCCTTCGTGTACCCGCCCGCGGGAGAGAGCAGCGCGGCTTCTATGTCGGATTCAAAGCGTTTTTCGGTGGTGTCAGTTACTGACATTTTTCTTCTCCATCTTTTCCATTTTGATCTATACTATCATTAGATGTATTCTGCGCTTTTGCTTCCTGGTCTATCTCATCATATAAATCAACTGTGTATGATGCCCAGTCTTTAACCTTCAATATGTTATTCATTGCATCGGGGTCGGAAATAATTGAGAGATATGTGTCTGTGATCCAAACCAATGATTTTGCAGATTGACATGCCGGGGCTGCGATGCCATAATCAGAATGCCCAACAGAAACAGCTTCAATACCATACGGCCGAGCAAGTCGTGCAAATGTGCCTTGAGGAGATGCATGGACAACCAAGCATGCTTGCTTATATTCCTTTTTCCACGCATCACTGACTCCACACACGTCTTGTATCTCATCGAACTTTGGTTCTCTGTTCTTTCCTTTTTTATCAGTAAAGACTTTCCCGTTATTATCAACAGAGCCCAAGAGCCAATCATTTTTGTGCAAGTCTGTCATTGATTGATCTAAATACTGCTTTGCGATTATTTCACCTTGCTTTACTATAAACTGTCCATAACAGCACAGTTCGTACATTGCCCTCCATCGAGCATAAGCAGCATCTGCAAATCCCAATCGGATTAGGTGAAGGATTTCAAGAAAGATTTGAAGTGCCCTTCCTTGAATAAACTTAATGACCTGAAGTGTGTAACCTTTGTCAATTACCTCTTTGCGAATCGGCTCCTGATAAATATAATTTGAGTAATCCTGAACTGCTTCAAGGACTATTGTGTAGAGTGTATGCGAAGCCGCAAAGCATCTCCACCAAATATTGTCCATGTGAGTAATAAAGGCTTGTGTTTCAACCTTACTTTCCAAGGCTATTTCGTACATATGAGCTTTGAGATACTCCAAAGATTTTGCACGTTCAATGTTTGTAATTTCTTTGAAAGGAGGAGTCAAATCAATATTCTCCATTAGTTTGCAAATCTCAGCATCTGTTTTACCTTCTTGCTTCCATAATTGAATCTGTTCTTCAATGCAATCATTAAGTATCTTTCTTAACGGTTCTTGCATGTTATTATCCCTCAAACATAGTTTAGCTATTCATTGATCTTAATGCTTTCCTGACTTTCACTAAGCATGCTTCTGTGATCTTATCTTTCAAACCATATCATTGTGCGGACATACAGGGCGTAAACATCCGTCCCCTTCGTGTACCCGCCGGCGGGGGAGAGCAGTACGGACTCTATGTCGGATACAATGCGTTTTTCGGTGGTGTCCATTATTCAGCCTTCAAACTGGCAACTACCTGATTCAGCAATTCTTTTATCTCATCCTCACTCTTAGGTTTCCAGATATCTGCATCTTTTTCTCTTCTGTCGTCAATATCATATTCAAAAAAATCAAACTTTTCTTTATTATCATTATAATAGCTTTTGGCAACACTGCATAGCTTAAAGCAGAGATTCACCGCATTTACACTAAGTGATCTGTTTGTATAATCCCCGTTTTCTTTCACAGATACACTACTGCTTCCACCATCACTGACATCTGCTATCAACAAAGTGAAATGATCTACTTTACAGCTCTCTTGTTTAACCTGTTTCGCATCAATATTTGGAGTGCCTTGGTGCAACATGGAGTTCCTCAGATTGTACACAACCTCTCCACTTGGATAGGGCATATCATCTGCCCCTTTGAGGTTTGGTATCTCATATTGCCCTATATGCTCATTATACCACTGGATATACCGCTTAGTGACAGAATCACAAGGAAATTCCGCTTTTCCGCAAATATCCGGAAGTGTAAGGGCAAGAGACAATGCTGCAATAAAGCATTCATGCTCAAGACAAACTGAAATTTCGTCAACTATTCTATTTACCACAGCGAACCTCCTTCTTCCCTGTAACGTATTCATAAATGATAGATTTCTTGTATGATTCTAATTCAGATATAAACTCTGTTTTCCTAGCGAGCAAATCATCAAATTCTTTTGTTTTTGTATCAAGATAGGTTGAAATTTCTATTTGCTCATCATTGCTCGGCCATGTTATTATCAAATTTCTGACTGTTCTCAAGGAAACATTTGAGATTGTTGTACCAGCCAAGCTATCGTCCATTTGCTTCTTTGAATAGTCAGATAACAAAGCATACCTAACATAATCTCTATTTATTATCTGAAACAGATTGATGAACCCTGCACTTTTCCCAAGCATTACTTTTTCGTGATTGTAAAACGATACAAGTCCATATGTTCCGTTCAATGCTATCAAAATGGCATTTGCGCATAATGTGGGCTGGTTGTATTTTGAATACTCTGTTTTAGAAACGGAATTTGTGTTCTCTTTTATTTTTATTTGTTTTTTTCCCAAATTATTTCCATTGATAAAATAATAATCCCCGTCTTCACTGAATTCGGGGGCAGCATGGAGTCCATCTCCCACTTCAGAAGAAATATATTTGATTTTATTTGTCCCCCACTCTTCCGGTATCTCACCAATCCACTCGATCCCGCTGTCCTTCATCTTCCGACCGGGGCGGATGCCTTTGGTGACGGCTTCGGTGATGACCGCCTGTTTCAGCTTCTTGTATTCTTCGATGGATGCACGGGTCTTTTCGATCACCGCGTCGATGCGGGCACATTCGGCGTCAAGGAAGGAAACAATATGATGTTGTTCTTCAACAGAAGGCGAAAGAACCTTGATCCATTTTAGCCCATCCCAGTTTATTCCTTGACGAATTCCTCCGCCCATTCCATAAAATCCTTTGCTTATATCGAACGAATGAAGATAATAGTATAAATATCGGGGCAAAGAAATACTTCTGTTGCGAAGGGTAACATATGCAGATGTAACAATACCACGTTCTCCTGAAATTCCAACACGGAGGCTTCGCTGATCGTTTTGTAAGTCAGTTAGTCTCAAAACAATATCATCTTTTTCTATTATGTTATACCCATCAAAACTCTCAGGCAAAAGGCCTTCTGTTGTCTCAATGCTTTTTCGCTTAATTTTTCCGTAACTAAGAGAAAGAAGATTAGTTTCACTCAAGTCGCTATTCTTGTTTTTTACTTGCGTAAAGATCTGGAACACTGTGTTTATATCCCATTCTTCCGGTATCTCCCCGATCCACGGGATACCGGAATCCTTCATCGCTCTCGCCATCGTCAGCCCTCCTTGCGGAACAGCGCGTTCAGGCTGTCGGCGATCTCCCGCTCCAGCACGGCTATGCGCGCAGCGATGTCCTCCGACTTCTCCGGGGCCTGATACTCATAGAAATACCGGGTCATGGGGATCTCATAGCCGACCTTCGTCTTCGTTTTGTCGATCCACGCGTCGGGCGCATAAGGAAGCACCTCGCGGGCAAAGTACGCGTCGATATCCTCGGTCAGGGGGACGTTCTCCGTGTCGCGGAGGGAGGCGTCGGGGACGGGCTTGCCCTTTTTCTTCACGATGTTTCCGGCTTCGTCCCTTTCCGGCCGTTCCACGACGATCTTGCTGTACCCGAATTCCTCCGTCCCGAAGATCTTGCTCTCGCAGTACACGCCGCCCTTGTCGCCGTACACCGCGCCGTCCCGGAATTCGCCGTAGGCCCGCACGATCAGGCTCCGGCACAGGTCGGTGATGTCGTTGCGCTTGGTGCCGATGGATTTGCGGCGGGGCTCGTAGCAGTGGGAAGCGTCGATGAGCTGTACCCGTCCGGCGCGCGCCGCGGGCTTGTTCTTGCAGAGGATCCAGATATACGTGCTGATGCCGGTGTTCATGAACTGGTCGGTCGAGAGCTGCACGATGGCGTCGAGCCAGTCGTTTTCGAGGATATAGCGGCGGATCTCGCTGGGGCCGCTCCCCGCGTCACCGGAGAACAGAGGCGAACCGTTCTGGATGATCGCCATTTTCCCGTCTGGCGCGAGTTTGGAGAGGCCGTTCAGGACAAAAAGCTGCTGTCCGTCGCTGATTTTCGGGAGTCCCGGTGCGAACCGTCCGAGCTCGCCCCGCGCGGCCTCTGCCTCCACTGCCTTCTGCTCCCGCTTCCAGTCGATGCCGAAGGGGGGATTCGAGATGCAGTAGCGGAAGGTATAGCCGCCGAACTTGTCGTCGGACAGGGTGTCGCCGAACCGCATGTTGTTCGGATCCCCGCCCCGGATCATCATGTCGGCTTTGGCGATGGCGAAGGTCGAAGGGTTGAACTCCTGCCCGAAGCAGGTCACCTCAACCTCGGCGTTCAGCTCATGGATGCGTTCTTCCATGCAGGAGAGCATCTGGCTCGTACCCATCGTCATGTCGTAGACCGTCACGTTCCCGGCGGCGGTCAGGTCCGCGTCGGAGAGGAGCAGATCGGTCATGAGGTAGATGATGTCGCGGCTGGTGAAGTGCGCTCCGGCTTCCTCGCCGAAGGATTCGGAAAACCGGCGCACAAGATCCTCGAAGATATAGCCGCAGTCCACCGCGCTGATTTTGTCGGGGCCGAGGTAACCCTTTGGGGAGTTGAATTCCTTGACGACGAGATACAGGGTGTTGCTCTCCACCATCCGCTTGATGACGTTGTCGAAGTCGAACTTCTCGAGCACGTCCTTCACGTTGGAGGAAAAACCCGCGAGATAGTCCCGGAAATTGGCTTCGATGTTCTCGGGGTCGGACAGCAGCTTGTCGAAGTTGAACCGGCTGACGTTATAGAACTGGTACCCGGAAGCCTTCGTCAGAAAGCCGTCGATGACCTCAAACCGCTTTACTTTTTCATAGGTGTCCTGCACCTTTTGCCACGTTGGTGCGAGGCAGTCGTGAAACCGCTTCACCACAGTCATGGGAAGGATGACAAGGCCGTATTCGTGGGGCTTGAACGGGCCGCGCAGCATGTCCGCCACATTCCAGATCATGGTGGCCTTCTCGGCGATGTTCGTGCCGACGACGTTGATTTTTTCGTTGCTCATGGGGACCTCGGATGTATGTACAGACTATATTTTTCCAAAATACAGTATACCATATTTCGACGGGATTTGCAAGGCCCGTTCACAGCACTGCCGCGTATACGCCGGAAAGGGCAAAAAGTTGTCCGACAACCCGTAGCAGGCTGGTACAGCAGTCAGGCTTCCACCAAGCTTTTTCTTTGATTTCTGCGGCGTATTTATTCCACATCGGTGATCGGTGCGGCGTTAAGATGCGGAAGCGGACGTCCGGTTTACGACGGGGGGTATCTCACATCAAAAATCAAGGATTGCTTACCGCGGCATGGAGAATAAGAGGGCCAAAAGAGATACTGCCAGCCATAGCCTAACCCATATTGTTTTCGTTCTCGGCAACTTTCTGCCAACGAGTTGCCAAAAACACTCGGAAGTTGCTTAAAAGCGGTTTTTGTTGTCAAAAATGAAGCAAGCAGTTGACAGAAATGTCTTGACGTGATATAATCAAAGTGATATCTCTTTTCAGGAGGATACTATGCAGCCGGATGATTTGATTCAAGTTGTCCATACGATCCACAAACAAAAAGCCGAGTCCCAGACCGTTGAAGTGAAGGCCGCGCACGACGGTTGCCCCACGAGGCTGTTTGATACACTGTCTTCATTTTCCAATCAGGACAGCGGTGGCGTTATCGTTTTCGGGATCAACGAATTGGCCGATTACGAAATAGTCGGCGTATATGATCCTCAGGATCTTCAGAAAAAAGTGACGGAGCAGTGTAAACAGATGGAGCCGGCTGTTCGTGCTCTGTTTACGATCTGTGAAATGGACGGAAAAATCATAGTCTCTGCTGAGATTCCCGGAGTTGATATATCGGAACGTCCCGTGTTTTATAAAGGGGTCGGAAGGATCAAGGGCTCGTATGTCCGGGTAGGTGAATCTGACGAACTTATGAGCGAGTATGAAATATACAGTTTCGATGCATTTAGAAAACGTATTCGCGATGATATCCGCGTAGTGGATGGAGTCGGATTCAAATTGCTGGACAAAGAAAGGCTTGATCGCTATCTGGAAGCTGTAAAGCGGGAAAGGAAGAATTTAGCCGACCATGTTGCAGATTCCGAAATACTAGAGTTGATGGGTGTAACCGCTCATGGTACTCCTACGCTTGCCGGTCTTATGACATTTTCGCGGTATCCGCAGACATGGTTCCCTCAGCTCTGCATTACAGCCGTTGTGCTTCCAGGAACGGAAATGGGCATGCTTGGATCGGAAGGAGAACGGTTTATCGATAATCGGCGTATTACCGGAGCGATTCCCGACATGATCGAAGATGCGATGGGATTCGTTTTGAAAAACAGCCGGGTCAAAACGATCGTGGGAGAAAACGGTCAGCGTCAGGACAAAACGGAATATCCCCTCAGAGCTGTCCGTGAAGCGGTAATCAACGCTTTAGTACACCGCGATTACAGTATTCACACGGAAAACGTTCCGGTTCGCATAGAAATGTACAGGGATCGAATGGAGATCATTTCATGCGGTGGCTTATATGGAAAAATCACCATCGATTCGCTCGGGAAAGTTCGACCGGAAACCAGAAACGCGGTGCTTGCCAATATTTTGGAAGTATTAAAAATCACGGAAAATCGGTATTCTGGTATCCCGACGATCCGTCGGGAATTTCAGCTTGCGGGACTGCCAGCACCGACATTCAGCGTACAGCATGGGGAATTCAGGGTGGTTTTCCGAAATGACATTTACCTTGCCGAAAAAAAGGCGGATCTGTCCGGCTTGTTCGATGCTATCGTGGATTTTTGCTCCGTACCACGTTCCCGTTCTGAATTAGCAGCTTTTACGGGTATGTCGAGAT
This sequence comes from Clostridia bacterium, assembly GCA_017412675.1. GTDB lineage: Bacteria > Bacillota > Clostridia > Oscillospirales > CAG-272 > UMGS1696. Next base: position 14,232 of record JAFPWV010000083.1, read on the forward strand.
ACTACACAATGTCCATGCTCGTTCAGCCTCTCATCGATCAGGGAAAACTGAAATTGACACTTCCGGATGTGCCGAAATCTAAGAATCAGAAATATGTCAAAGCATAATGATAACGGTTTAATCACTGGTTTTGAGAGGTGAAGTCCTGCATGGAAAGACTCTGTCCAGAACAGAAGAATTTATTGGAGGAGTTCCCTATAACTTAAAACGCTCATTTATGGATGAGGAAAAACTCCGCGCTAAGGAATTTACCTGGTTATAGCAGTTTGGCTGAATAACCTTGGCAATATTGAGGCCGATAACACAATCGAGTTTATTCGTGGTAGGAGGTTCTAAACAAATGACAAATAAATTTGAACGAAAGCGCTTCGCTGACGTCAATCTAGATGACCAATTCTTTGATACCCTCAAAGAAGACTATGGTGGAGATTCTCCTCAGTCGTTTATCCCGTGGTTCCATAGGAAAGCCGCAGAAGGAAAGAAGGCTCTGGTATTTGAAGACGATGATGGCATCGGGGCGTTCATCAATTTGAAGGTCGGCGAAGTCGAAGCCATCCCTTTAGATAACGGTTCAGTACTTCCTCCGGTTTCTCGAATGAAAATCTCAACCATCAAGATTGATGATCGATATCGTGGGCGTCGAATTGGAGAAGGTGCACTTGGTCTCACTCTATGGGATTGGCGAGATAGTGGCAGTAATGAAATATATGTCACTGTTTTCCCTAAGCATAAAACACTCATTTTCCTTTTGGAGGAATACGGTTTCAACCTTATTGGAAAGAAAGAAAACGGTGAGTGTGTTTACATAAAGGATCGCCGCCATCTTGACTTTAGTGATCCTTGTAAGGCTTTTCCGTTCCTGAGCGATGAGATTCAATATGCTGGCTGCCTCGCTATCGATATGGAATACCATGATACGATGTTTGCCTCGTCTGAACTTGCAAACACACTGCAGGAGAGAGTAGATATAAGTGTAGCAAATGGCCTCAAAAAGGTTTACCTGGGTTCACCATATAGTCTCGGATTCAGAGTGGGTGAACCTGTGTTCATCTATCGGAAGTATACAGGTAATCATGGAAAGCCAGGATACAAGTCTTGCATAACCACATATTGCGTTGCAACAAGGATAGAAAAAATAAAAAGCGCTGGAAGAGCTCTAATGACCTACGAACAATATCGCGACATTGTTGGGAACAAATCAGTCTATGACGATCAAGAGCTTCGTGCTAAATATGATACTCTCGCCAATTTGACCCTCATTGAGTTGCTGTATTGCGGGTACTTTGGCGCTGGTAATAATGTCAACTGGGCATGGCTCAATAATAATGGTTGTTGGCCCGGAACACATCCTATGAATTTCAGATACACTCGAGAACAGATTAACAAAATACTTCGGGAGGGGAACGTCGATGTCGAGAATGTTATTATCAATTAAGCCAGAGTATGTGAAAAAAATCATCTCTGGTAAAAAGAAATATGAATTTCGAAAGTTCCACTGCCGCGAGGAAATAGATACAATTGTAATCTATGCTACAGCTCCCATGAAAAAGGTGATCGGTGAAGCCGCATTGGTGAATATCATCGAAGGTGACATTGATTATGTATGGCATGAAACAAGAAACTTTGGCGGAATTCTAAAGAGAGACTATATAAAATATTACCACGAACGGGAGGTCGCTATAGCGTATCACCTTGGAAAAGTAACCGTTTACAAGGAGCCGATGAAACTTGAAGATTTTGGCCTTGGTTATGTACCGCAGTCGTTTGCGTATATTTAATCCTCCAAAGTGTAACCGATTTGACAGTTGCGTGTTTCTGTGAGACGCTCCTATTCGGATAAGTGAATTATGTATTTAAGAGCTGTCCGCGCGAAACTGCCCCCCCGACCCTATTCTTTGTCTACAGCGGCGCAAACTTTCCACCTCTCTCCCCTCTGCTCCGGCGAAAATGGCAGCCTCACCCAAAAAGCTTGACCCCAAGCGCTACCATATCCACGACCGGAGCACCCGGAGATAGCACCGCAAGAAATGTTTATACACCATCCGAATCCGAGCCGAAATGCCCGGAAACCCTTGTAAATAAACAAAAAACGACCTCCCCGGGCCTTCGGGACCAAGAGGCCGCTGGTTCAAATCCAGTCACTCCGATGTTGCAAAACCCCTTGAAATCATTAAGGTTTCGAGGGGTTTTACTTGTTGTGTCGGCAGACCGGAATCGGTCCGGGACCAAGATGGCCGCCTGTTTGCTACTATGCAAACGGTTCGAATCCAGTCACTCCGACCGCGATACAATCGCCGAAAGACCGCTAAATCATTGCGATTCAGCGGGCTTTTGATTTTGCGTTTTCGGGGCTGACCACAGGTTGTACCATAGTCAGGCGGGATTCGTCTATGATCCTTCGCGCGTCCGCCGCAGATGCGGACAATTCGAAAAACCCACTTGATTCTTGGCGATTGGTGTGATATAATGTCAATACACTGCGCGTGAAGACGAATCACGCCGTGCGGCCGTCCGTTCGCGCTTCATGCGGACGGTCAGGCCCATCTGCGGCGAAAGGGGGGAGCAGTCATGTCCGATGACGATTTATACCGTGCGTATCTGTCAGGCGACAGCGAAGCCGGAGATCAGCTGATGCTGCGTCACGGCGACGCGCTGACTGCCTATCTGGACGCGTTTCTGCACAATGCGCAGGATGCGGAGGATCTGATGCTCGACTGCTTCACCGTGATCCTCGTGGACAAGCCGAGAATCGAGGACGGTCATTTTCACGCATATCTCTTCCGGGTGGCCAGAAACAAAGCCGTTCGATTGTGGAGACTGAAGCGGAAGCGCGGGGAATTCAGTCTGGACGAAGCGCTCCTCGCACAGGGGGGTTCTCCCGAGGAGATCGTCTGGCGGAGCGAGCGCGACCGGGCGGTGCACAGATGCCTCAACCGTATCGCGCCGCAGTACCGCGAAGCACTATGGCTTATTTTCGACGGGCGTCTCAGCTATGCGCAGGCGGCGGAGGTGCTTCGGTGCAATACAAAGAAAGTGGATAACCTTCTGACATGCGGCAAGAAACAGCTGCGGAAAGAGCTCGAAAGGGAGGGGATTGTCGGTGAGGACTTCTGAGGAACGAGTCAAAGAGCTGCATCGCCGGATGCGGTGCAGAAAACAGGAACGGCTTGACCGCCGGTTGAGATTGACCTACGCGGCGGTGTTTGCGGTCTGTATCACCGCAGCGGTGTTGTTTTCCCTCGGGGTTTCCCGGATGCCGGTGGAGGTGACCGGTGCGGCGGCGGGCGGAGCGACTGCCAGCATCTTCGCGGTTCACGGGATGCTCGGATATGCCGTCATTGCGATTTTCGCGTTTTGTTTGGGCGCGGCGGCGACGCTGCTCTGCTACCGCCTGAAACAGCGCGGGAAGCACGGAGAAGGGAAAGATGATCGAGACCTATGAGAATATCCTCCAGATCGCCGTTTTGGCTGGGTGCATCCTGGTCACGGTCATCCGGTCCGTCGAGCGGAAAAGCAGTCTGTGGACGATCCTGACGCTGTTCTACGGGAGCTGGATGCTCGGCGATATCTATTGGCTGGCGTGTCTGGCTTTCTACGGAATGACGCCGCAGATCTCCGTGGTATCCGATCTGAGCTGGTATGCGTCCTATATTTTCCTCTACATGCTCCTGCGCCGTGCATCCCCGCCGGACCTGACCTCGGGGACCAAAGGACTTCCCCTGGCGGGATCGATCTTCGCGCTCGGGATGGGTCTGTTTTTCATGCATTGGGGAGAGATCCTGAGCAATCTGATCTATGCCGGGCTTTTCGGCCTGCTGCTCTATGCGGCGATCACCCGGCTGCAGGAACGTCGGGCCGTATGCCTTTCGGTCGGGATCCTCGTCTTCTGCTTCCTCGAGTACGGGCTGTGGCTCTCCTCCTGCTTCTGGAAGTCGGATACGGCGGCAAATCCTTATTATTGGTTCGATCTGCTTCTGACAGCCTGTCTTCCTTTCTTCCTCTTCGCAACGCATAAGGCGGTGAAGGAATGAACTATATCGAGAATATCTATGTATGTCTTGCCGCGCCGCTGATCCTGGCGGTCCTGTATCTCCGCGGCAGCAGCCGAAGAGCGCTGATCTTTCTTCTGGCGGGTATGACGACCTGCCTGCTTTCCGCGTACATCAGCGCCTTTGCCACCGGAGCGCTCGGCGTGGATTTTGCCGCCGCCTCCTACGAAATCGCGCCGGTCGTGGAAGAGTGCATGAAGCTTTTGCCGATCCTCTTCTATCTGATCGTCTTCACGCCGGGACCGAAGGAAGCCATCAGCGGCGTTCTGATGACGGCGGCCGGATTCGCAACGTTTGAAAACGTCTGTTTTCTCACCGACTACGGCACGTCAAACCTGCTCCGCATGGTGATCCGCGGATTCGGGACGGGAGCCATGCATGTGGCCTGCGGCGTGGTGGTTGCGGCGGGTCTGCTGCTGCTGTGGGACATGATCCTGCCCCGCGCCTTCGGGACCTTTGCGCTTCTCTGTTTTGTCATCACCTTTCACGCGGTGTTCAATATCTTCGTCTCCCAGACCGGTCCGGTGTTCTGGATCGGCAGCTCCATCCCGATGACGCTTTTGCTCGGGTACCTGCTCTTTATCCGGAAAAGAATCCGCCTGTTCTGACGGCCGATTTTCCCAAATTGTCCCTTCGGGGACTTTTTTTGTTGTTTTTTTGAAAAACCGGTTAGGAGTTTTCCCGTTTTCGGAGACGTATAGGGTGAACGCGAGCTTTTTTGAAAGGAGGCGGTGTGTTTTGAGAACGGAGGAAGAGCGGATTGCCGCTCTGCATGCCCGGATGAACGCTCGCCGCAGGAAAAGGGAACAGCGGAAAACCGCCGGACTGTCCGCAGCGTGCGTCGGGCTGACCGTCTGCCTGACCGCGCTGATATTCCATGGAAACTGCACGCATTTCAGCGGCGCGGAAGGACTTTACACCGGCTCGATGATGCTCTTCGGAGACGCGGGCGCGTATGTGCTCACGGCGGTGCTCGCCTTTATGATGGGGGCTGCGGTCACAGTCCTGATCATCCGGCGGCGGGACATCCGGAAAGCGGATCGGGGAAAAAACGAAACCGACCCTCAGGGGAGCGAAACCGAAACAGAGAATCATGACCAAAAACAAAAAAAGGAACCGTTCGACAATTCGGGAGGACACTCAAATGAATAAACGGCTTGTAAAACTGATCAGTATGCTTCTTTCTTTTCTGATGGTGTTTCAGATCGCGGAACCCGCGCTGGCATCGATCGTCAGGGACGATCCGTCCATCGAAACGGAAGAGGTGCCCGTCGGGATGACGGACGAGAATGCGGCATCCCTCGTTTTGAAGGATGCGGAGGGAAATGAGACGGTCGTGGACGAGTCCTGGGAGGAAGTATATCCCTTCGGCGCGTTTGCGTTCGGCACCTCCGGAGCATCTTCCAAGGAAGGCGAGGACACGGTTCTCACCCTTTTCCGCGCCGGAGGCACCCGCGGGCGGGTCACGGCCTACATCGAATATATGCCCGTGGCGGTTCCGAACGAGGACGGCTCGATCTATCTGGGATACGCCCTCAGCGCGGAAGACTTGACCATTTTCGTGGAGGATCCGCTCCCCGCCGCGCAGTATCAGGCGGTGGGAAAGTACCCGGATCCCGAACCCGGAGACGCCTTCGTCCTGATCGACACGGACAGCGAGGGCTATGTCCTGGTTCTGTCCGAAGAGGCGGAGATCTGCACATGGCAGGTCCTGAACGACGGCAAATGGGTGGACATCACCGCATCCGGCGGCTCCGACATGAAGGTGGACGCGGAGTATCTGGATCAGTTCGACTTCCGCTGCGTCTATATGCGGGACGGCGTGCGTTACTGCACCGCATCGGTGAACGGCGTTCCTTATGAAAAACCCGAGCCGGAGACGCTCATGACCGCGCCGGATGATTTGGAACTGAATCCGGAGCCCACCTACAGCGAGCTCATCCTCGCGGACAGCGACGATCTCTATTCCGGCTGGGTATTCCCGGTCACGTTTGCCGACGGCGAGCGTCAGAAGGAGATCCGCATCCACGCCGAGCTGGACGACAAGTCCGAGGCGCTGGAAGAAGGCGCGACCTTCCGCATCGCCTTTACCGAAGGCGGCGAGATCTATCCCGGTACCGAGACCTTTCTGTACCATGTGGAGGATCTGAACGAATCGACGCCTTCCGTGGTGGGATTCACCGCAGAGGAGATTTCCGTTGACAAGGCGGAGGGGAAGGTCTCCTTCACCGTTCGGCGGGAAGGCGGCAGCGAACGTCCCGTGACCGTGGAATACGCCACCTCCGACGGCGCTGCTCTGGCCGGTCGGGACTACGCGGCTGCCGAGGGCGTCCTGATGTTCTACGGCAACGTTACGGAGCAGACGGTGGAGATCGAACTCATCGACGATCAGACCGCCGATGACGAGGCCCGGGATTTCAGCGTGACGATCAGCGCGCTGAAGGGCGACGACAACTGCGCCATGGGCACGGATACCGTGACGGTGATGCTTACGAACTCCGGCACCGGCAAGGCAGACAATCTGGCGTCCGTCGTCTACGATCCCGAGGCGCTGGACATGACGGCCTCCGTCGCGGAATCTCCGACTTCTGCCAGCCCCGGCATCGGAGCCGCGTCCGGCGATCAGATCGCGCTGGAGGTGCCTGAGCCCGTGGAGCTGGCGCTCATTCCCCTCTCGCCCGACGGCGAAATGAACGCCCAGTCCCACGACTTCGGCAGCAAGGCGGTCATCGATTTCTCCGGATACCACAGCGGCTGGAACCGGATCGCCAATCTTGCCAACGTGAAATACTGGCATTTGCTGAACAACGGGAGCGACGGCGGAACCGCCCTGTACGGACAAGGCCAGACGATAGCAGGCAATATCGGCAGCCTGAAGGGATCCGGGGACGCCTATCAGAAATATGCAGTCACGAAGGATTACTATGTCAACGGGGTCGCCGTTGCGGGCAAAGGAAGCGGCGACGCGGAGCTGAACGAGGACATCGAGGAAACCCTCGGTCAGAAGTATTATCAGTACGAAGCCGAATACTATATTATTTATTCTCACTCCTCCACGCAGTACAATTCATCGAAAGTGAAAAACGCGGGGGCGTGGACCGCGCCGAAGCTGATGATCGGTTCAAACGGGAATGCCAACAATGGAGACATCCTGAACAAGCCGGTCGAGCCGAACGACACCAAACACGTCGGGAATCTTGTCGGCGTCTGGGCGACGAACTGGGAAGTCCAGGGCAAGGACAGCGCTGGAAACTGGTCGGTCGATCCCATGCACGTCTACAAAGCGAATTTCAACACCACCGGACCCATCGGCGTGAAGATCGACGTCTCCTTTACCGGAACGGACGGATATCACAAAGAGGAACAGATCAACCCGACGATGATCAACCTCATGAGTCTCGCCGTGTGGCGCCGTTACTTCCAAAACGATGCCTTCTCCGTCGACATCTGCACGCCGAATGACGACAACAACACGCCGGCCGGGGCTGCGGTCATTACCGACTACGCTCTGTATTATCCCAATGTGAGTATGAAGAGCGGCGGCGTCTACTACTATTCGGAGAACGGAGAAACCGTTTACACCAACAGCGTCTTCGTGGGAAGTACCCTTGAGATCACCCCCCAGAGCATCCCCGGTCTCACGGTGTCCGACTTCATCGTCATGTACTCCACGGACAAGAAGAACTGGGAACCCTTCGATGGATTCACCACCAACATCGATCCGAGCAAGGTGACCGTCACCCTCGTCGGCTCGGGTAAAAAACCCCTGAGTGAAAAACAGATCAACAAAGGTTATTTCAAGTTCACGGTGGTCTATTCCCGCAGCAATACCATCACCGTGGATCTGTCCCCCTCACTGCCGAGGGACGCGGACGGGAAGATCCTGAACAACGCGGAGGCAGTCGCGCAGCTCTTCAACAACTATAACGGGAATGAGGACCACTGCTTTGCCGACGCTTCCATCAGCTACGGGTACAGTGTTTTCGATCGTGATCTTCGGGATTACAAGACCGATCTCAAGCCTGGGACGGCGAATGTCTACACCGTCCGCTTGCAGATTTCGGACATTCATAAACCGTTCAGCTTCGTTCGGGTCCGTGAATATCCGTCTACTCCGTCCTATGTTTTACCGGAGAGTGCCAGTACGAATCTTCAGTGGATCTGCTTCGGCCTGCCGAAGGAGGATCTGTTGCTCATCAACGGCCGCGCCTATCCCGGCGATGCGAAGATCTGGCTCACCGTGGACGATCTGGCCGGAGACATCACCATCCTGTATTATCATTCCTCCTATCAGAGCTATGTCAACCCCATGACCACCGCCGTCTCCTGGAAGGGCATCTATCTGGACGGGGACGGCGACGAGGTCATCTCCGGCACCTTCAAGGACGGCAACTTCATGCCGACGGGTGACGATTTGTTCGTGCGCTATATCCGTGACGGCGACTCCTTCAACGAGCTGGAGCTTGCCCCCGTCGATCTTGGAAACGGTTTTACGGGACAGTATTTCATCCAGCTCTGCTACACCATGACGCCGCGCTGCCTGGAGCCCATCCCCGGCGAGGAAAACATGTGTGCCCAGGTCCTGCCGGCCTTCACCTCCGCCGTGGACCCGAATTCCCCGTCCTATTCGGAACAGACGCCCGAGCAGAAGGGGTACACCTATGTGGTGAGCGGCAAGGATGAAAACGGCAGATACACCTCGGACGATCATCCCATGTTCCGCGCGGAAGCAAACAAAAAGACCCTGCTGTCCATTCCGCTTGGCGGCGACAAATCACCGGCGCACCTCAACGAGGCGGGCGACAATTATGAATGGACCCCGGAATGGTATGAGAATGATCTGATCCCCTGGGAGGATCCCGAGCTCATTCTCATCAAGAACAGCCTTGCGGGACCCACGCCGGTCACCGCAAAAGCGGAACTCAACACCGAAACTCTGACATACGAATACAAGGACAACGGTCTGAGCCAGATGAACGGCTATCTCGCGTCCTTCAACGGCACGACCACCTTTGCCCTGGTGTCCGCGATCCAGAAGGCGACCACGGAGGAGTATCTCACCGCCAAGAGCAGCGCGCTCCATACGCAGGCCGATGAGAAACCGGATCATCCCGATCCCGACAGCAGCTCCCTGGGCGGCACCTCCACCGTCCCGGACGGCTCCTATCTGAAGGTCGCGCAAGCCAGCGAAAACGAGGAATCGAACATTAAGATCTCCACCACCGGAAGCGATGACAGCGCTTTCCCGGAAATGGGCAAGCCCATCTTCACGGCCATGGGCAGCAACGAGGTCGGCCTCACCGACTGGGTCACCATCATGGTGGACGAGAACCGGATCGGCTTCATGATCTCCGTTCCGCTCCTTGCCTGGGAGACGGACGAAAACGGCAAATTTGACTGGAAGGGCTTCTTCCTCGGTCCCAACAAGGACTATGTCGAATCGCTGAGTGGCTTCGTCCACGACGATCACCTCGGCGACGAAACGCTGCAGAAGACCTGGGCCAAGAGGCAGCAGAACCAGCAGAATCAGCAGAATCAGCAGAACACCGGCGGAGGAGGAAGCACGACACGCCCGCCGGCACAGGGCACTCCGACGACGCCGGCCCAGACGCCGACGAATCACCAGAACAATCCCACGCCCACGCCTTCCACGAGAAGCACCTCCGCGCAGGATCATGCGGGCGGTCTCACGACCCAGGCGGCTTCCGGCAGCGGCGGCGGAGGTGGCGGCGGCAGCGGCAACTCCAAGTCCGTCACCGCGAGCAAATGGTCTGTCAAGATCTCCGTCCAGACCTGCTTCATCTGGGAATACAACCCCCTGAGCAACGGGTACTACTTTGCCGACTGGGGCGTCGGTCTCGCGGCAGAGCTGGAATTCCGGGCGGAAGCCAGATTCACGCCTTTCCCGCCTCTGTACCTGTATTTCGATTTCAAGTTTGCGCTGGAAGTCATGACCGGCGTGAAGATCGTCCAGAATGTCGATTACGGCAAGGATGTTCTGGCGGTAAAAGAAGTCAAAAAGAAGGTCCTCGGGAAGGAAGTCACGACTTATGAGACCGAAGACGTTACCCTGACCTGGGACAAGACCAAGGATGCACAACGCCTCGAATTCCTCCAGTCGACCAGAGGCTTCGACATCACCTTCACCGGCAAGCTGTTCGTTCAGGTGCTTGCCGATGTGGGGAACGGCGTATATTCTGCCGAAAAGGCGAAGGAACTGCACTATATTTCCGGCACCATCTCCTCGGACGGTCAGGAACCCGTGCGGGTGACCATCTGCAAAGAGGGGGATTATCAGGCGATCGAGAGCAAGCAGACGGGAGACATGTCGCTGAAGGAACCCGTCATGATCCGTCTCTACGCCATTCAGCAGAACAAGAAAGAGGATTCGTGCTCCACGACGATCAAGAGCATCAAGCCGATCACCACGCTCAGTACCGAAACCAAGTGGAGCGGGCTCAGGCTTTCCCCGTCGATCGGGATCGAAGCCGGCGTCGGCGTCGGCATGGAGCTGTTGAAAGCCGAGATCTTCATCCACATCGGGATCGCGGCGGAGTTCATGATGTTCAGCTACGACGAGGACGACAACCCGACCCCGCCCTATACCGATTCCTTTGAATTCTCCGCGGGCATCGCGGTGCGGGTCGTGCTGTTCATCGCCTCCTATGAACTCGACGCGATCACCTATAAGGTCGTTTACGAATCGGACAACCACAGATGGAAGCACGGCTTCTACTATCTGAACGACATGGTGGATCCGGATGAATGGTACATCAACGCCGCATCCGATCCGGAGGAGGAACGCGTGACGGCGCGTCTCAGAAAGAGCACCGCGTCCGAGCAGGTGATCTACGCCCCCGAGGACAATGTGACAGACGAGCTGTCCGCGCAGGCGTACCATGTCACAGACCCGACCGTGCCCTTCCAGGTCTCCGAATACGGTTCCTCCGTGAACGGCGCGAACCTGACGAAGAACATCCCGGAAGGCAGCGACTATAAGGTCATCCGTGCAGGGGACCGCAACTTCCTTGTCTACGGGATTTCCCGCGACGGGACGGAACCCGAGGACGCCGTCATGCTCGTCATGAGCGAACTGACCTGGCGCACCGGCGCAAACGGTCTCGCAAACCCGGCGGATCCGGACAGCCCCGTGAAATACATCGTCCTCGACAACGAGAGCGAGCCCACCGGCGATCTCGACTTCGACGTCTGGGCAGAGGAAGATGAGGACGGCAGCTTTGCGATCCATGCCGCGTGGGTGAGCTACGCTTCGCAGACCGTGGATCCCCGGACGCCGGACGGCGGGATCGCCGACGTTCAGGAACGCGCGCGGATCGCCGCCGAGAACACCGTCGTCAAGACGGCTTCCTGGACGAGCGGCTCCGCGGGCTTCTCCGATCCGGTCGTCATCAGCGACAATGCGTCGACCCATTGCGTGTTCCTGCCCGCTTCCGCCGGCGACGGCTCGGTGATCTTCTACGGAAGCACCTTCGTGGCGGACGAAAACGGCGAGGCTTATGAGGAATACCGGAAGTATCAGGATTCCAAGCATATCGAAGCCGGCATCGCCAACTATCTGAAAGCCACCCACAAGGGGACCCTCGATGTGATGGGCGTTCAGTCCGCCTTGAATCTGGCGGTTCGGGACAAGAACGGCAAATGGGTGACGACCGCCGTGCCCGTGGGCCAGAATCACGGCCAGACGCTCTCCAACGTGGAATTCACCCGCGGAGAAAACGGTGGCTGGTATGCGGCTTACACCACGGAGCAGACGATTTACACCGCGGACGACATGGTCACGGTCTACCGCCTGTATCTGCGCTCCTTCGACATCGAAAACGGACAGGCGGCATGGGGCGTTCCCGTCCTCATCCGCGAGCTCCGCGACTACGATCAGAACAAGGGCAAAGACGGCGTTTACAGCCGCGGCCTGTGCATCGGCGATTACGACGACCCGTATTTCGCGGATCTGACCTTCCTCACGGCGAAGATCGATGCCGATATGCTGACCGGAGGCGAACCGCTCAGCGAGCTGGAGACCCAGGCCGTCGAACGGCAGCTTCTCCTGATCTTCGAGATGAACGGCTCCACCTATGTGATCCCGGAGAACATGCTCGAAATCATCACCTCCGGTGCCTCGGGCGGTCTCATCTACCCGTTCTTCACGCCTCCGCTCCATGAAAACGCCGACGGCGAACTGGTCCCGGAAGGCGCGGCGGGCAAGATGCATGCGAACATCAGCGCAGACGCGAAGGGCAACCTTTACGCGGTGTATGTGAGCTATCCCAAAGGCACCACCAGCAGCGCGCTTTACGTCTCCGCGTACGATCCGGCGCTGAACGTCTGGGGCAACGGCGTCATGCTCGCCATGCACGACATGGACGTCTATGAAGCTTCCATCCGCAACAAGTGGGACGATACCACCACGGAGGCGGCCTATCTCTACGGCCTCGGCACGGGAGATCTCGCAAAGCTGTACGACAGCGAGACCGTCGCCGCGCTTGCGGAATTGGATACGGATGAACGCAGACACGAGCTCGGCGACGCCGAAACCTTCAATTTCTCCTCCCTGCAGACCGCGCTCGGCGCAAACGGTGAAATGCTGGTCGTCGCCGGCGGTTCCTCGCGGAAAATGACCGTGTCGAGCTACAAGGAGAACGGCGAGGAATACTACACCGTCATGCCCGAATACGACCGGGACGGCATGAAGGTCACAAACGGCACCTACGCCGTCACCTTCAGCGAAGGCACCCAGTGCCTCGGCAACGGCGCGATCTTCTTCGGCCATAAGGATTTCAAGGCGGACAAGCAGCTCAACATTGCCATCGAAGCGGAGAACGTGGGGACCGCAGCATTCCGCGGCAGCCCGTCTCAGCCGATCACGGCAACCCTCAGCGTCGGCGAGCAGGAGCTGGCGCGCTGGGAAATCAAGGACAACATCGTCTCCGGTCAAACCATGCAGTTCAGCGGCTACACCGTCCCGCTCGCGCGCAATCTGCAGAGCGGCGATACGTTCCTGCTGACGGTTTCGGAGTATGCAGAGGATAACGATAGCTCCAAAGAGACCGTGGGCACCGCGGCTGTCCGCACACTGGAGCTCTTCAAGGTGGACAGCAAGCCCGACCTCGGCGTGCACGAGCTCAGCATCGAGCGCAAACGCATCGCCGATGACAGGACGAGCACGGTTCTCGATGTGAGCTTCATCGCCGCCAACCAGGGCTCCAAGGACGCAGAGGACGTTTACGTCCAGTTCTCCTACGCAGACGGCACCGACGAGGCGGGCAATCCCAGATTCGTCCCGCTGGATATCCGAAACAATACCCTGAAGGTCGGACCCGAACTGCTTCTGAGCGATCTTTTGAACACCCAGGAAGCGATCAACGACCTCGAGAAAGGCATACTCTACCTCGAAAGCACGGACCACGAGGGCAACATCAACTCCAACCTCGCAGAAGGCTACGGCAAGCTCGTCAGCGGCACGATCACGGTATCTCCCGAGATCTTCGCGTCGGGCGAGTCCGATCGGGCGCAGATCCGTGTAGAGATCTTCGGCGGCGACAATTCCATGAAGGCGCTGGACACGGGTCTGGTGAGCGTAAAATGCGAGGAATACTATACCGCGGATAATTTCGCGATCCAAAGCGTGGAGGCGTTCACGGAATTCTCCGTTGCGCCTGCCATCGTCATCCCTCTGGGCACCACCACGAAGCTGCCCGTCTCGGCCGTTTCCTCCCGCAGCGTGAAGCCCGTGACCCTTGCCCGGGAAATCGGGGACAGCGACGGCACGAACATCGGCATTCTGAACTTCAAGGAAAGCGCCTCCGACGGCAACAAGGTGACGGGGATCCTGTCCATCACGCCGATTGAGGTGGGAACCGGCATCATCCACATCACGGATACGGACACGAACTCCACATATTCCGTGACGTTTGAGGTCGTGAACGCCTCCGACGGCATCGACATCTATCGGGACAACGCGTCGTTCACGTTCTATAACGCTCCGGGGAAACCCACTCTCGTATTCGATGAGAAAGGCATCCCGGTCAACCAGAGCTGGTCCTTCATCGGCGTGCCGAGCTGGGGGACCGTGCTGAAAGACAGCAAGGGCAAGGAGACCTTCAACTCCGTAGAGATGCCGATGCGCGGCAACCTCTCCTCCGGAGACGAGAACGCTTCCTTTACCTTTGAATCGGCAGCGACGGCCATCGACCTGTTCTTCCGGGGAACCGTCGAGGTCACGAGTGACAACCGCGCGCTCGAGAATCAGCCCGTGGTCGTTTCCAACCTCTACGGCGGAAGCAGTCCCACGAGGATCGATCTGGGCGCGAATCCGGACAGCATACCCTATACCGTCAAGATCAAAGTGCTCAGCGAAACGGCTTCGTTCGACAGGATGGTGGAGATTTTCACGGGCGGCGTGGTTCCCGTTCCCGAATACGACGGGACAAGCCCGGTCTTCCTGTGGAGCAGGAGCTTCCCGGATACCGGCTCCGTAAAGACCGGGACCGGGATCCCGCTCAAGGTCTACATCCTTGACAACAACGGCGTGGGCAGCCTTACGATCACGAGAGGCAGGAACACGGTGCAGATCACCGATCCCGCTGCCTCAGACTCCGTTGCGGCGATCGGCAAGGACGGGCTCGTCTGGTGCTACGATTTCGGCGAGATCACCGAAAACAGCAGGGCCGACGAACCCTGGGTGCTGACCGCGGCGGACATCAGCGGAAACCGGGTCACGGAAACGCTGTTTGTCGACTGGTTCCTCGGATCGCCTACGGGAGATGAGGACACCGTTTCCGTTCCCGGATACACCGCCTCCTTCACGAGGAACGGCGATGCGCTGAGCGGCGACGGGATGCTCACCGCCATAGACGGCCTGGCCGTCAGCTTCACGGGGCAGAGCGCAAATCCGAAGCCCGACGGAAACACGCACGAGGTCTTCGCGTTCAACGGCGAGACCTTCGATCCGCTCACTGCTTCCGGCAGCGGAAACTTCCCCATCACCGCGAACGGTCCGTATCTGGCGCGCACGGTGAACGATGACAAGACCTGGAGCGCCGAGGTGATCTGCATGGATCGGATCGACCGTTCCGTGCCTCAGCTGAAGGCCGTCTACAATGCGGAAACGGGGACGCTGGACTGGAAAGCCTATAAGGATTCCGTGAGCCAGCTGCCCATCGATTCCGTGACGGTCAACGGTTACAAGGTCAACACCGAAACCGGAACCGATCTTTCCGGCAGCTTCCCGGTCGCGTACAACGGGACCTATACGGTCTCCGCTGCCGACTGCTTCGATCCGCCTCACACCGCCGTCATCACCGTTGACATCACGGAGATTCCGTTCACGGCGGAACCGGGGCCGATCACGATCGATGCCGGGGATGGGGCAGGGCGCGTGTCGGTCGCCGCGGCTCTCAAGGGCGGTCTCTACGATCCGTCCGTCAGCAGCCCGGGTGAAAACGCATACGCGGCTGTTTATCAGACGGCGCTGATTGCGCTCGGATCCGCCGAGGATACCCCCAGCGCGGACGGCATCCAGTGGACGGACGACGGGGTCGTGACGATCACGAAACCGGGCGTCTATGCGATTGCCGCCAAGTCCGGCGACGAGATCCGCTTCACCGAGCCCATCACGGTGACCGAAACGACGGAGGATCCGACCTGCGACACGGACGGCAAGACGGTCTGGACCGTCACGGCATCGCGCGATGGATCTGAAATTCAGGAAAGCAAGACGCTCAGAACGTCCCCGGCCTTCGGACATCAATACGAATTGACCGGCTGGAAGTGGAACGGCTTCACGGCGGCCGAAGCGGTCTTCACATGCAAAAACGATGCGGAGCACGTGCATACCGCAGCGGCGGCGATCGTTGACAAGCGGACCGACGCGACGGCGGATGCCCCCGGCAGCATTGTCCACACGGCGACTGCCGAATTTGAAGGAAA
>JAFPWV010000084.1 GCA_017412675.1 Clostridia bacterium
GTCACGGGCGGCGAACCGCTGATTCGGAAGGATTTTCTCGAAATCGTCGATGCCCTGACCAAGCGGGAGATCGGCCTGACGACCATTTACACGAACGGCTGGCTGATCGATGAAGCGCTTTTGAACGCATTGGAGGAGAAAGGCGTCCGTCCCTCCTTCCGCCTCAGCTTCGACGGTATCGGCCGGCACGACTTTCTGCGGGGCGTGCCCGGAGCCGAAGAAAAGACGGTCGCTGCCCTGAAGCTCCTGCATGAGCGCAGATACAGCACCGCCGTCACCATGTGTCTCCACCGAAAGAACGCGTCCGTTCTCAGAGAATCTGTCAGGCTTCTCGCTTCCCTTGGCGTCAAAAGCGTAAAATTCGGCTCCGTGATAGAGCTGGGGGAATGGGCCGATCCTGCTCTGAAAGATCTCAAACTCACAAGGCAGGAAGAACTGGAGCTCTTCGAAACGTATATCCCGCAGTTCTTCGAGGACGGCGCTCCTCTTTCCGTTTCGATGTCCGGCGCGTTCCGGTACGACAAGGGCAGCGATCATTGGAGCATCTTCTACCGGCGGGAATGCCCAAAGGACAAGGAAGACGAAACGCTCTCCTGCCCCGTGCTGGGGGAGGCGTTCTACATCGGCGCGGACGGCATGGTGGCTCCCTGCCAGGGCATGTGCGAATGCGCGTTCAGCACCCATTTTCCCAGCTTGAAGGAACGCCCGCTCAGAGAGATCCTGACGGATTCCGATTACGTCCGGTACAGCTACGCCACCGTGGGCGACGTGCGCCGCGGAAACGGGGAATGCCGGACATGTGAATTCATCGATCGCTGCGCGGGAAGCTGCCGGAATTCCGCTCTGCTGGCGGGCGACAATTACTACGGCGCGGATCCGAACGCCTGCTATTTCTTCCGAAATGGCTGGGAGGAACGCATTCGCGCCGCCGCTGAGCCCGCCTTCGAGAAATACATGCTGCGAAGCAAAGGATCGTGGCAGACAGGCGGTATGGCACGAATAGTTCCTCGGGACCGCGAAAAAGCACGGACGGAGGGTTCGGCCGCAGACGCATGACGGCAGGTGCGCGGCACGAAGAATCCCACAAGACGGATCCGACCGGATTTGTTGTTGAGATGATGAAGGAAGCGGAGCCTTTCGGGGACTCCGCTTTTCTGTTCCAAGCGGCAAGTTCTGATTACGGGCGTCCGTCTGTTTATTGATTTTGTGGAAAACAGTTGATTCTGACATTTGGACGTGCTATAATTTATGCAACCATTCGGCTCTTCAAATCTTCAAAAAGGTGCATCGTCATGGCAGAAAACGGACAACCCCTCTTTCGGGAACAAACGCTTGACCGGCTCTCCTCCCCGGAACAGCTCACGGAGTATCTCCACGTGACAAACCTGGGGATCTGGGCCGTTCTCATCGCGGTACTTCTTCTCCTCGCGGGTATCTTCTCGTGGGCGGCCGTGGGCACTCTCGAAACGACGGCGGACGCAACAGTGATCGTGGAAAACCACACGGCGTCGGTCGTCACGGTCGGATCCGGGAACCTCGAAGCCGGGATGTCCCTGCGGATCCTCGGGCAGGAATTCGTGATCGCATCCTCCGAGACCGACGAATACGGCAGAACGACCGGCACGGCAGAGGTAGAGCTTCCCGACGGGACCTATGAAGGCACGATCGTTGTGGACAGAACGCGGCCGATCGACTTTTTGCTGACAAGCAGGTGAGCCGGAAATGAGACAAAACAAAATCAAGCCCACGCTCACGAAAGGGGTCGCGAAGGTCCCCGTGGTCATGCAGCTCGAGGCGCTCGAATGCGGTGCGGCGGCGCTCTGCATGGTCATGGCTTACTATGGCAAATGGGTCCCGCTCGAACAGGCGCGGCTGGACTGCGGCGTCTCCCGCGACGGCTCCAAGGCCAAAAACATTTATCTCGCAGCCGAGCACTACGGCTTCAACGTCAAGGCTTTCCGCATGAGCCCGGACTCTCTGAGAGCAGGCGGGCAGTTTCCCTGCATCATCCACTGGAACATGAATCATTTCGTCGTTCTGGACGGATTCCGGGGAAAATCGGTTTATCTGAACGATCCTGCCCGCGGAGCGCTTAAAGTGAGCTGGGAGGAATTTGACCGCTCCTTTACGGGGATCGTCATCGTTCCGACCCCGTCCGAAGACTTCGAACCCGGAGGCGAGCGGCGGAGCACAGTCGAATTCGCCCGGAAACGGCTCATCGGAGCGGGTGCCGCCGTGGCGTTTGTGATGTTGACCACCGCGATCGGCTATCTCTTCGGCATCGCAAACTCCGTCATTTCCCGGATTTTCATGGACCGGCTGCTGACGGGGGTCAACCCGGACTGGCTCTATCCGTTTCTCAGTGTGGTAGGGCTGCTCGCGGTAATCCAGCTGATCGTGACATGGGCGCAGACGGTCTATTCGCTGAAAATCAACGGCAAGATGGCGGTGATCGGAAGCACCTCCTATATGTGGAAGGTGTTGAGGCTCCCGATGGAGTTCTTCTCTCAGCGTCTGGCAGGGGACATTCAGTCGCGGGCCGGGATGAACGCCTCCATCGCAGGGACCCTTGTCAATACATTCGCGCCTCTGCTTCTCAACACCGTCATGATGGTGTTCTACCTCGTCCTGATGCTGAGACAGAGCCCGATGCTTACCCTGATCGGACTGGTTACGCTGACCCTCAACATCATCATGTCCCGCGTCATTTCGGAGCGTCGCGTCAACATCACCCGAGTCCAGATGCGCGACGCAGGCAAGCTGGAGGCGGCAACCGTCACCGGCATCGAAATGATCGAGACGATCAAGTCCAGCGGTGCGGAGAACGGCTTCTTTCAGAAATGGGCCGGTTATCAGGCTTCGGTAAACGCGCAGGACGTCAAGGCGGCGAAGACCAATCAGTACATCGGCATGGTCCCGGCGTTCTTCTCGGCGGCGGCGAACTACGCGGTACTGTCCATCGGCGTCTGGCTGACGATGCAGGGCCGGTTCAGCCTGGGCGCAGTCCTGATGTTCCAGGGATTCCTCAGTTCCTTCATGTCCCCTGCCATGACGCTTGTCAGCGCCGGACAGACCATTCAGGAAATGCGGACGCAGATGGAGCGCGTTGAGGATGTGATGGAATACCCGGAGGACGAAAACGTAGCCGGGCACGCTTCCGAAGCCGCGGGCTTTTCCAAGCTGCGCGGAAACGTGGAACTGAAAAACGTCACCTTCGGCTATTCCCGCCTTGAGGAACCGCTTATCAAGGACTTCTCCCTCACCCTCAGAACAGGTCAGCGCGTGGCTCTGGTCGGCGCGTCCGGCTGCGGCAAATCCACCGTTTCCAAGCTCGTCTCCGGCCTTTATCAGCCGTGGAGCGGGGAGATTCTCTTCGACGGCAAACCGAGGTCGGCCTACCCGCGCGAGGTCATGGTCGGCTCGCTGGCGGTCGTCGATCAGGACATCATCCTCTTTGAAGACACCGTTGCGAACAACATCAAGATGTGGGACGACTCCATCGAAGACTTTGAAATGATCCTTGCAGCGCGGGACGCGTGCCTCCACGACGATATCATGCAGCTTTCCGGCGGCTATCAGTACAGGCTCACAAGCGGCGGAAAGAATCTCTCCGGAGGCCAGCGTCAAAGGATGGAGATCGCCCGCGTCCTCTCGCAGGATCCCACCGTCATCATTCTGGACGAAGCCACCTCTGCCCTCGACGCGAAGACCGAATATAAAGTCGTCAACGCCATACGCGACCGCGGCATCACCTGTATCGTCATCGCCCACCGGCTCTCGACCGTCCGCGACTGCGACGAGATCATTGTTCTGGATCACGGAAAGGTCGCCGAGCGGGGCACGCATACGGAGCTTATGGCCTTGAACGGGATCTATGCCGATCTCGTGGCAAACGAATGAGGAGGCGACGGTATGGGTTGGTTTGAAAACCAGATCGAACAGCGGCGCAAGGCCGACGATCAGCTCCTCGAGGATTCGTTTGTCCGGGTTGCCGGGGTGGTGCTCGGACACCGTACCGCGGAGAAGATCGGCGACGCGCGGATCATTGCGAAAAGCTCGATCGAAGAGATCCTGAAATATTACCACTTCAAGCCCGTACAGATCCCGGACACCGTTCGGAACACCGAGGACCAGCTCGACTACTGCATGAGGCCCCACGGTCTGATGCGCCGCGAGGTGGAACTAACGGATGGATGGTACAGGGATGCCTACGGTCCGATCCTCGCCTTCACGAAAGAGGAAGGACTTCCCTGCGCCCTGCTCCCCGGGACGCTCTCGGAATACTGTTATACCGATCCGATAACGGGAAAACGCGTGAAGGTGAGCGCAAAAAATGCTGCGCTTTTCGAGAAGAGGGCCTTCTGCTTCTATTATCCGCTCCCTCAGAAGAAGCTGGGTATTCCCGATTTGCTCCTGTACATGAAACGGTGCGTGACAGTCAGCGACATCATCCTGCTGCTCGCGGCGACCATGGCCGTAACGCTTGTCGGATTCGTCATGCCCCGGCTCGTCAAGGCCCTGACCGGCCCCGTGCTTGCGAGCGGACGCGCCGACGCACTGATCGGTGTTTCCATCGCCATGCTCTGTGTGTCCCTGTCCTCCCAGCTGATTTCCAGCGTGAAGGGACTGATCCAGTCCCGACTGGGCGCTAAGACCACACTCGGCGTGCAGGCCTCGATGATGATGCGGCTGCTCTCTCTCCCGGCGAGTTTCTTCCGTCAGTACAGCCCGGGCGAATTGAAAAGCCGGTCCATGTCGGTGAATCAGCTCTGCAACCTGCTGTTCGGCATGGTCATGAGCGCGGGACTCACCTCTCTCACTTCTCTCCTCTATGTAACACAGATCTTCCGCTTTGCTCCGTCGCTCGCAATCCCGGCTCTGGTCATCGTGATCGTAACGGTCGGATTTTCCATCCTGACCACAATCACGCAGATCCGCATCAACAAGCTGCACATGGAGCACAGTGCGAAAGAATCCGGCATGAGCTACGGCTTGATCACCGGCGTGCAGAAAATCAAACTGGCCGGGGCGGAAAAGCGCGTCTTCGCCAAATGGCTGAACCTCTACTCCGAAGGCGCGGAACTGACGTACAATCCCCCTGCCTTCATCAAGCTCAACGTCGTGATCTCGACTGCCATTACCCTTCTCTCAAACATCGTCCTATACTATCTGGCAGTTAAAAGCGGCATCGGGCAGTCCTCCTA
The DNA here is from genome assembly GCA_017412675.1 of Clostridia bacterium. GTDB lineage: Bacteria > Bacillota > Clostridia > Oscillospirales > CAG-272 > UMGS1696. The sequence goes on from JAFPWV010000084.1 coordinate 5,205, forward strand.
TTTCGCCTTTACTTCAGCCTATGGAATGCTGATGGGAGCGTTCATGTCCGTCTCCGGCGTGGCACTCTCCGCGGCTAAGATCCGGCCCATCCTCGAGATGGCGGAGCCGTTTCTCCGGACCGAGCCGGAAACGACGGAGGGGAAGGAAATCGTCACCAATCTCGCCGGCGGAATCGAGCTCGACCACGTCTCTTTCCGGTACGCGGACGACGCGCCATATATCCTGAACGATCTGTCCCTGAAAATCCGGTCCGGCGAATACGTCGCGCTGGTCGGCCGGTCAGGCTGCGGCAAATCCACCCTCGTACGGCTGCTTCTGGGATTTGAGAAGCCCGAAAAAGGAGCCGTCTTCTACGATGGGAAGAACCTCGAAAGTCTCGACCTTCCCTCCCTCAGGCGGAAGATCGGGACCGTGACGCAGGACTCCGGACTGTTTCAGGGGGACATCTACTCGAATATCGTGATCTCCGCGCCGGAGCTGACGCAGCAGGATGCGTGGGAAGCGGCGGAGGTTGCGGGCATCGCGGACGACATCCGGGCCATGCCGATGGGTATGAACACGATCATCGCGGAAGGTCAGGGCGGGATCTCCGGCGGACAGCGGCAGAGAATCATGATCGCCCGTGCCATCGCCCCGAAGCCGAAGCTCCTCATTTTCGACGAGGCGACATCCGCACTGGATAACCGAACGCAGAAGCAGGTTTCGGAAGCGCTGGACCGTATGGGATGCACCCGATTCGTGATCGCTCACCGTCTGTCCACAATCCGGCACTGCGACCGCATCCTCGTACTTGACGGAGGAACAATCATCGAAGACGGGACTTATGCGGAACTGATCGAAAAGAACGGCTTCTTTGCTGAGCTGGTGGAACGGCAGAGACTGGACACGGCTGAATAAGCTGAAAAGACGAAGAAAGAGCATAAAAAAGGGGAATCAAATAATCCACGGAAAACGGACACGGCTTTGTGTTAGGCAGCCAGTCACGCCCCTCTATTTGAGGATAGCCGATTTTCGGTATCATACCCGTGCGAAGGACCGTTTGGATTTCTCATATCATACTTCCTCTTGACAAAGCGGAGACCAAGGGATATAATACTACTGTGGCGACGGTCTTCATAACGTCGCGATCATCTGCATGAGCAGGTTATTGAGAAGGGAGGGCTCTTTGCGGAACCAGCAGAAAGGTAGAGAGACCGGACACAGCGAGGGCTTAGGCGTCAGGAGCGAAGGATACGACACGCCAAAACAACCAATTTTGAAAAGGAGAAAAAGGAACGATGATGAAAAACTTTGATCTGGAAAGCTATATCAAGGACCTGTCACCCGAATTGCAGGAAAAGGCAAGAGCCTGCACGTCCGTCGAGGAGCTCTTGAAGCTGGCGGATGAGAACAATATCGAGCTTTCGGCGGATCAGCTTGAGGCTGTGGCCGGCGGCTCGGTGTATACTGCCGGAAGCCCTTACTTCAATTACCACCTGACTAATCCTACGTATTGCTATTATTGCAGGATCGAGGGGAAACCTACCGGGGAAAAAACGAAAAACGAAGTGGCATGCTCTTCCAGCCAAGAGTACGTTTACAAATATCGTTGTGAAAAATGCGGAGACGAATGGTGGGTATCCGGACAGTATACCGGGGGTACCGGGGGAGCCACGGGAGGCTGGTAATATACGAAAGTCAGGAACAGCCGAAACGATATCAAAACGGGGGATACGCGCATGCCGGGTTTTTTCGAAGACTTGATTGAAAATCCCCAAAACGCAGTGCGCGGAGGATCCCGGGAAGCGGAATCGACAGTATATTTGCTGAATGAGCCGATGATTCATGCGATACATACTTGATAAAAGCTGCCGCCTGCGGGGCTGGACAGACCACCTTGCCTGCCTGGAGCGTACCCCGGGAAGACGGGTAATCGACCTGTCCGTGCGGGAGTACGGACTCTTGAGCAAGTGCGACGGCCTCACCGATGTCGATGAGATAAAATATGCCGAGGCAATCAAGGTATTTACGTCGCTGGGCATGATCAGAGAAGCCGACGGCACGGAGCTTGACCCCGCGCAGAAGTACCTCTTTTACGAAAACAGGCGGTTCCGCAATATAGATATCTGTATAACGGGCTGCTGCGATTTTCGCTGCCGTCACTGCTTCAACGCAGAAGAAAACGACCGTTCAAGAGGAACCCAGCCCACGACGAAGAAGCTGATCGACCTGATCGCAAGGCTCGATGCGTGCGGTGTTGCCAATGTGACCTTTTCGGGCGGCGAGCCGCTGCTGCACAAGGGCTTCATAAGGCTCGCCGAGGAGCTGAACCGGCGCGATATGCGCTTCGTTCGGCTTGTCACAAATCTCTACCACATGACGCCGACGCTTGCGGATACCCTGATCGGGCTCGGACACAGACCGCTGATGTCCACCAGCTTTGACGGCCTGGGCACCCACGAATGGCTGCGGAAGGTGGAAGGCTCGGAAAAGAGGACCCTCGACAACATTGCCATGCTCAAAGCAAAGGGCTTCCGGGTGAGAACCCACTGCTGCGTCTGGAAGGACAGTATGCCCGTCATAAGGGACACTGTCCTGAAACTCCAGGAACTGGGCGTGGATGAGTTCCGCATCATGAATGTCGAGCCGTCGCTGCGGTGGAGAGCGAACGCCGGCGGTCAGACGATCGGCATAACCGAGTGGCTGGATTTTGTCTGCGATCTGCTGGACTGGTGGTATGACCGCGGAATCAACATGGAACTCGATGTGTGGTCGTTCTGGCGGGGCGCTGCGGGCAGCAGGTACATCAACATCATTCCCGACGGACATTGCAGCTATGAGAGAGAGGACAAGATCCCCGTCTGCGCGGACGCATACAGAACCCCCTATATCGACAGCGACGGCAGGATCGTCCTCTGCAACGCCGTCACAGGCTATACAAAGGCGGAAGGCTGCGACTGGGGCAATGTGTTCCGGGACGATCTGCATACCGTTCTGCGCGAGGGACCGTTCATCGACTTGTGCACACGCACCGTCGGGCAGATGAAAAAGCAGAACCCCATGTGCATGCAGTGCGAGTGGGTACGCCATTGTCGGTTCGGCTGCCGTGCTGAAGCCCTTGCCTGGGGTGGGGACCTGAACGCACCCGACAAGCGAATGTGCGTGTTCTTCAAACAGGGCTATTATCAGCGGTTTATGGAGATCGCCGACAGGCATGGACTTGTTTACGAACGATAAAGAGAATTACGTTACCGATTCAGACAGCGTACCGCTTGGATTGGATCTAAATTGAGCAGACGGACAGAACGCCGTGCCTCATCGTTATCGGGTGAGACACGGCGCACTTTTTTGTTGAAGCTCTCCGGAAGGGATCAACCTTTAACCGGCTCGAAACGGAATCCGGCGAAGCGGAACAGCTCCTTCCCTTCCCCTCTGAACACAAAGCAGAGGTTGTGGGTGCCGTAGGTGTTTTCCAGACGGCACGGGATCTCGCCGGGTTCGTCCGTGACCTTGCAGAATCCGAGCACCGGACCGAAGGGGCTGTTTTCCCGGATCTCGATCGAGCATGCGCTTCCGGGAGCTTTTGTTCCATTGATGTACAACAGAGCGTTCTGACGCATACCCGCGATGTTGGGGTAGTAGAGATGGGAGCCGTCTTTGAAGCCCCGCATCTCGAAGCCGTCCGCTGTCTCCTTTTTGTACAGCTCGTCCGACGCGGCGAAATACCAGACGCTTTTGATTTCATCCCACCGCGCGTCATACTGCGCGACGCCCGCTTCCTTGATGAACGGATCGGCGACGATCTCTCCCTTGTCCCGGTAATGCGCGTAAACCATCTTCGTCGTCCGGTAGAAGCGGTCGACCGGCTCTTCGCCCCAGTTTTCCGGGATACCGTAGGTGAAATAGGTCTGGTTGTGGTAGGTGAAGAACGTCCCGTGATCGGAATAGGCGTCGCTCCAGAACCGGCCGCGGTAGGTGTACGGACCGTAGATATTGTCCGCGGTCGCGTAGTCGGATTCGTGGCTGTTCAGATAGTAAACGCCGTTCCGTTTCGTGACCCAGCAGGCGTCGTTCTCCCAGGTATTCACGATCTCGATGGGACGGGGCTCCTCCGCGAGCGAGATCATGTCCTCGTTCAGGCGGGCAATGTAATACTTCTTGCCGATGACCGTGAAGCCGAACAGCAGGTACGGCGTCCTCGCCTCGTCGTCGTCGATGAAGACGGTCGGGTCGTAGCAGTAGGTGTCCACCATGTGCGGCGGGATGAGTGGCCTGCCGAGCGCGTCTTTATAGGGACCGGCGGGACCGTTTTCACTCACCGCGACGCCGATCTCGTACTGCTGATGGGAGAAATAGAGATAGTACTTCCCGTTCCGCTCGGCGGCATCGACGGCGTAACACTCTTCGCACTTCCCGAGGAAGGTGTCCTCCGGGCGGAAGGTGTATTCCAGCTTCCAGTTCAGAAGGTCGTCGGAGGAGAAGATCCTCCAGTCGTCCATACGGTAGATCGGCTGTCCCGGTCCGCGGTCGTGGGTCGAGAACAGATAGGCTTTCCCGTTGAAGATGTGCACGTGCGGATCGCATACGCCCTGATTCGGAATGATTCTCATATTCGGTCTCCTCAATCCCATGTGTCGAACGATTTGATCAGCGTATCCAGTTTGTTCTGCGCGGCTTCCGCTTTTCCCTGATAGTAGGACGCCACTTCTTTTCTGCCGACGATGAGTTCTTTCAGGGTGTTGAAATACTCCAGGCCATACTGCATCGCAAAGGAAATGGTGCGCCCGTCGGCGATGATCTGGAGCATTTCGGCGTCGTCGGGAGAATCCGCGATCCGGGCTTTCATGACCGTCTCGAAATAGACCGGAAGGACGCCCGCGTAATTCTTCGCGGAAAGCGCTTCCACCACGGTGCCGATGACATCGACCTGCGCGTCCGTCACGGTCTTCGGGATCGCCCACGGCAGATCGGTACAGCCGCTGATGTAATCCTTCTGGTTCTCATCGTACTTAGGGCAGGGCAGGAAGCCGTACGGGAATTCGCAGTCACGGTACACCTCGTAGGCGTCCGCGATCTGGCCGAGGACCATCATGGACACGTCGGTCTTGAAGATCTCGGAGGTAAAGGCGGAATCGCTCTTATAGGTGAACCCGTCCGTCTTGTTGAGAGCTCGGAGCTTGTTCACGATGGAATCCATGCGCTCGACGTCAAAGTCCATCGTGATGGTTCCGTCGTTGTTCCTGTGATAGGGGGATATGTCCAGCGATTCCTGCAGGCAATAGAAGGTTTCAACGCCGGTGCAGAGCCCAATCTGGTCCTTTATGTCCTTTTTTCCGTTCCCGTTGAGGTCGACATAGGTATTCTCCGTCATGGCGATCATCTTATCGAACGTCCATGTCCCCTCGCGCACCGTGTCATACGGGATTTCCACACCGAGATCGTCGAAGATGCGCTTATTGGTCATCAGGGCTCTCGTCCAATGCAAACCCGTATAAGAGAGGTATGAGGAAGCGAGATACATCTTCCCGTTGATTTCCAGCACCTTTGAGGGACCCCACCAAGGCTTGTCGAAATTGAACTGGAGGACTTTTTTGATGTTATAGAACAACCCCTGATTCATCAGGTTCGTCATGCTCCCGTCATGACCGGCGCAGATTTCGAAGGCATCGTCGCCCGCGTTGATCGAGTTCGTGACGTTGCGGGGCATGGAGCCGACGTCACCGCCCTCGATCATTTTGATCGAACAGTTGAAGCGGTCCTCCACGCCGATGGTGGATTCTCTGAGCGCGTCGTTGATGGCGTCGCCCGTAAATTCGTCGGAAATCATGCGTGCCGCCGTCTCCACGCCGTCCGTCCAGAGCATGGAGAAGATGCGGAATTCATATCCGCCGAGGTCGGTATCCGGCAAGCCGTCGGAAAGCGGGTCCTCTTCCGTTTCCGGTTCCGTTTCGGCAGAGGGAGTCTGAACATCATTCCCGGAGGGAGAATTGGATGACGCATCAGCGTTTTCTGAACTCTCGCCGCACGCAACACAGATAGGCAGCAGGAAGAACAGCGCAAGGATGAGAGAGAGCGTTCTTTTCATGAGGTGGGATTACCTTTCCTTGGGATCCATATGCGATCATTATAGCATACTCCCGGCTTTGTTGCAACCCCATCCCGCGAAAAGAGAAAAAAGCGTCCTTCCCCTTGATGCGGCCTTCCGGAAATATTGACATCCCCCCATTTTAGGGTTATAATATCGAAAAGACAACTCCATGCTCTTCAAGGAGAAACCGGATATGAAACCGATCCTTCGCTATTCTCACCCCGCCGGAGAATTTAAAAACGGCCTTCCCATCGGCAACGGACGGCTCGCTGCCATGATCTGCGGAGACGAGGGGGAAATCCGCCTCGCACTGAACCACGAATGGCTTTGGAAGGGTGAGAATCGCTTCCGGGACTGCGAAGACGCTGCCGTCCATCTCACCGAAGTCCGCGATGCTCTTTTTGCCGGAGATTTCAAGACCGGAACCCAACTTGCCAATGATTACTTCGCCGGACTCGGAGGCATCTCCGGCGTAAAGAACCGCGTCGATCCCTATCAGCCTGCAGGGGATTTCACCGTCACCGCAGAAGGGGAAGGCGCCTATCGGCGTACCCTTGACCTTTCGAGCGGTGAAGCGGTGATCCGTTCCGGGGAAACGGAGCTCCGTGCCTTTGCCAGCTTCGCGGACGAATTCATTGTCATCCGGACAACCGGTTCCGCGTCCTTCCGACTGTCGCGTGCGGAGGATCCGACCTGTGAAACGACGCTGCGCGAGGAGAGCGATACGCTTACTCTCGCCGGGCAGTTCCACGGTGGGGTGAGCTTCGAGGTTCGCGTGAAGAAATACCCGCACAAAGACTCGACAACGCTGCTCCTCGATATCGCCACCTCGGCAAATAACGGCTCCCTGCTGCCCTTCCCCGCCGACGCGGATTACGACATCCTCTATGCCCGCCATCTTCCTGCGTTTTATGAAGCCGCGGGCAAGGCGGAAATCGAAGTTGTCTTGCCGGACAGCGATCTTGACACGGATCTCCGGCTCGCCGAATTCAGGGCTGGACGTGACCCCTCGCTTCCTCTTCTCTACTTCGCCTTCGGGCGTTACCTCATGGTGAGCGGCTCCTCCGGCGAACTCCCGCTCAACCTTCAGGGCAAGTGGAACGAAGATCTGACGCCGCCGTGGGAATGCGATTATCACCTCGACGTGAACCTTGAAATGGCCTACTGGGCCGCGGATGCGCTGGGACTTTCCCGGCAGAAAGAAACGCTGTTCAACCTCTGCGAGCACTACATTCCGCACGGCAGGGAGGCGGCGTTGAAGCTGTACGGGTGCCGGGGCGTCTGGTTCCCGATCCAGACCGACGTATGGGGTCGTATGACGCCGGAGAGCCGGGGCTGGGCAGTATGGGTCGGCGGCGCGGCGTGGATGGCCTCCCATTTCGCCCGTCATTGGCGGTATACCCGCGACGAAACCTTCCTGAAAAACCGTGCCTACCCGTTCCTGAAAGAAGTCGCAACATTCTTCGAGGATTATCTGGTGAAGAAGGACGGGATCTACCATATCGCCCCGTCCCAGTCGCCCGAAAACCGCTTCGAGGGGACAGGAGATTTTCCGGTTTCCATCGGCGTGGACTGCGCGATGGACGTGGAGTTTGTGACAGACACGCTCCGCACCTCGATCGAGATGGCGGAAGAGATGGGGATTGATGAAGACCGCAGAGTGATATGGCAAGAGATTTTGGGTCACCTGCCGCCGCTCACCGCGGATTCTCAGGGCCGTCTCAATGAATTCGATCAGGAGCGGGCCGAGGTCGAACCGGGGCACCGTCACCTCAGCCATCTGTATGGGCTCTATCCGGGAGATCTCTTCCCGGAAGGGCATCCGCTGCGGGAGGCCTGCGAACGGTCCCTCGATTATCGTCTTTCCCACGGAGGCGGCCATACCGGATGGAGCCGGTCCTGGGTCGCCTGCCTCATGGCGCGGCTCGGCCGGACACAGGACTGCTGGGAACATCTCACCGCTCTGATCTGCGATTTTGCCACGGAAACCCTGCTCGACCTGCATCCGCCGCGCATCTTCCAGATCGACGGGAATATGGGCGGGACGGCGGCGATCTGCGAAATGCTGCTCTCCTGCGAGGGGAACGCGGTAAAGCTCCTCGGCGCGCTTCCCGCGGAATGGCCTTCCGGTTCCTTCCGTCATTTCTCCGCCCCCGGAACGCTGGACGTGTCCTGTAAGTGGGAAGACGGCCGTGCCGTCGAAGTCACGCTGTTTTCGCTCAAAGCGGGTGAATGGGTCCTGTCTGTAAACGGCGAGAAGTTCCGCATCATCCTCTCAGCCGGAGAGACAAAGGAACTTCGATTCTGAAAAGGATACGGAAAGGGGATCGCTTTCACAAGCGGTCCCACAGAATTATACAAACTATCCGTTGTTGTTGATTTCGTCAGGCTGGTATCTGTCATCATGAAAAAGCTTATATGGCTGACCCTATTGCTCCTCCTTCTGACCGGATGTCAGAAAACGGAGAAAATCCCCTACTGGACAGAGGATTCTCCGACGATGGCCTCCGTCATCTCTTTTGTCGCAGAGACGACGGACGCAAAAAGCCCGGCTTATGTGCCGCCGGAGAAACGCATCGCAGTGTTCGACATGGACGGCACCTTATATGGCGAGCTCTTCCCGACCTATTTCGATGAGTGCCTCCTGCTCCACCGACTGCTTCACGATGAAAGCTATCAGGCATCGCCGGAGGACAGAGCTTGGGCGAGATCTGCTGAGAGTGCGCTTCTGGCCGGAGAACCGGAACCGGATTCTCCCCGATCCGGTGCTCAAATGGCGGCGGAAGCTTTCCGCGGCTTTACGCTGGAAGCGTATCGAGAATACATACGCGCCTTTATGGAAGAACCTGTTGCCGGTTTTTCGGGAATGTCGTACGGAGAAGGTTTTTATCTGCCCATGACAGCTCTGGTACAGTATCTTGCGGAGCACGGCTTCACCGTCTTTATCAGCAGCGGTTCGGAGCGGACCCTCGTCCGGGAACTGATCGCCGAGGAGCTGGGGGAATGGATCCCGCCGCATCAGGTGATTGGCAGCACCTTTTCGCTGATCGCTTCCGGGCAGGGGGAAAAGGAGGGGCGGAAGTATACCTATGCTCCCGACGATCAGGTTTTATTGGAAGGCAATCTGACGCAGAAGAACCAGCAGATGAACAAGGTAATTA
>JAFPWV010000085.1 GCA_017412675.1 Clostridia bacterium
ATCCCGTGTGCCCGACACAGCGCCGCCGCCCGGAGAAGAAGCTCCCGCCCGTATCCCCGGCGCCTCTCCGACGGCCGGACGTGATACCCGATATGCCCCGCTTCGAGGATCGCCTCCTCGTCCGTCGGGCGGATGTTCACGATCCCGCAGAGCCGCCCGCCGTCATAGCCGAGATATACATAAGTCCGGAGCCACCCGCGCGCCGGAGCCTCGGGGGAGGAGAGGATCTTCAGCCCGGCGAGCCAGTCCGCAGCCGTCCTCACGTTCCCGAGCCCCGCCGTGCCGTCGAAATCCCCGTCCCCGTCGAGCACCTCGCGGCGATAGTCCTCCAGCGCGGGAAGATCCCCCTCCCGCGGCGTCGTCAGCCGAAGCATAGCCGCCTCCCGTTCGTTTGTTTTCTGTTTTCCATTATATCACTTGCTCCTCCCCGCGTCAAGCGCATAAAAACCGTCCGCTCGGGGCATGATGAAGAGGAAGCGCCGCGGCGCTTTGAAATCCGAGACGGAACAAAGACGGGAGAAAACGAAGATGGAAAAGATGAATCCGAACGAAAAGACCGGACGGGAGCCGAACCGCGCGATCGCCTGCACCGTGAGCGAATGCGCGCACCACGCGAAGTCCTGCGACTACTGCGCCCTCGAGAAGATCCGCGTCGGCACGCATGAGGCGCATCCGACCGAGACGAAGTGCGTCGACTGCGAATCCTTCGCCTGCGACCCCTCCTCCTGCGGGAGAGAAGGCTCCGCGCGGTAAAGGAAGCGGCCGGACCGGATCCCAAAAAAATTCTGAAAAGGCCTTGACAATTCCCGCCCCCGGTGCTATAATATAAAAGCTGTCAAAAAGCACCGGATCTGGGTGTGGCGCAGTTGGGAGCGCGCTACCTTGGGGTGGTAGAGGCCGCTGGTTCAAGTCCAGTCACTCAGAGAAGAAAAAGGACGTCTCGATGAGGCGTCTTTTTTCGTTTCTACGGATCCAGACGGAACTGCGGGTTTTGCCCAAATCAAGCGGAAAAGCAGCTTTTTTGAAAGGTGTCAAACCATCATGACACAGGGTTCCCCATAGTCTTTCAGCTTCTTGTCGTGAGTGACAAGCACCATTCCTTCCGATTTTGCCTGCGCAATCAGCATCCGATCGAACGGATCCTTGTGCGTCGGCGCATCATCCGGTCGGGCGAGAGACGTAACGGTCAGCGCATGACGGGAGGTCATGGGAAGCTCCCGTATTCCGGCTTTCCCGCATAACCGCGCGAGAGTGTCCGCCTTCACGCCCATCTGCCCGGGACGTACCGTGTTCTTGATGGCGACTTCCCAGATCGAGACGGAACTGAAACAAATCTCATTCTCCGGCGCGTCGATCATCTGTGCAACTTCCGGCGGCAGCAGGCCTTCTTCACCGGATAAGGCCCAGATCAGGATATGCGTGTCCAGAAGATACCGCATCATTCTCCTCCGTAAAAGATCCCGGCGATTTCCTCGTTCGCGTCGTCGAAGTGTTCAAAGAAACCCTCCGGCAGCCGGATCTCATCCCGTCCGGCTCCGATCCGCTTCTCCGTGCTTTCCGGTTTTGCGCTTGTCTGCATGGCCCGAAGCAGTTCCACGATGATCCTGACATTTTCTTCCGGCTGGGCTTTTAAAAGCCGGACCGCTTCTTCGATCGGAGACATCTTCAATACCTCCTTTGCATTCATGTCCGCCTTCATTATATCATCTCTCGGCGCGAATGGCAAGACCCTGTGAACAAAAATCACGAAAACGGATGATGCTCCCGCAAAGAAAAAGAGGCTCAAAGCCTCTCTTTAGCCGATCAGATCGGAGACCTTCTTCTCCCCGTAGACGTTCTCCCAGTCCTTCTGGAAGTCGTCGATCGCGTAGAACGTCAGCGGATGATAGAGCAGCGTGTCGAACAGATCGGGGTTGATCGTCACCGCGTGCGCGCCGGTCAGCGAGACCTTGTGCACCTGCTCGGCGTTCTTGAAGCTGGCCGCGAGCACCTGCGTCGGCAGGGAATAGGCGCGGTAGATGTTCACGATCTCCTCGACGACATGCACGCCGTCGGACACGATGTTGTCGAGGCGGTTGATGTACGGAGCGACGAAATCCGCGCCCGCGCGCGCCGCCACGAGAGCCTGCGGCTGGGTGAAGATCGCCGTCATGGTCACGCCGATGCCGTGGGACTTGCAGACGGACGCCGCCTTCAGCCCTTCCTTGGTGATCGGGATCTTGATGTAGAACTTCCCGCCGACGACGGAGCGGAGCATTTCGGCTTCCTTCACGATCTCCTCGGCCTCGGTCGCGGTCGTCTGGATGTGGAGCATCCGGTCGTCGCCGATGATCCGCCGGATCTCGGTGATCAGCGCCTTGAAATCGGAATTCTCGCGCGAAATGATCGTCGGATTGGTGGTCACGCCCGCCACGGGGTAGTATTCGCAGCAGGTCCGGATCGCGTCGAGATTGGCAGTATCGATCAGATATAACATAGATAACACTTCCTTTGTTGTGATTACGGTACTATTATAACACTCTTCACATCCGAAAACAAGAGACAGCCTGCCGATGTTTCCGAGGACAGGCCATCTTCTTTGGTGCAAACTGACAAATCATCCGCATTCCGTTTGTTGGAAAAGCACAAATCACGCGCGGTTGAGGAACGCGTGGACCTGTTCCGCGAGGAGGGCGCGGCGCTCTTCGGTCATCCCCTCCGGGAGATACCGGGCATCCCGCGCGTCGGCTCCGGCGAGGGTCTCGATCCACACGAGCGCGGCGAGGTAGCGTCCGTCCGGGATCGCGAGGTGGAAGCCGTCCCGGGTGAGCGGCGCGCCGCCGTGGGGATAGTCGTAGACTGGCACGTTCTCCCGGAGATACTGGACCGTGTCGCCGACCGGGATCAGGCGCACGCCGAGGGCCTTGGCCGCTTCAGTGTAGGCGTCCCGCAGGCATTCGTACATCCGCCGCTGATCGGAGCCGTAGTTCGGGAACGCGCCGTGGGTCGAGTCGCTCTCGTACGCCCACGTCTCGTGGATCACGATCTCGGCGTCCGGCTGCGCTGCCCGGCAGGCGTCATACAGCGCGCGGATGAAGGGGAAGTACGTCTCCTTCATGCCGCTGAAATGGCTCGCCTGCTGGAGCGTGATGAAGTCGTATTTTCCCGCCGCAAGCGCCTCGGGGATCGAAATCTGGCGTCCGGCGTTCTCCCCGTTGATCTCGAGCCCGTAGTTCCGACGGTTTTCCCTCAGGTTTTCCGCGTGGTATTCGAGGGAGCAGCCGCCGATATAGAGGTTGACGCACTCCCACGCGATCCCGGCGCTCTCGGCGGTCTGATGGAGATACCCGCAGGCATCTTCGGAAAAACTGTTGCCGATCGATAAGGTTCTCATGTTGTCCTCCTGTCAATGATGACCCGCGCGCCGTCTTCCTCGGCATAGAGGAGATGTCCGCCGCGGTCGTAAACGAGTTTCAGGGTGAAAAAGGGGCAGGGTGCGGCGATCTTTTCGAGGAAGATGCGGTCGCCTTCCCAGAGCTCGAGACCGTAGAGGTCCTCCTTCGGGATCCATGCGAGCGTGCCCTCGTCGCAGTCGGTGAGCGTCCCCGCGAAGGATTCGCAGGTGAAGAGGAACATCAGCTCCGACTCCCCGCCCTCGACGACGAAGGTGATGACGGACCGCAGGACGGGGGCGAGAAGCGTCAGCCCGGTCTCCTCGAGCGCCTCCCGCTTCACGCAGTCCTCCGGCGATTCGTCTGCGAGGAAGGAGCCGCCGATCCCGATCCATTTGTCGCGGTTGCGGTCCTCCTCCTTCTTCACGCGGTGGAGCATCAGGTATTTCCCGTCCCGCTCCACATAGCAGAGGGATGTGATGTACAAATCCTCGCCTCCCTTCGGTTTTCTCCATTATAATCCAATCGGCGGGCAAAGTCAAGGGCGGCGGGGAAAACGTCGAATCCGATGAACAAAACGTAAATTCTCCTCCCGGGGGTGGCGGGGAAGCGAAATCTATGCTATAATACGGCATGCGCCGCTTTCGGCGAACTACTTGAAAATCCAGTCAAACATGAGGAACAACGTGAAAAAGATCCTGACCATCCTCCTCGCGGCAGCGCTTCTGTGCCCGGCCGCAGCCTGCAAAAAAACCGAACGGGAAGACAAACCGATCGCCGACATCGCCGGGAACCCGACCGTCACCCTCGCCGGGGATCAGGTCCCGGGCACCGGAAACGGCTCGGCCGGGAATGCGGAACGCGCCGATTGGCAGGCATGGGCCGATCTCCCCGAATTCGACTATTCCGCCCTCGATTTTGCGAAATACGTGGAGGTCGGCAATACCCATGGGCTCGTCGTGACGAAGATGTCCGACGTCCTCACCGACGAGGAATTCGAGGACGAGATCGACGCGATGCTCGACAACTATTCGTATTATGAAGAGATCCTCGAGGGCGTCGTCTCCGAGGGCGACCGTCTGCGCGTGGACTATGCCGGGTACAAGGACGGTGTCGCGTTCGCGGGCGGCACGGGCACCGATCAGGAGGTGGTCGCGTCCTCCGGCACCGGGTACATCGAGGGCTTCGCCGAGGCGTACATCGGAAAGCCCGTCGGGGAGGAATTCTCCTTTGACGTGACCTTCCCCGCGGATTACGGCGTCGACGATCTCAACGGCCAGACCGTGACCTTCGTGACGACGGTCCATGCGATCCTGACGGACAACCTCATCACCCCGGCGCTCGACGACGAATTCGTGTCCACCCATTTCTCCTACTCGAACGTCGAGGAATTCCGCATCGCATACTGGGAGACCGTGGCGAAGCAGAAGGCGTACTATGTGAACAGCCAGATGTACACCGATCTCTGGCAGCAGGTGCTCGATCATTCGGCGGTGAAGGAATACCCCGTCGACGCCGTGAACAAGATCTACGCCGACCAGCGCCGGTATTACGAATCCTACGCGTCCTACTACGGCACGGACTACGAG
>JAFPWV010000086.1 GCA_017412675.1 Clostridia bacterium
ATGATGCAAGTATCTGCGGAATACAGAGGTCTGGGTATAGGCCGACGATTGTTTTGCAAGGGAAAAGAAGAGGCTCGAAAAGCAGGAGCTCAGGCGTTGTATATCTCTGCATGCTCTTCAGAAGAAGCCATTGCATTTTACAAAGCGATGGGGAGTAGGCTGACAGACTGCCCAATAAAAAGAATCGCAGATAACGAACCTTATGATTTGCAAATGGTTTGTTATTTGGAAGATTGAGAACCTTCGAGTCCTTACTAAAGAAACAAATTCCCGTTTGTCGGGATGTCGCTAAATTGGTATTTGCGGTGGAGATCATATACAATGCTTCTTATGAAAAACTTGGAAACGCCAAGATTGACGATTCGTTCCTGGCAGAAATCCGATAAAGACTTTACGCTGTCTCTGTGGGGAGATAAAGAAAACGGGAAGTATATGAGCGACCCTATCCGTGAGAACATGGATGATGCGTATCTCAAATGCGTCGATGAGATGGAAGACAACTCAGAGGGATATTATCTGGTTGCTGAATGGAAAGAGGATGGTACGCCTGTTGGTACCTGTTGCATATTTCCCGAAAACGGGAATTACGATATCGGATACTGCATTTCAAAAGACCATTGGAAGGAAGGCCTCGGGACTGAAGTGATTGATGCCATAATTCGCTGGGTCAAAGCGGAAGGAGGCAAGTCAATCACGGGAGAAGTTGCAGATATCAATCTTGCGTCGGTTGCCCTACTTCTTAAATTTGGATTTTCTCAGGATAGAAAAACGCGCTATAAAAAGTGGGGAGAAGAAACCTATTTTGATGCCCATTATTATAAGTTGAACTTGGAGTAAGCATTCTATTCCGGGGGAACACCATGCACGACGACCCGCGAACGCAGCGAACAGGTCGGTGGGCATGAAGTCCTATGAGAAGATTGCGGAAGCCTAGCAGGAGATGCTGCCCTGATCCGTTTTCATTTCCAAGGCCATTCCAAACGATACTTCTAAAATGGATGAAGTCTAACAAAGCCTTTGATCTATATGAAGGGTGAGAACATGAACAAACTACTCTGGAGCATTTTGCTCCATCTCGGCGGAAACATGTGGAACGAAGAAGGAAATCCCCGGGACCGAGAACATGATCCCGATTCTCAGGCTTCTTCCGTCCTGCGGTTTTCCCGTCCGCTGTGGAGACGGTATCTGGACCGTCTGAAGAAATGCGGCGTCAGTATGATCCTTATCGATCTCGGGGAAGGGCTGCGATATGAATCCCATCCGGAGCTGGCGGTGGATGGATCGTGGACGCGGGGGGAGATGGAGGCGGAGCTTAGGCTCATGCGCGACATGGGATTCGAAGTGGTCCCGAAACTCAACTTTTCCGCCTGCCACGACATATGGATGAAAGAATACAGCCGGATGCTCTCCACCTCAGTGTATTATCAGGTCTGTGCCGACCTGATCAATGAGGTTTGTGGAATATTTCGCCCCCGTTATTTTCACCTCGGCATGGACGAGGAAAACGCCCTTCTGCAGCGCGCTTACGACATTTCCATCATCCGTCAGCACGATTTGTGGTGGCACGATCTGTATTACCTTGTCGACTGTGTGGAGCGGGAAAACGCGCGGGCGTGGATATGGTCGGACTATATCTGGGATCACCGGGACGTGTTTCTGAAGAAGATGCCGAAAACTGTTGTCCAGAGCAACTGGTACTATACAACGAAGTTTCAGGATACGGACCTCAATGATCGCCTCCGTACCATGCTCGATTGCTATGAGGTTCTTGACCGCGCGGGCTTCGACCAGGTGCCGACGGGGAGCAACTGTGTGCGCAGGGAAAACATGGAACTCTTGACGCAATATTGTGCCGAACGGATCGGATCAGACCACCTGTTGGGATTCATGCAGACACCGTGGATCCTCACGCTTGACAAGAATGAGTGGAGGTTGAATCAGGCCGCGGACGCTTTAGCGGATGCGAAGAAATGGTGGGAAGGAAACAGGGAATGAAGAATCACAGAAGGAAAATGATTGCTCCGATTATCATCACAGTTCTTGTGATTCTTTACTTCATCGCTTATTTCGGGTTATTGATCTACTTGGTTGAGAACCCCGTTCTGAAACTGTTATTGGGGATCATTCCAGCTCTCTTGGCGGCTGTTATGATATACGTCTGCATTCAAAGAATCAAAGAAATCAAAGGAGGAGAAGATGATGATCTTAGTCAATACTGATTACATCAGCGGAAAAGAGCTCGAAATGCTGGGACTGGTAAAGGGAAGCACGATCCAGTCAAAAAACATTGGCCGTGACATTACACAGAGCCTGAAAACCCTCGTGGGCGGCGAGCTGAAGGCGTACAACGACATGATGAACGAAGCACGCGCGCTGGCGACAAAACGGATGGTGTCCGAAGCGGAAGCTCTTGGAGCCGACGCGGTCGTCAATATCCGATATGCTTCCTCCGCCATCATGCAGGGAGCAGCCGAAGTAATCGCCTACGGGACTGCTGTAAAGTTCAGGGAGTAAGCACACAAAACACAAGAAACCAGGATGGTCAATAACCAAAATTCATGAACTATCCTGCATGATCAAGGAGGAGAGAAGCGATGCATGCATTTTTCAAACCACATCATTTCTTGGATTATCTGCACGAGATAGCGGAAAACAATGGCTCGTTCTATCCCGTCAGCCCTTCCGGAAATGCATGGGGGACCTATGGGAATCTCCTTTCTTCCGGAAAGATCGACACCGTAACCTTTACATCCGGTGCGGATGATCCCTGTGGACCATGCCAGAAGCTAAAGGACGGAATCTGTACGGATATCTTCTCGGATGAAGTTGCCGCGCTATATGGTGTTGATCATAAATACGACTATAACATGAGAATGGATTTGGCATATATTGAGATACTCCCCGAGGTTTTCTCTCCAAATACAGAACGGAGTATCGACGATGTATATGCTCTTTTGAAGGACATGCTGACTCCCGAAATCATACTGATGAATTGGCCACGTAAGAACAGGGTGGAGATGACGCTGCGAGGTCTTGAAATGGCAATTCAGGCGAGAAAGGAAAAAATGATATGATCCGTACGCTTGACGCCTCGATGCTCAATATTCCCTATCCGGTTATCGAACTGATTCCATTGGCCGCGAAATATGGATTTCAGGCAATCAGCCCGTCATTTGACTTCTTCCATAATCCTGATCTCGCGGCAAAAGCAGACGGCCTCGTAAAAGAGTACAACCTTAAATGGGGACTTCTCCCGATGCCGGCCGATTTCTATCATTGGGATCTTGACGATGCTTCTTTTGACGAAAAACTTGAGGAGTTGCGCCACAGAGCGGAAATTGCTGAAAAGATAGGGGTTCATTTTGCTTACAATCATGTCTGGCCGACAAGTTTTCGAGAGTTTGACGAGAACTTCGACTGGCATGTGAAACGCGTTCGCGCCGTAACCGGAATCCTTCGTGATTATGGTGTGCGCTATGGTCTGGAATTCCTCGGTCCTCATGAGCTGCGTACATGGCAAAAGAATGAATTTGTCCACTCTCTTGCCGGGGTGATCTCCATCGCTGATGCCGCCGGCGGGTATGCAGGAATAGCTTTTGATACATTCCATTGGTATACATCCTCAAACGGCTCATACAAGGATTTCAAACTGATGGAGATTCAGGTGCAAAGACTTGTCTGTGTTCATCTGAACGACGCAGTTGCCGGGGTACCGTATCATCAGCAAAAAGATATGGAACGTCGATTACCAATGGAGACTGGGGTAATCGATTCGAAGCATATCCTGAAACGGTTCAAGGATATCAACGCTGATGCTCTCTATATGATTGAACCGTTCGAACCGGCAAGAACAAGATTTCATGAGATGGGCCCCAATGACGCGGTTAAAGCCGCAAATGATGCCATGAAACAAGTAGAGTAATAGAGTTCCCCGCACTACATGTTCCTCGTCCTCGCCGCCCGTCAGCTTCTCGGAGAATGATACCCGTGAACGTATCTTAAAGGCGGCGGAGGATTCCCTGTCCGGCTTCGAATCTGCTTGACAAACTTCCGGTTTATCGGGGTACAAATCATGGAAACGGCAATCGTTTATTATTCCAAACATCACTGCAACACAAAGAAGCTGCTGGACGCTATCAGCGCCGTCGATCCTTCCCTGACTTTGATCGACGTAACGGAACAGCCGGACGCCGATCTGTCCTCCTATGATCGCATCGGTTTTGCCTCCGGCATTTATTTCAGTTCCTTCGCCAAGCAAATCCTGATCTTCGCATCCGAGCGTCTGCCGGAGGGGAAGGATGTATTCTATCTCTATACCCACGGCGCGCCGGTCGGCGGATTTCTGAAAAGCATCCGCGAGATCACGGAGAAGAAGCGCTGCCAGGAGCTGGGATCCTATCACTGCCTCGGTTATGATACCTTCGGTCCGTTCAAGATGGTTGGAGGAATCGCCAAAGGGCATCCAAACGTGGAAGAAATCGCCGCTGCGGTAAGGTTCTATCAGGAGTTGTAAAACACAAAAATCATATCTTGCCGTTTCTGGTTTGGCAAACGGTGTGACAAATCGGTCTCTGCGGAGGTGGCTAAAATGGTTGAAGTTAGAGCAACGGCCGCCCAAGACATCAAAAACGTTCAACGGCTTTGGGCTGACGGGGATGTTATGAAGTTCGTCGGATTTCCGGACGGATTGATCGAGACAGACGAAGAAATGAAAAACTGGTTTCGGTGGATCGAATCCAACAGACCCGGTTTGAATCACTATTCCATCTTTGAAGATGGGAATTACTGCGGAGAATCGTTCTATGAGATCGACAGAGAGCATCAAAGCGCCGCTCTAGATATCAAACTGTTCGAATTTGCGAGAGGACGCGGTATTGCGGCAGCAGGGCTCTCCCATGCGATCAAAGAAGCGTTCCGAAACGGGGCTGAGATCGTATGGGTCGATCCCAATCCAGAAAACACGAAAGCGATCGCATTATATAAAAGACTGGGATTCCATCAGAAAGCCTTTCCAGATTACCTGATCGATAGAGATGAAGAGCCATGCTCGATTTATATGGAACTACGAAAGGACTGATTCAAACACAAATCCCGATGGACATAATAACATTTTGGGTTGGAGAACTGCCAAATATTCAAAACGCCTGTGAAAGGAACTGTACCATGAAAAAGAGAATCATCGCGGCGGCAGAGACGGTTTTCGTCCTGTTCGCCATGCTCTTTGGCCTGTTTCCCGCTTCGGTGCGCGCCGCCGATCTGCCCGGAGGATTTGTCCGCACGGACGGGCGCGTGTTCCGTACGGAAGACGGAGAGGAGTATTTCATCCGGGGTATCGCGTTCGAGAACGACGTGTTTTCGGATTCCACCGAGCCGCCCGCCGGGTACAGCGATGTGGATACTTACCGGGAGCTCACCGGACTCGGCTTCAACACCGTCCGGTTCTATCTGAACTATATTGTCTTTGAAGACGATACCGCTCCGTATGAATACAAGGACGCCGGGTTCGCATGGCTCGACGAGAATATCGCGTGGGCGAAGGAGGCCGGGATTCGCCTGATCCTGAACATGCACTTCCCGCAGGGCGGTTATCAGTCCCTCGGCGAAGGGGACGCGCTCTGGAAGGAACAGGAAAATCAGAACCGCTTTACCGCTCTCTGGAAAGAGATCGCCCTCCGCTATGCGGACGAGCCCGCCATCCTCGGCTACGGTCTTGTGAACGAGCCGCGTCCCGTAGGAGAGACTGACGCACACGACGGCCTTCGCGTATGGCAGGAACTGGCACAGACAACGGTCGATGCCATCCGTTCCGTCGATCAAAACCACGTCATTTTCATCGAGAAAGCTGAGGGAACGAAGGATCCCGCCACCGGGGACATGCTCTGGGAATTCAAGTCGAACGAGCAGTATGTCGCGATACAGGATGACAATTATGCTTACGAATTCCACTGCTACGAGCCGTCCGAATTCACGCATCAGGGATTTGCGTGGGCCGGGACTGAGGATACGTATTCCGAATACCCGAACGGCGACAGCATCATCGCCACCGGTCTTTCGTGGGTAAACGCCCAGTACGGGAATGGCGCGGATATAGAGAGCAGAGAATGGCAGCATGTTGAGACTTCCATCGCCAAGATCCCGAAAAACATCAATGTCATGGGAATTAGCCTCCACGTGTCCAATCTCGGCGCTGGCGGAGTATGCTATGCGGACAACCTGATCGTGGAGGAATACGACAAGCAGGGGAACCTTGTCCGTTCGATCTCCGCGGAGGATAAGGATACCGCCGGGAAGTTCGACTTCTGGTCAGACGACGGGACCGGAAGCGGAGATATTTCCTCGAAGGTCGGGATCGATGACAGCCGCTCCGTCGTCATTCAAGGCGCGGTCGGATCGGCGAATATGAACTGCGTCTGCGTCCGTCCTGTGACAGGCCACAGTTACAAGGCGACCGCCGATATCCTCGTGGAAAACGCGGAGGACGAAGCTTACATCTCCACATCCCTCGAAATGTATGAGGCACAGTCCGTCTCCGGCGGGGATCGTGTGGCGCTCGAAAACGCGATCGTCAAAAACCTCGATGTTTCCGTGAAGACGGAGGTTCCCCTCTATTGCGGGGAGTTCGGGGCGGGCATTCATTGCTTCGAGGACAACGGCGGGCAGGTCTGGGTTTCCGACATGATCGATCTGCTGACCCAGTACGACGTCGGGTTCAGCTACCACAACTACCGGAGCAATTCTTTCGGCCTGCGTTATGTTCCCGATGGAGCAGTCCGCGAGCGCAGGAACGAGGCGCTGGCGCAGGTGTTCGCGGAGAAGCTCGGCGGCACCTATGTCCCGGAGGAAGCGCCGGAAGAACCAGCACCGGTCGAGGAGACGCCCGCGGAGCCTGAGATCGAAGAACCTGTGCCGGAAGAAGTGGCAGAACCCGCGGAACCGGATGCGCCGGATGAACCGGAACCGGTCGAACAGCAAGCCGAACCGGCTGCAGCTCCAGAGAACGCCAATGTGAAGCTCGGCAAGAACGGATGCGGATCCGTGATCGGGAATGGGTGGTGCATCGTATTCTGCCTGATCGGTGCCTCGCTTCTCTGCACGAGAGAGAAAAGATGAATGAGGGGGGCGTTATGAACCCACTGAACCGGCAACTGTTTTTCAAAGGCTTTCGGAAGCGGTTGGAGCAATCCTTGTCTCCGGAGAAAGCGGCGGCTGTCTGGGAAGACGCAGGCAGAGAATACGCCCGCATCCTTTCCGATGATCCGTCCCTGAAAGAGCACAAAGGAGCCTTGACGCTGCCTGCCGTGGCGCTGTACCGTGTCTTGTCCACAACAGGTGAAGATGCCGAAGGTCTGTTATGTGCTTATGGTGATGAAATGGGCAATCGATTCGCAAAGGTTGTCCGCAGGATAACCGGCATCCCCGGCGTATCAAAGCTGCTCTGGAAACGGATAGACAAAACGATGGACAGGATGAGTGGGGAGGTAAAGGGGTATAAACGCCGTATCGTGTCCGAACCGCCGGAAATGTACGGTGTCGACATTCTGTCTTGTCCTTATCATGAGATCGCAAAGCAATTGGGAGCTGAGAAAGCGGTTCTGTGCGTCTGCCATATGGATAAGGCGTATATGAAGGGATTCCGCCGTATTCGGTATGAGAGGACGACCGCCGTTTCCGAAGGCGCGGAGTGCTGTGATTATCGGCTTCGTTATGTATGATCCCGACAAGGAATGTGTCAAAAAAGTGTGTCTGCATACTCCGGGATATGGAAGTTGCAGACACGCTCTGGCTTTACTACCTGCAAAGGCCGAGGTGCAGTACCGAGGTCGGATTGCGGCAGATCACCTCAGGTGTTCACGAAAACAAAAACTCATCGCTGACTTCGATGAGTTTGGAGCCGGTCACAAACGGAGGGCTGCTTCGCCCTTTGTTGAGACTTGTAAGGTAAACAAAAAAACGATTCAGTTTTTCTTAGAACTCGTCTTAGAACTCCGTGTTTTGCAGATTCCGAGAAATAGCGGGAACCCGCTTCGTTTAAGGGTTTCAGAGAGTCACCCAGCTCATCGCCGAACGGATTTCGAGTCACGCTGCTTCGACCTCTTGAGTACTTCTCCGTTTTGCACCGACGGAAGCCCGATGTTCTTCGTTCCGCCGCGTGCTTGATTCGTTTACCACATCTGACGCAAGGTGTCAAGGGGTTTTCTCTAAAAAGCCGCGCAAAGCCGCTCGATCCGCGGATCCCCGTCCCGTTTTTGCCGAATCGGTTGACATCCGCCCGCAGGCTTGCTATAATAGATCCGGAGAGGGCGGCATCCGGCCCGGAATAGCCGCTTTCTCCATGACGACGTTTCGATTATTCGATCACAACGGAGGAGACCATCATGAAGCCCAATCCCCTGATCCGCGAACCCATCATCCCCTGCCATCCGCCCGTCTGCCGCGCCCATCGGGCCATCGGCGATCCCGGTCCGCTCGACGGAGACCTCTCGAAGCCCTTCTGGCAGCGCGGCACATGGCTGACAGGCTTTTGCGACATCGAAGGTGACAGCCGTCCGAGACCGTGGAAGGAGACGCGCGTCAAGGTTCTCTGGAACGACGAAGCCCTCTACATCGGCGCGGAGCTGACGGACGATCAGATCTGGGCAACGGTCACCGAGCGCGACGACGTGATCTTCGCCGACAACGACTTCGAGATCTTCCTCGCGCCGCAGGATTCGAGCCACCGGTATTACGAAATCGAGATGAACGCCCTGAACACCGTCTGGGACCTCTACATGGAGTGTCCGCAGCGCGACCGCACCCGCCGCATCATCAGCTGGGACGTACGCGGGCTCGAGAGCGCGGTGAAGATCGCGGGCGAGTTGAACAATCCCGCGGCGGACAACCGCTTCTGGTCCGTCGAGATCAAGCTGCCGTGGTTCTCCTTCCGCGAATGCCCGGTAGGTCATTGCAGACCCGACCGCCTCGCGCCCGTTCCCGGCGAGATCTGGCGGATGGATTTCTCGCGCGTCGAGTGGGACGTGGATGTCATCGACGGGAAATACGTCAAGCGCAAGGGCCTCGACGGCCGTCCCCTGCCCGAGCACAATTGGCTCTGGGCGCCGACCGGTCTGATTGACGCGCATGTCCCCGAAATGTGGGGGTATCTCGTCTTCACCGAAGAGGGCGAGGACTATTCTCTGCCCGCGGAAGACCGGATGAAGTTCGCGCTCCGCCGTCTCTATTACCGTGAGCACGCCCACGCCGTGAAGACCGGTGCGTTCACCGACGACGCGCGTCTCCTCCTCGGCTTGGAAGCGGACGAATACACCATCCGCGCGTACACCACGCCTTCCCTCTTTGAAGGGACCGCTGTCTGGCAGGGCGAGGAATGGCATATCGATCAGGACGGCTATCTCTGGCGAGGCGACGACCGCTGATGCCTGGAATAGGCGATCCGCACAGGGGAACGCACGCATGGTCAGCCGTCGGATTGCACAAATTTACCGCTCCAATCTTGGCCATTTACGACAAAGCTCTGATTTTTGAGAAGTGTTCCGCGCGCTCTTGACAGCCGCTCTGCGTTGTGCTATGATAGGCATTCGGTAGAAATCAAAGTACATCCGGCCGAGGCAGATCATGCAGAAAGCAATCGCGTTCCCGAAAAGAAACCGTCCCGCAGAACTCGCCGAGCACGCCCTTTCCTTCGTCAAAAAGAACACCGTCATGTGCATTGCCGCATTCCTGGCTGTCATGACGGTTTTCCTCGTTCCGCCGGATACGCGGTATGCCGGATACGTCGATTACAAGACGCTTGCCTGCCTCTTCTGCACGCTCGCCGTCGTGGCTGCGCTGAAGGACATCCGGTTCTTCTACATCCTTGCGAAGAACATCGTGCGTCTCTTCAAGAGCACCCGCGCCTGCGTCCTCGCGCTCGTCTGGATCACCTTCCTCGGCTCCATGCTCATTGCGAACGACATGGCGCTGCTCACGTTCCTGCCTCTGAGCTACTACGTCCTGAAGGACTGCGGGCGGCAGAAGACCGTCGCGTTCAGCTTCGTGATGCAGACCGTCGCGGCGAACCTCGGCGGCATGCTCACGCCGTTCGGCAATCCGCAGAATCTCTACCTCTACACCCGCTTCAACATCCCGACGGGGGCCTTCACCCTGACGATGCTTCCGTCGTTCTGTCTCTCCGTGGCGCTCATCACGGGGGCGTGCTTCCTCTTCGTGAAGCCGGAGCCGCTCACGGTGACGGACGAGATGATCCGTTTCGATAAATCCCGCAGCGTCCTCTACGCCGTCCTCTTCCTCGTGTCCGTTCTGATGGTCTTCCGGGCGATCCCCTACGCCATCGGCCTCGCAGTCATCACCGTGTCCCTGCTTGTTCTGGACCGTCACGCCGTCTCCTCCGTCGACTACCCGCTCCTCTTCACCTTCGTGTTCTTCTTCATCTTCGCGGGGAACGCGGCGCGGCTCGACATCGTGCGGGACACCCTCGGCGCGCTGCTCAACAAGAACGTCGTGCTCTTCTCTTCCCTCTCGTGCCAGTTCATCAGCAACGTCCCATCGGCGATTCTGCTCTCGAACTTCACGGACAACTGGCAGGAGCTTCTGGTCGGCGTGAACGTCGGCAGTGTCGGGACGCTCATTTCCTCGCTTGCGAGCCTCATCACCTTCCGCGAATACACGATCCGCTATCCCGGTCACACGAAGGGGTATTTCCTCCTTTACACCGCCGTCAGCTTCGTCTTCCTCGGCATCCTGCTGGCGTTCAACCTCTTCCTGTTCCGCGGCTGAAACTTCCTCCCGTCCGAATCCCCGGGCGGGTTTTTTCATTTTCCCGGACGTTCATGAAAAATTCCGTTGACACCGCGCGGCGTGACTGGTATAATAAAGAAAAAAAACAAAGGGAGACCGATGCCGTGAACGAACCGAACGCACTCGCATGGGAGGCGCCTTCGCTGGCTGACGCATTCCGCGCGCGCTTCCGGATCGGAGCCGCCGTCAACACCTGGGACCTCGACCCGGCGTCCGAGGCATGCGCCGCGATCCGGAAACAGTTTGACATCCTGACTCTTGAGAACGAATCCAAGCCGATCAACGTCCAGCCCGAGGAGGGCCGCTTCGTCTTTGATAAGCTCGACCGCTTTACCGCATTCGGAGAGGCGCACGGGATCGATCTGCGCGGGCATACGCTCGTCTGGCACAGCCAGGTCCCGATGTGGTTCTTCGAGGGAGAAAACGGCGCCCCTGCGACCAGGGATCAGCTGCTCGCCCGGATGCGGACCCACATCTCGACCGTCGTTTCGCGCTACCGCGGGAGGATCGCGACGTGGGACGTCCTGAACGAAGTTTTGCGGGACGAGGGCGGTCTGCGCGAATCGCGGTGGTACAAGATCGCCGGGCGGGACTACATCCCCGAGGCATTCATCGCCGCGCACGAAGCCGATCCGGACGCCCGGCTGCTCATCAACGACTACGACCTCGAATCCTCCGAGGCGAAGGCGGACACGATGGTCTCCCTCGTCGAGGAGCTGCTCCGGGAAGGCGTTCCGGTCGGCGGCGTCGGCCTGCAGATGCATCTCTCGCTCTTCACGGACCTCGATCTTCTGAAAAAGAACGTCCGCAAGATCGCCGACCTCTGCCGGATCGATCCCGCGCTCCGTCTCGAGGCGACCGAGCTCGACGTCTCGTGCTACCGTTTCGGCGACACGGCGGAGAACCTCGACTGGACGCCGGCGCTCGAGGCGGATTTCCGGGCGAAATACACGGAGATCTTCCGCGTCCTCTGCGCCCTGGCGGACGAAGGCTCGCTCGACACGGTCGTCTTCTGGGGACTCTCCGACGCGGTCTCGTGGCTCAACGGATTCCCCCGGCGGCACAAGAACTATCCCCTGCTCATCGGACGCGGCTGGCGCGTCAAACCCGCATTTTACGACGTCCTCGCGCTCGCGGGGAACAAGGAGGTCTGACAATGACACTTCGAGAACGCGCGATCGCTGCGCTGCAATGCAAGGTCCCGGACGCCATCCCGACCTTCGAGCTGGAATTCCAGCTGACGCCCGAGCTCCGCGGAGGGGGCATCGATTTCACCTCCAGCTGGGCGCTCGACCGGATGAATCTGTCCGAAAAGGAACGCGACCGGAAGCTCTATGAAAACGCGGAGCTGATCGTCTCGGTCTATTCGGAGCTCGAATATTCAATCTTCAATGTCGCGTATCTGGACTACGAGGACGTGAAGAAAACCGTGAAGTGGATCAAGGAGCTCTCCGGCGACAAGTTCCTGCTCACGCACCACGGCGACGGCACCTTCGCGATCCCGGACGGCAACGACATGTTCGAGTTCGCCTACCGCATCGCCGACGACCCGGACGAGGTCCACGCCCAGGCGCGCCGCATGGCGGACGGAGCGATCGAATACAACAAAAAGCTCTTCGACTGCGGGATCGAGAGCTTCATGCTCTGCTCGGACTACTGTTACAACTCCGGGCCGTTCCTCTCCCCGCAGATGTTCTCGGAATACATCACGCCCTACCTCTACGACATCATCGACGCCATCCGCAAGATGGGCGGCTACGCGATCAAGCACACCGACGGCAACATCATGCCGATCCTCGATCAGCTCATGGACTGCCGCCCGCACTGCATCCACTCCATCGACCCGATGGCGGGCGTGGATATCGCCGAGGTCAAGCGGCTGACCTATCCGCGCGGCATCGCGATCTGCGGGAACGTCAACTGCGCCCTGATGCAGACGGGTACGGACGAGGAGGTCCGGGAAAGCGCGCTCTACGCGATCCGGTCCGCGAAGCCCGGCGGAGGGTACATCTTCTCGACGAGCAACGTCCCGTTCCGCGGCCTCGATCTGGAGCGGTATCTGATGATCCTCGACATCTGGAAGGAGCACCGGATCTACACCGAAGAGGACATGGTCTACCACGGATAAAAAACGCCCCCGGAGGAAGAAACTCCGGGGGTTTTCCTGTCTTCAAGCAGCGGTCTTATCCTTCGAGCTTGCCGACGAGCTTCGAGAGCGTTTTCGCCCAGACCTTTTCGTTCGCCTTGAACTTCGAGGCGATCTCGTCGTTCTGGATGTTGTTGTAGAAGAAGCTCATGAGGTCGCCGACGGAATCGCCCCAGTAGAAGCAGAAGTCCGCCGTGATGTTGTCGTGGATCAGATCGATCATCTTCGCGGTCTCGGCGTCGCGGCTGTACTTGTTTTTCAGGGCGAGGTCGTAATACGCGGGGATGACCGTCTGGCTCGTCATGGAGCAGGTCGCCTCGAGGACCGTCGCGATCATGTCGATCTTGTCCTCCGCAAGCGTCGTCGGGCATCCGTAAAGCGGGACGCCGTCGTACTGGTTCACGCGGTAGTTCTCCTGCTCTTCATCGAACTTCGGGAGCGGGATGATCATGAAGTCGGACTCCATGTTGCGGATGATCTCGTTGCCCGCCATGTTGAAGGTGTTCGGGCAGAAGAGGACGCGGTCCTCGTTGAGCATGTTGATGCTCCCGTTGTCGAACGCCGCGTTTTCGAGCATGATGCCGTAGTTCGTGTTATAGAAGATGTTGTGGAGCTTGTCGAAGACGTCGACGGTGTGCTCGTTGCCGAGGATGACCATGTACTCGCCCGCGTCGTCCCGGCCGGTGTATTCCACGCCGTTGGTGAAGACCATGCCGTTGAGGACGTGGCCCTTCTGCATGATGACGCCGAAGCTGTCGTTCAGATCGACCTGCGCGTTGCCGTTGAGGTCGCGGTAGACGTTCTCGCACATCGCGCTCATCTGATCGAGCGTCCATTTCCCCTCGAGGACGATGTCGTAGATCGATTCGCCCGGGTAGAAATCGTTCCAGACGGTGGCGTTGACGAACATGGCGTAGATGTACGCGATGAAGTTGTGGGTCATGTCGCCGGTGAGCCAGTAGATGTTGTCCTTGTAGTTGATGTTCTCGATGAAGAGCTGGCTCCAGTACGGCGCGTTGACGTTGACGATGTCCGTGACGCCGTGCTCGTTGAGCTTGATCACCTGACCGGACGCCGCGAGGGAGACGTTGAAGCGGGTGTGGGCGCAGAAGAGATCATACTCGTCGCTCCCGGCCGTGACGGCCTGCGTGGCTGCGGAGTTGAAGCCGCCGTACCCGGTCTTTTCACCGAGCACGAGCTTGACGTTGAGCCGTTCCTCCAGCGAGCGGTTGCGCCGCCAGTACGCCTCGTTCACGACGTCGCTGATGTCGTCCGTTTCCTCGTCGAGCTCGATGGACTTGGTCTCCTCGGAGGAGAGGAAGGTGACCTCATAGCCGCCGTAGTCGAGCGTTTCGGGGAGCGCGTCGAGGTATTTCGGCTCGTCCTCGGCTTCCTCCGGTGCATCGGCCGCGGGATCGGCGCCGGGATTCGCGGCAGGCGCGTCGGGATCGTCCTTGGCGTTCGCGCAGGAGACGAGGGGCGCGAGGAGCAGGGCGGCGAGCAGGAGGGAGAGGACGCGGGTGAATGCTTTTCGGTTCATGCTGACCTCCGGTTTGGTTGAGTATTGTGGAATCCTGTTTTATTATAGCGCAGTTTCTGTCCGAATGCAAGGGATTTTCACAATTCCGCGCCGCAAGCCGACAAAACAGCCGCCCGGTTTGTCTCCGAGCGGCTGAAATGTTTGTTTGGTGTTGCTTATTTCGCGACCTCTTCGCAGAAGACGTGGATCGCGTGGGCGATTTCGCCTCTCGTGGCGGCCTCGGTCGGGCGGATCCATCCATAAGGATCGTCCTCGAGCACGCCCGCGCCGCATGCCCACTGGAGAGCGGGTACTGCCCACTGGCCCCATGTGAACGCATCATAGTAACTGAGGATATTCGTGTCCTCGCCTACACTCACGTCGTAACCCTTGTACTTCGCGTAACGGAATAGGATCGCGGCGAGCTGTTCTCTCGTCACGTCGTCATTCGGGCCATAGGTGCCGTCGCCGTAGCCGAGGACGATGCCCTTAGAGGCAGCCCATTCGACACCGTCGGTGAACCACGTGCCGTCGGGGACGTCGGTGAACGTGCCAGTGTAATTAACAGCCGGTTTGCCTTCGAGCCGATACAGGACCGTCACGATCATTCCACGGCTTAGCCAAACGCTTTCGCCGAAGGTTGTGTCGCTCATACCGATCATGATTCCGTTGTCGTAAACGAATTTGATATCACCATACGCCGAGGATGTCTCCGTCACGTCGGTAAACGGGAGGACCTTCTTCGCAGCCTCCTCGGCAGCATTCTTGGCGGCCTCTTCGGCGGCCTTCTTCGCGGCTTCTTCGGCAGCCTTCTTCGCCGCTTCCTCGGCCTGCCGCTTCTGTCTGAGAATCATCGCGGCATAGCGGAGGGAGGCGATCAGCGCGTCATCGGTGGAGTCGTCGGTTTTTTCTTCGGGAGGTTCGAGCTTGTCGATCTTTCTCGTCTCCGTATGCGTCGGATCGTTCTTGCAGGTGCGGGTCTCCTCGCCCTCTGCGTCCACCGTCGCTTCCTTCGTCACCGTCCATTCGCCCCAGTCATGTTCCGTCGTCGTGGGAATGGTTTCCTGCGCCTTGATGACCTCGCCGCACACAGAGCAATGCTTACCTTCCGTCTTGCCGGGCTCCGTGCAGGTCGGCTCGACAGCCGGATCAATGACTTCGGTGTGTCCCGTCGCGGCGACTTCCTCCTGCTTCACGAGCACCTCACCGCACACCGAGCAATGCTTGCCTTCGGTCAGACCGGGCTCCGTGCAGGTAGGCTCGACGG
>JAFPWV010000087.1 GCA_017412675.1 Clostridia bacterium
TGGGAGCGGTGATTGACAAGAGGGCGGCTCCGGAGCCCTCTTGTCCGCCAGCCGCGCAGGCGAAAAAAACGATCGGCTTCGCCGATGCCAAATCCGCAAGCGTCAGCGCGCAGGCAAAAGAACATAACAAAAGCGCGTGTGACGGGGAAAACACACGCGCCATGATTGATTTCGTTCAGTTTCCGTGCCTCTCCGCATACGTCCACGTCCTCCCGTAGTTCTCGAGCGAACCGAAGGACAGCCCGGCCCGCGTGATCCGCTCGAACATCCACGGCAGAAGATCGATCGACTCGGGGACGGTCTCGTGCATCAGGACAATGATCGGCGTGTCCGGCCAGGTCTCGACCTCCGCGAGACACCGCTCAAAGCTCTCCTCGAAGGTCGCCCGGATGTACTCGCAGGGCGTCACACCCTCGTCGCGCCGGCTGAGGACCGCGTCGTTCGTGACCACCGTCCAGTCGAAGAGCAGATACCCGCGCCCGGTGAGCATCTCCTTCATCTCCGCGACCTCTTCGTCCGTGAAATACGGGCCGACCGAGCCGCCCGGGAACCGGAAGTACTTCGTCTCCCCGAGCGCGATCCCGGCTTCCCCGGCGATCTCCTCCCAGCGGACGACTTCTCGCTCCAGCGCTTCGGTCGAGGCGTAAATGTCCTCGTAGACGTGGGTCACGGTGTGGCAGCCGAAGGTGTGGCCGCGGTCCGCGATCAGGCGTGCGGAGGCGGGCGCCGCTTCGATCTCCGTGCCCACGGTGAAGAAGGTTCCGCGCACGCCCCAGCGGTCGAGGATGTCGAGGAGGCGCTCGGTGTTCCGCTCGGTCGGGCCGTCGTCGAAGGTGATGTACACCACGCGCTCGGCGTCGGGCGAGGGCTCGAAGGACGCCTTTTTCGCGCCGCTGACGCACAGCGTGACCGGGACGTCCGGGTTGACGTAGTAGCCGTTTTCGTCGGAGAACCCGGCGTACCGCAGCGCGACGACGTCCCCCTCCGGCGCGGCGTTCGGCACGGAGACGGTCTCGTACGCGATGCCGTGGGCCGCGAGGATCTGGCCGACGGTCGAGATGTTCGCCTCGGCAAAGCGCGGAACGGCGGCATACCCGCTCCGGTCGCCCGCATCGGCGGAGACGGGGGTGCGGAAGTGGACGACGTCGTCGAGGACGGCGATGCTCGCGGGCTTGGACGCGCGGTTGTAGACGGATTCGACAATCTCGGTGTGCGGCAGCGCGTCGAGGAGGCGGGTCATGGGAGCCTCGGGCAGATCCGGCGCGAGGGAGAAATAGGCGTAATCCGTCGGGGGGTAATCGTAGGTATAGAACTCCATGATCTCGTCCCACTCCGCGCGCACCTGATCGATCGCGTCGCGCGGGGAGGCGCAGGCGCAGAGGAGCAAGGCCGCGAGGCAGAACAGGACCGGGAGAAAACGTCTCATGGTTTTCAAGGGGAACTCCGGGAAATGAGATGCGATACATTATTATACCATCCGCCGCGGCGGAATGCAAGGGAAAATTGCAGGAAACGACAGGAAGGGCGGATCAAACGAACAACGAAGGGGGAACAGGGAACGGCGGAGGCGGCGATCCGGTCCGGACGGCAAAAAACAAACGGTCGTGAAGCTGTATGCTGTGTACAGCCGCACGACCGTTTTTTCCCGGAAACCGAAGATTTTCCCGCCGCTCATTGATACAGCTTCTCGTACGGCGGGAACGCCTCCCATTCCGGAAGGGACGTGAGCAGCTCGACGATCGCGGTGACCGACGTCCAGAAGGCCTTCGCTTCCTCGCTGTAACAATATTCAGGCCCGCCCAGCGCGATCCCCTTGCAGGTCACAGTTTTCGTCTGCCCGCCCGCCGTTGCCGAGACGATGACCGTCTGATTGGGCTTTGAACCCATTCCGTCGAAGGGATCGTAGGTATCCGGGTACGCCGCGAGGTCGATGTCCGAGAACAGGCGGCGATACACCGTGTTCATGTCGGCGACGGACAGGGTGACCGCCGCGGTGTATTTTTCGATGTCGGCGGTGTCTTTGGTTTTCACGAGCCGCCCGGTCCGGCTGTCATACGAGCTGATCCCGTAAACGCCCCAGACGAAGGAAAACGCGAAATCCTTCGGATAGACGGGCTCTTCCGTCTCCGCAGACGCCCTCTTCCCGCAGGCGCAGGCGCCGAGCAGGATCAGCGCGCACAAAGCATACGCGAACGCTCTTCTCACGGTTTTCATCCTCATGCTCCTTTCAGCCCGCCGAAACACAAACGGCCGCGGAACCGATCTTTCAAAAACAGCTCCGCGGCCGCCATGCAGTGGCATTCAATTCGTTTCGGCTCCGCCGGCCGGTCGGCAGATCAGCCACAATACCCGGCTTCCTCCGCCAGCTCTTCGAGCCGCTCTTCGCTGATCCCGAAATAGTCCGCGGCTTCCCGGACCGTCCATGCGCGGAGGCTGTTGTCCTTGCCCGCGCGCCATGCGAGATAGTTCTCGAGGCCCGCTTCCCGCACGATCGCGGTTTTGTATTCGTACTCCGCCCCGCGCGCCGCCATCTTCTCCGGATCGCCGCCCGCCAGATAGTAGGCTTCAATCGCCGCGGCGTTCTCCTCCGTCAGGGCGAGGTCCTCGGGCAGATCGAGGTAGTACCACACGTCGCCGACGGCGTAGATGTCTTCCTTTGTCAGCCCGAACCGGAGCGCGAACGAGAGGATGTTCACCCCGCACGGGTCCGCGGCCTCTGCCTCAGCTGCCCAGGCGCCGAATTCCTCCGCGCCGACCCGCTCGATCAGGACCGCCGGGATGTCGTGGTACGAATTCCGCCAGGCCCCGGCGTGCGCGCAGTCCGTCCGGATGACGTACGCGGGCCCCGCGCTTTTGAAGCCGCCGGACGTGTTCTCCATCGTGATCAGGTCGCCGACTGCCTCGTGGAAAGGTGCGGCGGGGGCTTCGACGGTCAGGCTCGTGCCGAGCATGTCGCCCGTCCAGGCCGATTCCGGCGCGGCGGGTGCGGCCTCGTCATAAGCATACGCCGCTTCCTCTGAAACGAAATACTCCTCTTCGGCTTCGCACGCCGCCTCGGGCTCTTCCTGCTCCGCCGCCGCGTTTGACGCGTTCGATGCGGTGAACAGCTCATAGCGATCGGCGGGCGCGGCCGGTTCCTCGGTGGGTACTGCCGTCGGCGCGGGCATCTCCATCGCTGCGGGCACCTCCGCCGGAGATTCGTCGGCATCGTCATACACATCGTCCCGCGGGCCGGAGCCGGACTGGGCGGATTTCATCTGCACCTCTGCGAGGGGCATCTCCGGCATCGCCTCGGCGGCTTCGTCCATGCCCATGTCGGCGTCATACGCAGCCGCTTCGTTCATCACGGCATGGTCCGCCGCGGTGAGGTTCTTCGTCAGGGCGGGCAAAAACCGCACGCCGACCGCCGTCACAAGGACGAGACATGCCGCGAGCGCGCCCCACTTCGCCGCTCTGCCCATGCGGATGCCGCGGGCGGCGGTTCTGGTTCTGCGCGAATCGGCGGCGGGGAGGATCTTCGCACGGTCCTGCGCCTCCCGTTCCGCGCGGATGCGTTCCATCACCGCGGCCCGGATGTCCTTCCGAGGAGAAGGATAGGCTTCGGTGAAGAGAGCGAGGAGCCGCGCGGTCTCCTCCTCCGTCAGACCCGGGGAGAGGCCCGGCTCGTCGCCAAGTCTTTGGGTCAATCTTTCCTCTTGATTCATATCGATCCGTCTCCGAAGAGACGTCCTTTCGGTTTTTGAAGGGTATTGAAAGGGTTGTTCGGCGGGATTTTTCCCAACCGCGTATTAGACGCCGCGGGATCAGAAAAAGTTCCCGTTTTCCAGAATGATTTTTAAATTTTGCCGTCCGCGGTTGAGCCGGGACTTCACGGTGCCGAGTTCGAGACCGAGTTTGTCGCTGATTTCCTGATACGAGAGCCCGGAGAGGTCGCGCAGCACCACGACCTGCCGCTGCTCGTCCGGGAGCGATTCCACCGCGCGGCGCACGGCGAGGATCAGCTCGTTCTTCTCCGCCGCCTCTTCGGGGAGGGTCTCGCCCGAGGTGACGGGGACGTCCCACTCTTCGCCGTCCTCATCCCCGTCCCCGGTCATTTCGGAGAGGGAGACGGCGGGACGCCTCGAAGCCGCGCGGATGCCGTCCTTCGCGCAGTTGACCGCGATGCGGTAGAGCCACGTGGAGAAGGTGCAGTCGCCGCGGAAGGCCGAGAGGTTTCGCCATGCCTTGATGAACGCCTCCTGCGCGATGTCGTCGGCGAGATCGTAGGACTGCGCCGAGGCGGACAGGACGCGGCAGGCGGTGTTGTAGACGAAGCGCTCGTAGCGCGCGACGAGATCGGAGAAGGCGTCGTCGTCCCCGGCCTTCGCGCGTTCCACGAGGGCGAGGGTCCCCTCTTCGTCGCCGTCATCGGGCGCGTCGGGAGGGAGCGGGGGGGCGGGGGGATCGGGAGGTCTCAGCGGAAAACCCTGCGCGGCGAGGGCCAGAAGTAAGAGAAGCATATCGTTCGATCCGTTCCTTTACCGGTGAGGGTGAATCTTCTGTATGGATGGGATTATTATAGCACGGCGGAGGGGGGATGTCAAGGAAAGAACGAAGAACGAAGCGTGAACAGTTCGGAGGGGAGCCCTCGGCTTCCGGGGGGAACCGGTCATGCGGCGGCGCGTCACGGCCGTTTCATTTTCGGAACCCGCAGACGTCCTGCCGCAGCCGTCCCCAGTAACCTGTTCACGATTCACTCCTCTTTCCCCCTCTTGCATCCCGGCGGATTTTATGCTATAATAAAGGGAACATGATCCCGGCTTACATGAAAATCAGATGAAAAAGAGAACAGCATGAAGGAAAAATCCACCGCCGCACCCGCATACAACAACCAGTCCATCACCGCCCTGAAGGGCCCGGACCGCGTCCGGAAGCGTCCCGCCGTCATTTTCGGCTCGGACGGCCTCGAGGGCGCGGAGCATTCCGTCTTCGAGATCCTCTCCAACTCCGTCGACGAGGCCCGCGAGGGCTACGGCAGCGTCATCCACATCACCGCCTTCAACGACCGCTCCGTCGAGGTCGAGGACTTCGGACGCGGCGTCCCGCTCGGCTGGAACGAGGGCGAGGGCCGCTGGAACTGGGAGCTCGTCTACTGCGAACTCTACGCGGGCGGCAAGTACGACAACAACTCCGAGGACGCGGCCTACGAATACTCCCTCGGGCTCAACGGCCTCGGCGCGTGCGCGACTCAGTACGCGAGCGAATACTACGAGGTCCGCTCCTACGACGGCACGAACGTCTCCTCGATCTCCTTCCGGAAGGGAGAACCCGTCACCGAGCTGGAGGTGCGCCCGCTGGAGAAGCGCGAACGCCGCACCGGTACCGTCCAGCGCTGGCGCCCCGACCTCGAGGTCTTCACCGAGATCGACATCCCGCGCGAATACTACTCCGACATGCTCCGGCGCCAGGCCGTCGTCAACGCGGGCATCCGCTTCGTCTTCAAGTGGCAGAAGCCCGACGGGGACTTCGACACTGAGGAATACTTCTACGAGAACGGCATCGTCGACTATATCTCCGAGATCGCCGGGGACACCGCCGAGACGAAGACCGCCCTCTTCCACCTCGAAACGAAGGGCCGTGACCGCGCGGACATGACGGACTACAAGCTCGTCGCGGACGTCGCGTGGACCGTCTCGAAGACCGTGCACTGCATCGAGCATTACCACAACTCCTCCTGGCTCGAACACGGCGGCTCCCCCGACAAGGCGGTCCGGCTCGCGTTCACGTCCGCGGTGGACAAGCGCCTCAAGGCGACCGGGAAGTACAACAAGAACGAATCGAAGATCACCTTCCCGGACATCGAGGACTGCCTCATCCTCGTGACGAACAGCTTCTCGACCCGCCCGTCCTACGCGAACCAGACGAAGAAGGCGATCACCAACACGTTCATCGCCGACGCCATGAACGAGTTTCTCAAAAACCAGCTCGAATACTTCTTCGCGGAAAACCCCGCCGACGCGGACCGGTTCTGCAATCAGGTCCTCGTGAACAAGCGCTCGCGCGAGCAGGCGGAGAACACGCGGCTGGATCTGAAAAAGAAGCTCGCGACGAACATGGACGTGGCGCACCGCGTGGAGAAGTTCGTGGCCTGCCGCTCGAAGGACCCGGAGCTGCGCGAGGTGTACATCGTGGAGGGCGATTCCGCGATGACGTCCTGCAAGCTGGCCCGGAACGCGGATTTCCAGGCGATCATCCCGGTCCGCGGCAAGACGCTCAACTGCATGAAGGCCTCCTACGACCGCATTTTCAAGAACGACATCATCCTCGATCTGCTCCGCGTCATCGGCTGCGGGGTGGAGATTCAGGCGAAGCACAAGGCGGACATGGTCTCATTCGATCTGGCGAACCTGCGCTGGTCGAAGATCATCATCTGCACGGACGCGGACGAGGACGGCTTCCAGATCCGCACGCTGCTGTTGACGCTCTTTTACCGCCTCCTCCCGACGCTTTTGAAGGAAGGCCGCGTCTATATCGCGGAATCGCCGCTTTATGAGATCACGGCGTCGGGCGCGGAGCCGGAGTACGCGTACAACGAGCCGGACAAGGCCGCCATCACGGCGCGGCTCGAAAAGGCGGGGAAGAAATACACCCTGCAGCGGTCGAAGGGGCTTGGCGAGAACTCGGCGGAGATGATGGCGAAGACGACGATGAATCCGGCGACCCGGCGGCTGATCCGCGTGACGCCCTCGGACGCGGCGGCGACGGCCCGGATGTTCGACTTGATGCTCGGAGACGATCTTGCGGGCCGCAAGCGCTACATTGCGGAGCACGGGGCGGAGTTCCTCGCGGAAGCAGACATCTAAGAGCGCGCCGCGGGGTCCGCGGGGACGCATGACGAACTCGCCTTCGTCCGAAGGGTTCCGTACCGTTCGTGAAGCCTGCCTCAGGCAAGTTCGTTCACCAATATTGAACTGTGCGTACCTGAAGAAGGTACGCCTTTTCTTTTGCTTGCGCGCTGACGCCGGGCAGTGCCCGGGGACACATGGCGGGCTCACTTCGCAAGCCCGCGGAGAGCGGGTTTTTGCTGTTCATCCTGCCTGCGCACTAACGTTTGCGGGGATGTACTTGCTGAATCCATCGTTTTTTCGCCTGCGCGGCTGGCGGACAAGAGGACCCTCGGGCCGGGCCCTCTTGTCAA
>JAFPWV010000088.1 GCA_017412675.1 Clostridia bacterium
CCCCCTCAGGGGGAGGTGCCCGGCAGCTTCCGAAGAAGATGTCGGGCGGAAGGGGCGAAAAGCAACCGTTTCTTCCGGATTGAACGAAAAGATCCTCCTCCTTTCACCCCTTCCGGCTCGCGGATTTGCGGGCAAATCGCTCGCCACCTTCCCCAGAGGGGCAGGCAACGGGTGCAGCGGTGCGTGTTCGGCTTGTTTTTCAATCTGAAACCGCTTGCGGTTTCTACCTCAATTCTGAATTCTGAATTCTTAATTCTGAATTCTTACGGTCCATGATTCACGCGTCGTTGTTCGCCCCCCGCCCGGCGCGCCAAATTATTACACTTATATTACATCCTTCCCCTTCCTCTTGCAGAAATTCCCTCCGCGTGCTATAATGCCTTCGATTGCGGTTCCT
Organism: Clostridia bacterium; assembly: GCA_017412675.1. GTDB lineage: Bacteria > Bacillota > Clostridia > Oscillospirales > CAG-272 > UMGS1696. Next base: position 398 of record JAFPWV010000088.1, read on the forward strand.
GTGGCCGCGGTCGGCTGTTCTCCGGCGGGACCTACTCTCCCCCCGGTCCGATCGAATGACGTTGTATCTGAGTTTGCCATGGAAGAAAAGAAAACCAAAACCAAAACGAATTACCGGCTGATGTTCTCCTTCCTCGACGGGGCGGGTCATTTCTTTGCGCTCTGCATCCTCTCGTCCCTCCTCGCGTCCCTCTGCGAGCTCGTGTGCCCGAAGATCATCAGCTTTACCGTGGACTCCGTGCTCGGCGGCATGGATGCGGACCTCCCTCCCCTCGCGGAGCGGGTCGTCGAGGCCGTCGGCGGGACCGCGGTCCTCCGGGCACACCTCTGGATCGTCGCCGCGGCGGTCCTCGTGCTGGCGCTCTTCATGGGCATCTTCAAGTACGGGGAGTCCGTCTTCAACCGCAGGGGCTCCGAGACCCTCGTCGAGACGATGCGCAACCGCCTCTTCTCGCACCTCGAACGCCTCCCGGCCGCGTGGTACACCAGCCACCAGACCGGCGACATCATCCAGCGCTGCACCTCGGACGTGGAAACCGTCAAATCCTTCCTCTCCGAGCAGCTCACCTCGATCATCTCGACGGTCTTGCTGATCGTTTTGTCCATCGCGTTCCTGTTCACGATCAGCACCCCGCTCGCCCTCATCGCGCTCGTCTCCATCCCCGTCATCATCCTGTATTCGGCGATTTTCGGCGGCAAGATCGGCGAGGGCTTCGAGTACTGCGACCAGACGGAGGGCAAGCTCTCCGCCATCGCGCAGGAAAACCTGACCGGCGTGCGGGTCGTCCGCGCCTTCGGCAGGGAAGTCTATGAGGTGGATAAATTCACGAAGCAGAACAACCTCTTCGCCGACGCGTGGATCAGGCTCGGGCGGCTCATGTCGATGTTCTGGTGCACGGGAGACCTGATCTCCGGCCTGCAGCAGATGACCGTCATGGTCGTCGGCACGGTCCTCGCGGTGCGCGGCGCGCTGTCCGTCGGCGACCTCATCGCGGCGGTCTCCTACAACGCCATGCTGATCTGGCCGGTGCGCGAGCTCGGACGGACCGTCTCCGAAATGTCGAAGGCGGGTATCTCCATCGGGCGTATCGGCGAGATCATGGAGGCCGAAGAAGAAAAGGACGCCCCGGACGCCGTGGACTGCGACCCCGAGGGGGATATCGAATTCCACAACGTCACCTTCTCCTACGACGGCGCGGCGGAGATCCTCAAGAACGTCAGCTTCCGGGTGAAGCGCGGCGAGACCCTCGGCATCATCGGGATGACGGGGAGCGGGAAATCCACCCTCGCCCAGCTGCTCTGCCGCCTCTGGGAGCTCCCGGAGGAGGGCGGCAGCATCACGGTCGGCGGGGTCGACATCCGAAAGATCCGCGTCGCCTCGCTGCGGCACAACATCGGGATCGTCCTCCAGGAACCGTTTCTGTTCAGCCGCGATCTCAGGGGCAACATCGGCATCGGCTACGAGCGTCCCGCGGCGCATGAGCACGAGATCCGCGAAGCCGCCCATGCCGCCAGCCTCGACGAGACCATCGAGGGCTTCTCCGACGGCTGGGAGACCATGGTCGGCGAACGCGGGGTGACCCTGTCCGGCGGTCAGAAGCAGCGCGTCGCCATCGCCAGACTGCTGACCGCGCATCCCGCCGTGATGATCTTCGACGATTCGCTCTCCGCCGTGGACAGCGAGACCGACGCGAAGATCCGGCACGCCCTGCGCGAGGTGACCGCGGACGCCACGGTGATCCTCATCTCCCACCGCATCCAGACGCTCATGACGGCCGACCACATCCTCGTGCTGGCGGACGGCCGGATCGTCGAGGAGGGGAATCACGCGGCCCTGCTCGCGGCGGACGGCATCTACAAAAAGATCTACGACATCCAGACGGGTGCCGGCGAGGAAGGAGGCGAGGCGTGATGGAAGAAGAAAACGTCAAAATCCGTCATCTGCGCTTCTTCGGGATCCCGAAGATCCTGCCCCACCTGAAGCCCTACGTCGGCGCGATGCTCTTCATGATGATCTTCGCGTTCGGCGGCTCCCTCATCGATATTGTATTCCCGAAATTTCAGGAATACGCCATCAACCACTACATCGCCGAGGAAACCCTCGACACCGTCGTCCCCTTCGTCATCCTCTACGTCGCGCTGCTCGTTCTGCAGGTCGCCTTGAACTTCACGGCGTCCTACCTCGGCATCCGCATGGAGATGATCGTCGGGCGCGACCTCAAAAAGAAGGCCTTCGACCACCTGCAGACCCTGTCCTTCTCGTATTTCAACCGCAACTCCGTCGGGTACGTCCACGCGCGGGTCATGAGCGACACGGGCCGCATCGGGACCCTGATCTCGTGGCACCTGCTCGACTGTATCTGGAACGGCGCGTACATGATCGGCGCGCTCTTCGTCATGTTCCGCACCAACTGGAAGCTGACGCTGCTCGTTCTGGCCGTCGTTCCGGTCGTCACCTCGATCGTCGGCTTCATGCAGAAGAAGCTGACCGACGCGAACCGCCGCATCCGCGAGCTCAACTCCCGGATCACCGGCTCCTTCAACGAGGGCATCACCGGGGCGCGGACCGTCAAGACCCTCGTCGCCGAGGACCGCATGGAGACGGAATTCCGCGCGGAGACGGGCGAGATGAAGCGCGTGTCCGTTATGGAATCCCGGTTCCGCGGCGCGCTCTGGACCTCCCTCACCGTCGCGTCCTACGTCGCGCTCGCGCTGGTCTTGAAGCTCGGCGGCGACCTCACGCGCGAACAGGTGATGACGGTCGGCACGCTCTCGCTCTTCATGTCCTATTCGATGGGCATCATGCACCCCATCCGCTGGATCGTCAACTCGGTCTCGCAGCTCATCATGGTGCAGGTGAACATCGAGCGGCTCACGGGGCTTCTCGACACCGAATCCGACGTCTCCGACAGCCCGGAGGTCGTGGAAAAATACGGCGACATGTTCCATCCGAAGCGGGAGAACTGGGAAGCGCTCGAGGGCGACATCGAATTCGACGACGTGACCTTCCGCTATCCCGACGGCGACGAGACGATCCTCGAGCACTTCAATCTGAAGGTCCCGCGCGGCACGAACGTCGCCATCGTCGGCGAGACCGGCGCGGGCAAATCGACGCTCGTGAACCTCGTCTGCCGGTTCTTCGAGCCGACCGAGGGCCGCATCCTCATCGACGGCCGCGACGCCCGCGAACGCTCCCAGCTCTGGCTGCACGAGAACATCGGGTATGTCCTCCAGACGCCCCACCTCTTCTCCGGCACGATCCGGGACAACCTCCGCTACGGAGCCCCCGACGCGACGGATGAGGAGATCATGGAGGCCCTGAGGACCGTTTCGGCGGACGGCATCGTCGCGCGCAGCGAAAAGGGGCTCGACACCGAAGTCGGAGAGGGCGGCGACCTGCTCTCGACCGGCGAAAAGCAGCTCCTCTCCTTCGCCCGCGCGATCCTGTGCGACCCGAAGATCTTGGTCCTCGACGAGGCGACCTCGTCCATTGACACCTTCACCGAGCAGGTGATCCAGCAGGCGATCGGGAAGGTCATCGAGGGCCGCACGACATTCATGATCGCCCACCGGCTGTCGACCGTGCGGAGCGCCGACGTGATCCTGGTCGTCCGCGACGGGAGGATCATCGAGAGCGGCACGCACCGGGAGCTCCTCTCGAAGCGCGGCTACTATTACGGCCTCTGGACCAGGCAGTATGAAGCCGAGGCGACGGAAGCGGCATTCCAGAGTCTGCGCCCGCAGGCATCCGAATCATAACGATGGCAATCAGGGACCGTTCGATCCCCCTCATCCGCCCTATTGGGCACCCGGTTTCAACTCGTTGAAACCGACCCGCCCAAGGGGGAAGGCAACAAAATGAGTACATTGCATTTCTGAAACTGGCATCAATACTCAATGGAAACCGTCTTCATTTTCGGAAATGCTGCATGTTGTGAGGCTTCCCCTTGGCGTGGGAAACCGACTTTGCCCTGCACGAAGTGACGGATGAGGGGGGCTAACGCCTTACGTTTGCAATATTTAAAACAGATTTAGTATGACGGGAGGACATCATGAAAACCGTTCTTGTCACCGCCTTCGAGCCCTTCGGAGGCAGCGCGCGCAATTCCTCGCTCGATACGCTCCGCTTGTTGCCGGATGAAATCGGCGGCGTGCGGCTCGTGAAGCGGGTCATGCCCGTCGAATACGTCCAGAGCGGCGAAGCCCTCGTCCGGGCGGCGGAGGAGATCGAAGGCCTCGCGGCGATCCTCTGCCTCGGACTGGCGGAGGGCAGGGCTGCGATCACCCCCGAATACCTCGCCGTGAACGTGCGGCACGCCTCGATCCCGGACAACGCGGGACGGCTGTGCCGGTACGAGCGGATCGGCGACGGTCCCGCCGCGCGGTTTGCCACCCTCCCCGTCGAGCGGCTGGTGGACCGGCTCACGGCGCGCGGGATCCCGGCCTCTCCGTCCTTCTCGGCGGGGACGTACGTCTGCAACTCGATCCTCTACGCCGCGCTCGCGTGGGGGGAGGCGCACGGGGTTCCCGCGGGGTTCGTGCATCTGCCGCTCTCGGCGGAAATCGCGGAGGCCGAGGGGAAAACGGGCCGCGTCCCGACCCTCGCGCAGAGCACCCTCACCGAAGGGGTCGCCGAGATCCTCGGGGTGATTGCGGGGGGATGAACAAAACGAAAACTGCCGCCCGGCATGACCGAACGGCGGTTTTTCGTTTATTCTTTGATCTCGAATGCCGCCCAGACCGTGACGGCCGACGTGCCGGGGGAGCGCATCGTTCTTTTCCCGATCCGGTATTGTCCGGGCGGCAGTTCCCCATAGAGCATGGACCAGTCGGCGGTCATGACCTCCGTTCCGCCGGGGAGGAGGGTGTGTCCTTCCGCGGTGAAGGCGTAGTTCCCATCGGGATCGAGGCAGGGGACCGGTTCCCATCCGGCGTCCGTCCGTCTCTCGACGGTATAGTCCGAACCGTATATCCACTCCCCGAAGACCGCCGTCCGGCGCACGGTGAGGGTCAGCCCGGTGGGCGTGACGCTGTCCGGATCGATTTCGATCGCCAGCCCGGCTGGGTTCGCGTCCTCTTCACGGCTTCCCGCTTCCGGCGGCGTTTTCGCGGCGCAGGCGGCAAGGATCGTCAGCAGCGCGAGCAGGAGCAAAAAGAGCATAAGCGCGCGGTTTTTCATGATGTCCCTCCCTTGTGACGGATCTGCTTTTATTGTATCACGCAAAGGGCTGCCGGTCAACTACCGCTTCCTCCCCAGCTTCGCCCGGCATCCGCGGCATCGGGCGTCCGGCGTGCCTTCGGGGAGGTTGTAATACCCGCACCGCGGGCAGAAGATCCTCTCGTCCTCGTCGAACGAGCACGGGACCGGGTATTTCAGCGCCCCGAGCCGGAAGACGTTCTCACCCGGCCGATAGGGCAGGTGCGTCCCGCCGCGGTAGAAGATCTCCTCCGTTCCGCCGGTTTTCGCCCGGATCAGGAGGCGGGACCGCTCGCGATTGCTTTTTCCGTTCCCCCGGAAGACCCAGCCCGCCGTCGCGACGATTTCCGTCTTCACATCCGCTTTGGCGACCTCGCCGTAATACGTCTGCCGGAGGAGCGGATCGATCCAGCGGAAAGGACGCCACGGCAGCACGAGGAGCGCGGTGAAGGCGACGGCGTAGGGGGAGAGCATCGGGCGGCCCGTGCGCCGGGAATAGAGCACCCACACGCCGATGTCCAGCGCGATCCAGAGAAGGGTCTTCACGACGTACCCGATCCGCTCGCGGCGGTCGAGCGCGCGGAAGAAGGCCTCGGTCTCCTTCGCCAGCGTCTCGCGCACGGGCTTTGCTTCTTCTCCGTGCGCGGCGGCCTCTTCCACATATACGGCGTCGGCGTCGGCGGCGTTCCAGACCGTGGAGGCCTCGCGCTCCCGCATCCGGCGGTCATAGCGTTCGGCGGCTTCGGCGTATTCGACGGCGCGGATGCGGTCCCGGAATCCGACAAGGATGCCCGGCAGGATCGCGGCCGCGAAGAAGAGGAGATAGAAGAGGAGCGCCGCGATCTTCACGGATACGGGAAAATCGAACATGTCCGTCTGAAAGAGCGCGTGCCGCCCGTGCCCGAGGAACCGCGCGAAATACTGCACCGGCCCGGCGAAGAAGAGGTTGCCCATCTGGTTCAGCGCGAACGGGAGGCAGGCCGCGCCGTGGAGGACGGCTCCCCCGAGGACGGAGAGCGCGGCGGTCGGGAGGTCCGGGCGGCGGTCCTGCTCGTTCGAGAGCCGGTAATCCGCCTGCCGGTGTCCGATGAAGCGGGCGAAGAAGAATCCCCCCGCCATGCAGGCGAGCATCGCCGATCCGCCGAGCAGGAGCCAGAGCGCGGCGTCCCTCGCTTCGGTATAGCCCTCGACGGCGACGGGGAGGGAGATAAAGAATCCGATCAGGGCGGGGATCACGTTCGACGCGAGCCCGGCGACGGTCATGAGCACGAAGACGAGGAAGCTGTCGAAGAGGATTTCCCGGGGACTCCGGCCGCTCCGGATGCCCGCGGTCTTCGGCTTGACGGCGGCCTTTTCCTCCTCATGAAAGAGCGGGGATCCGGTGTCGTACCGCTCGCGCAGGGTCCTGTTCGCGTCGGCGGTGCGGCCTTCATCCCGCGCGCGGAGGGCTTCCCGGTCCTTCGCCCGCTCGTCGAGGGTATGCCAGCGGATGCGCCAGCAGAGCGCGCGGAGGGCGAGGACGAGCGTGTCGGCGAAGAGGGTCGCGGCGATGTAGACGGCGAGATCTCCCGCACTCGGCGACTCCCGCCAGGCGAGGATGCGGCCCTCCGTGAGGATCGCCTCCGCGAGATACCCGCCGCCCGGGTTGAAGAAGAGCGACGCCGAGCCGGGCAGAAGGAGCGATACGAGCGCGTGGAGGGCCTCACCGGGTCCGGCGGCAGAGAGGAAGGACGTCCGGCGGAGATGTTTGTCCTCTTCGGGCGAATCGCTCCGGCGGTAGGCGTCGGCGATGCGGCGTCGGGTGAGGAAGTGCGCGAAGACCGCGGCGAGGATGGAGGAGACGAGGAAGACGACGAGCGCGAGGAACCCGATAAAGACGGGATCCTTCTCGTCCGCTGCGGCGGGATTGGCGACGAAAAGGACGGTGACAAAGGACGCCGCCGCATGGGCCGCAAACGCCGCGAGGATGCCGAGGAGCGCGGATTGGATGTTTTTCATGGGTTCCTCCGATGCCGGGACAGCTTGCGCAGGTTCCCGCGCCGTTGAGATGGGTTCAAATGAACTCTATGATCATTATACCACCTCTGCGTGCGCCTGTCAACCCCGCCCGTGAAATTTCGCGGCGATTTTCATTTTCTGTTGACAAAAGTGCGCCCATGTGCTATGATGGAGGCGGAAAACAACGAAGGGAGGGGATCCCATGCCGATCAAACGGATCACGGCGCTCTTCTGCGCGCTTCTTCTCCTGCTCTCCGCCGGCTGCCGGAAGGACAAGCCGGAGGCGGGACCCCGCCGGACAGTGGAGGTCTATATCCTCCCCGCGAACTGGGAGCCGGGTCCGATCCAGTCCGCGGCGGGCAGGACGCTCTCGGTCGTCGGGGTTCACATGAACGGGGATGAGAAGATCTGCCTGTTCACGTTGGCGGAGGGCGGCGGTTCTTACGAAAAGCGCGAGCTCCCGGAGATGGAGCGTCTCCGGAATCCGCGGTGGGACGGCAGCATTTTCTACGGCTTAAAGGATGTTGAGGGGGAAAGGACCTTCGTCCGGTACGACGAGGAGGGGAATCTGCTCGAATCGCGTCCGCTCGGCGGGATTTTGCCGGACAAGCCGGATTTCTGGCCGCAGGACGTGCTCCGGCAGCCGGACGGAACGCTGGTTCTGCTGGACCGGCATATCCTTGCCATGGTCCCGCTGTCGGGAGAGGTCGAGAGGATCGAGCGGGACGCGCGGGGCGAGTTCGATCGGCTCTTTCCCGCGCCGGACGGGGAAGTGTGGGTCTGGGAGCGGACCGAGCGCGGCCGGGGCATCGCCCGGATCGACCGGGAGCGCGGCCGGCTGATGGATCTCGTATTCCTGCCGGAAGAGCCGCCGCAGGATTGGCAGCGGAACGTCAATGTTCTCGGCTTTGACGCCGACGGCCGCTTCCTCTGGGCGGAGGAGGACGGGATCAACGCGGTCCGGTTTGACGAAGACGGGCCGACAAAGACCCGGTTCCTTGATTACGACGGGGAGGATCTCGATCTCAGCCGGTATCGCGCCGCGCTCCTCTCCGACGGCCGGACGCTGGTCTTCTCGCGGCGGGAGTTCGAAGAGCCCCGGCTGGAGGGCGAGAGCGACGCGGCGTACCGGGCGCGGACCGGCGGGGCAAAGCGGCTGACGCGCTTCCTCGTCCTGCGCCCGGCGGGATGAGGGATCCGCAGAATTTGGATGCCGATTTGCCGTCAAATTCCGCCCGATCTCTTGACATCCGGGCTGGAATGTGTCATAATAAAGAGCGAGACCCACGGGACCCGGATCCCGCCGAAACGGAGCCGGACCGATGGGAAACGGGCGACGACGCTGCCCCGGCAGAAGAATTCGCTTATTATTTGGTAGGAGGAAAGACCTATGAATACCACCGCAGAAATCACGAATATGTGTCCTGTCGCAAAAGGCGCATATCACGGCCCCGCGCCGATCCCGGAAGAGGGCAAATGGGTGCAGGCGAAGGAGATCAAGGACATCTCCGGCTTCACCCACGGGATCGGCTGGTGCGCTCCGCAGCAGGGCGCCTGCAAGCTCACCCTGAACGTCAAGGACGGGATCATTGAAGAAGCGCTCGTCGAGACGATCGGCTGCTCCGGCATGACGCATTCCGCCGCGATGGCGTCCGAGATCCTGATCGGCAAGACGCTCCTCGAGGCGCTGAACACCGACCTCGTGTGCGACGCGATCAACACCGCGATGCGCGAACTGTTTCTCCAGATCGTGTACGGCCGCACCCAGAGCGCGTTCTCCGAAGGCGGCCTGCTCGTCGGCGCGTCCCTCGAGGACCTCGGCAAGGGCCTGCGTTCCCAGGTCGGCACGATGTTCGCCACGAAGGAAAAGGGCCCGCGCTACCTCGAAATGACCGAGGGCTACTGCTCCCGCATGGCGCTCAACGCGGACGATGAGATCATCGGCTACGAATTCATCAGCCTCGGCAAGATGATGGACTTCATCAAGGGCGGCATGGACGCGAACGAAGCCATGAAGAAGGCGACCGGCCACTACGGACAGTGGGACACGGCGGTCAAGTATATTGACCCCCGCAAAGAATAAGGGAGGTGCAGACGATGGCATTATTTGAAAACTACGACCGCCGGATCGCAAAGATCAACGGCGTGCTGGCCGAATACGGCATCGCTTCCGTGGAAGAGAGCCGCGAGATCTGCAAGAAGGCCGGTTTCGATCCCTATGAGATCGCAAAGGGCATTCAGCCGATCTGCTTCGAGAACGTCTGCTGGGCGTACTGCGTCGGCGCGGCGATCGCACTGAAATCCGGCGCGAAGAACGCCGAGGAAGCTGCCCGCGCCATCGGGATCGGGCTCCAGAGCTTCTGCATCGACGGGTCCGTCGCGGACAGCCGCAAGGTCGGCATCGGCCACGGCAACCTCGCCGCGATGCTGCTCAGCGACGAAACGCAGTGCTTCGCGTTCCTCGCGGGCCACGAGTCCTTTGCGGCGGCGGAAGGCGCGATCGGCATCGTCCGCAACGCCAACAAGGTCCGCAAGAACCCCCTGCGCGTCATCCTCAACGGTCTCGGCAAGGACGCGGCGCAGATCATCTCCCGCATC
>JAFPWV010000089.1 GCA_017412675.1 Clostridia bacterium
CACTACGAGCGGTTCATCGACGAGGACTTGAACCGCTATTCCAACCTGACCACCGGCAAGGTGTACTGGAACGTGCTGAACAAGGAGCGCCGCGGCGAATACCTCGGCTCGACGGTCCAGGTCATCCCGCACGTCACCGACGAGATCAAGGAATTCATCTTCCGCGTCGGCCGGCACTCGGACGCGGACGTGGTCATCACCGAGATCGGCGGCACCATCGGCGACATCGAGGGCCAGCCCTTCATCGAGGCGGCGCGGCAGGTGTCGCTGGAGGTCGGGCGGGAAAACTGCCTCTTCATCCACGTCACCCTGGTCCCGTACCTCTCCGGCTCGGACGAACACAAATCGAAGCCCACCCAGCACTCCGTGAAGGAACTGCAGGGCATGGGCGTGCACCCGGACGTCATCGTGCTCCGCTGCGACCGGCCGCTCGAGGAATCGATCTTCAAGAAGATCTCCCTCTTCTGCAACGTGCCGGAGGACTGCGTGATCGAGAACATCACCGTCCCGAGCCTGTACGAAGCGCCGCTGATGCTCGAAAAATCAAACTTCTCCGGGGTCGTCTGCCGGGAGCTCGGCATCGACGCACCGGAGCCGGATCTCGCGGAATGGCGCGGCATGGTCGGAAAGATCAGGACCTGCGCCGACACGGTGAAGATCGCCCTTGTCGGCAAGTATGTCGCGCTGCACGACGCGTATCTCTCCGTCGCCGAAGCCCTGCGTCATGCGGGCTACGCACTCGGCGCGGAGGTGAAGATCGACTGGATCGATTCGGAGACCCTGACAGAAGAGAACGCGGCCGAGATCCTCGGTTCGGCGGACGGCATCATCGTTCCGGGCGGCTTCGGCGGACGCGGCATCGACGGCATGATCGCGGCGGCGAAATACGCGCGGGAGGCGGGCAAGCCGTACTTCGGGATCTGCCTCGGGATGCAGATCATGGTGATCGAGGCGGCGCGGAACCTCTGCGGGATCGCGGACGCCCATTCCGGGGAATTCGACGCGGACACCCCGCACAAGGTCATCGATTTCATGCCCGGTCAGAGCGACGAGATCGCGAAGGGCGGGACGCTGCGGCTCGGGGCGTACCCGTGCGAGATCCGGCCCGGCACGACGATGGAGCGCTGCTACGGGACGCGGCACATCACCGAACGCCACCGCCACCGCTACGAGGTGAACAACGACTACCGGGACGCGCTGAGTGCTGCCGGGCTGACGCTCTCCGGGCTTTCCCCGGACAACGCGCTCGTCGAGACGGCGGAATACACGGAGCGCCCGTTCCACGTCGGCGTGCAGTACCACCCGGAATTCAAATCGAGACCGAACCGCCCGCATCCTCTGTTCCTCGGATTTGTCGGCGCGGCGAAGGGCTGACGGAATGTGCGATTGAAAAGGCACCTCGCATTGAGATGCCTTTTTCTTTATTCTTTTTCGAGCAGACGGACGAGCCGCCGCGCAGCCTCTTCGGTGTCCTCGGGCGAGCCGAAGGTGGAGAAGCGGAACCAGCCCTCCCCGCACGCGCCGAAGCCCTCGCCCGGGGTGCCGACGACCTGGATCTCCCGGAGCAGGAGGTCGAAGAAGTCCCAGCTCCCCATGCCCGCGGGGCATTTCATCCAGAGGTACGGCGCGTTCTTTCCGCCCGTGTACCGGATGCAGGCCCGATCGAGCGCCTTCATCAGGGTCTTCGCGTTCTGCTTGTAGACGGCGATGTTTTCGCGGATCTGCCGCTGTCCTTCCTCCTCAAAGACCGCCGCGCCCCCCTTCTGCAGGATGTAGGACACGCCGTTGGTCTTCGTCGTGCGGTTGCGGGTCCACATGGCGTGAAGACGCTGCCCGCCGCGCTCGAGTTCCTTCGGGATCACCGTATAGCCGAGCCTCGTTCCCGTGAAGCCGGCAGTCTTGGAGAGGGAACAGATCTCGATCGCACAGGTCCCAGCGCCGTCGGTCTCGAAGATGCTCCGCGGCAGGGCGGGATCCTCGATGAACGCCTCGTACGCCGCGTCGAAGAGGATGATCGCCCCGCGCCGGTTCGCCCAGTCCACCCATCGCTGCAGCAGATCGCGGGAGAACACCGCGCCCGTCGGGTTGTTCGGCGAGCAGAGGTAGACGAGATCGGCGTCGAGGGAATCGTCCGGGGATGGCAGGAAGCCGTTGTCCTCCCCCGAAGGCAGCCGGACGATCCGCCGCCCCGCGATGATGCTCGCGTCGACGTAGGCCGGATAGGCCGGTTCCATGATGAGCGCGGCGGACGCGGGAGAAAACAGGTCGAGCAGATCTCCGAGCTCGTCGCTGGCTCCGCTCGATACGAAGACCTCGTCGTCCGAGAGCGCGATCCCGCGTCCCCGGTAGTGATCCGCGACGGCCCGGCGGAAGAACGGCGCGCCGCACTCGGGCTGATAGCCGTGGAACGTCGCTTTCTCCGCCTGCTCATCCACTGCTTCGTGAAGCGCGCGGATCACGACGGGCGCGAGGGGCAGGGAAACGTCCCCGATCCCCATGCGGAGCAGGCGTGTTCCGGGGTGTTCCCGGCAGTATGCCTCCGTTTCGGCTGCGATGCGGCGGAACAGGTACGAATCCTTCAGCTCCGCGTAGTGCGGATTCAATTCAATCATCGGCGATCTCTCCTTCATAGACGAATTCCGCGGGCCCCGTCATCGTGATCGAGCCGTCCGGCGCGACTTCGATGTCGAGCGTCCCGCCGTCGAGGTGAACGGGGATGCGGTCCCCCGCCCGGCAGAGCCCTTTTGCGACCGCAGCGGCAGCCGACGCGCAGGCACCGGTCCCGCAGGCCATGGTGATCCCGCTGCCGCGCTCCCAGACCCGCATCCGGAGCCCGCCGTCCTCCCGGAGCGAGACGAATTCCGCGTTCACGCCGCCGGGAAAGGCAGGATGGCGCTCGATCTTCGGTCCGATCTCAGCGAGCGGGATGCCGTCCGCGTCCGGAACGAAGCACACGGCGTGCGGATTGCCGACGTTCACGGGGGTGACGGTGCGCCCCACATCATCCAGCGCGATGTCCTCCGAGACGACCGCCCTGCTCATGTCGACCGCGACCCGGCGCACCTTGCCGCAGCGGATCTCGAGCTTCAGCGTCCGCACGCCGGAGAGGGTCTCGATCAAGAGCTCCGTCTTGTCGGTATAGCCCTTGTCCCAGACGTATTTCCCGACGCAGCGGATCCCGTTGCCGCACATCATGGCCTCGCTCCCGTCCGCGTTGAAGATCCGCATCCTGAAGTCCGCCCTGTCCGACGGCGAGATCGTGATGATCCCGTCCGAGCCCGCGCCGAAGTGCCGGTCCGACAGCCGCCGCGACAGGCTTTCCGGATCATCGACCTCCCCCCAGAAATAGAGGTAATCGTTTCCGAGTCCCTGCATTTTCGTGAATTTCATGTGATCCCCCAAACAAGCAAACAGAGAATGGAAGTTATTCCATTATAGCATATTTTCCCGCGGATGTCCACAGCGGAGAGCCTTCGTCCCTCGCGCTGCTTCCCGATCCGTGATCTTTCATTCATCGATCGCCGATACGCCCACCGTGATCTCTTCAAGCACGTCGAGCAGCACCTTGACCGTGTCGAGCGAGGTGAACATCGTGATCCCCGCTTCGGTCGCCGCCTGCCGGATCGCCGCACCGTCCTCGAAGTGCAGGCCTGAGAGGATCGCCCGCGTGTTGACGACGTAGCTCACATATCCGGCGCGGATGGCGTCGAGGATCTCGCGGCTGCCCTCGCTCGGCTTGCGCAGAAGGCGCGTCGGCAGGCCGTGCATCCGGAAGACCTCGGCGGTCAGGGTGCTCGCTTCGAGGTTGAAGCCCATCTCGTAAAACCGCCTTGCCAGCGGGATCGCCTCGTCCTTGTCCTCGTCTGCGAGGGTGAAGATGACGGTGCCGTAATTCTGCACGCGCAGACCGGCCGCCACGAGGGCCTTGTACATCGCCCGGTGCAGCTTCGCGTCGTACCCGATGACCTCGCCCGTGGACTTCATCTCCGGCGAGAGATAGGCGTCGCCTCCGCCGAGCTTCGAGAAGGAAAAGACCGGGACCTTGACGAAATACTTGCCTCTCTCCGGCGGAAGATCGACGGCGATCCCCTGTTCCGCGAGGCTGTGTCCGAGGATGACCCGGACCGCGATGTCGGCGAGACGGTAGCCCGTCGCCTTCGAGAGGAAGGGAACCGTGCGCGAGGACCGCGGATTGACCTCGATGAGGAAGACTTCCTCCGCGGGGGTGACGATGAACTGGATGTTGAAGAGGCCGACGATCCCGATGGCAGGCCCGAGACGGCGCGTATAGTCGAGGATCGTTTCCTTGACCC
>JAFPWV010000090.1 GCA_017412675.1 Clostridia bacterium
CTGCGCTCGGCTTCGTAGAGACGGATCACGAAGGCGTTCTCGCGGTCCTCGGCGTTCTTCACGGCTTCCGCGAGGATGTTCGGGCGGTCGACGGAGAAGAGGGCGGGGACGGTGAGCGCCTTGCCGTCCATCACGATCGGCGCGAGGTTGAACGCATACGCCGGGCGGACGACGGAGAGGGCGTTGAACGGCCCGACATGCGGCAGGAGCGCGTACTTCATCGTGTGGACGCCGTTGTCGGTGAACGGGTCGGGACGGCAGCCGCCCTTGTGCAGGGTCAGACGGAGATCGCTTCCTTCGCAGGAGATGCCGTACTTGCAGTCGTTCAGGACCGCGACGCCGTAGTTGGTCTCGGAGAGATCGGTCCACTTGTGGTTGCAGACCTCGAACTTCGCGCTCTCGAGCGTGGTGTTGCGCGTCGTCGGACGGTCGACGTGGCCGAACTGGATCTCGTTCTTCATGAACGCCGAGCGGATGTTGACGTCGAAGCCCGCTTTCAGGAGCTGATGCCGTTCATGCCAGTCGACGGTGAGCTCGTAATCGATCTGACGGGAGCCTGCCCAGAACACAGTGTCGAGGATGGCTCTGGACTTGCGGCCGAGCGCAAAGGTCGAGCGGATGCGGTATTCGACCGCGCCGTCGGAGACGACCTCCACGGATTCGGCGGGAACGCTCTTCATCTTCTTGAAGACGTCGTCCTCGATCTCCCAGTTGTCGTAAGCGGTCGGCATGTCCTCGCCGATCCAGAGGGTGCCGAGGGGCGCGCCTGCGAGGTTGGCGATCTCGCGCTCCGCCTGACGGTCGATGAGGGAGGAGATATAGCCGTTTTCGTCGAGCGTGACGGTGTAGTACGGCGTGGTGAGGACGCTGCCCTCGCGCACGAAGCGGCTCTTCTGCTCGGTCTTCGGCGCCTTCTTCAGCGTGACGGCGGAGAGGGCGGGGAGCGCTGCGCGGAAGACCGTGACAGCCTCGCTGTTCTGATCCTCGTAGGTCTGGGTGACCTTGTTGTCGAGGGAGACGTCGCCCTTGACCTCGACGGCGGTCTCGACCTCGAACGCGAGCGGGTTGAAGACGGAGAGGGTACCCTCCTCGTCCCTGGCCATCGTTCCGAGGAAGGACGCCGTGTTTTCCGCGATCGATTTGTTCGCCGCGGTCATTTCCTCTTCATAGACCTCGTACACGCGCGGGATGCAGGTGCCGGGGAGAATGTCGTGGAACTGGTTCTTGAGCAGGACCTTGTAGAGCTCGTCGTGGTTTTCCGCCGTCGGAAGGCCTGCGAGGACGTTTGCAAGCTCCATTTCATAGAGCGCGATCTCGGTCTTGCGGTTGGCCTTCTTGACGAGGTGCATCTGGGTGAGCGTGCCGCGGTGGAATTCGAGGTAGAGCTCGCCGTCGTAGGTCGGAAGACGGTCGCGCCGCTCTTCGAGGGAGTGCATGAACGCGCTCGCCGTCGTGGGCTCGATCTCGGGCATACCGGGGAGGTCGACTGCGCGTTTCAGGAATTCGAGCATCCCGTAGGTCGGACCGCCGCCGCCGTCTCCGTAGCCGTAAGCCACGAGCCGCTGGGCATTCGACTTCTTGTCGCGGATCTCGCCGACGCATTCGGTGAGGGTCTCGACGTCGGGAATGAGATGCATCCGGTTGAGGTGGGTGATGACGGAGGTGCCGTCGATGCCGCGCCAGAGGAACGTGTCGGCGGGGAACTGGTTGCAGTCGTTCCAGCTCATCTTCGTTGTGTAGAAGTACCTCACGCCGCATCCCTGCATGATCTGCGGGATCGCGCCGTTATACCCGAAGGTGTCCGGGAGCCAGAAGGAGTCGGAGCGGTAATTCAGGTACTTTTCGGTGAACCGCTGTCCGTAGAGGAACTGACGGACCATCGCCTCGCCGCCCGTGATGTTGCAGTCGCACTCGACCCAGACGCCGCCGTTCGGTTCATACCGTCCCTCCGCAACGCGCGCGCGGATCCCCTCGAAGATGTCGGGGTAGTATTCGCGCATCCAGTCGAGGTGCAGGGCGGAGGACTGGATGAAGGTATATTCGGGATAGAAGTCCATCAAATTGAGCGCTTCGGCGTAGGTCCGGGCACACTTGCGGATCGTCTCGGACACGGGCCAGAGCCATGCGGTATCCATGTGGGAGTGGCCGATCACGCCGATCTTGCCGCGGGAAGCCTCGCCTCCGGTCTTTTCGAGCGCGGGCGCGATCCGGCTCCGGATCTCCTCGATGGATTCGCGGATCTCCTCTTCGTTAGCGGAGAGCGGATCACCGATCAGATACGGGAAGGCGTCCATGAGGCATTCGTGGGCCTTCATCGCGACGAAGTTTTCCTCGGGCAGCTTCACGAGCTGGAGGACCGTTGCGAGATCGAAGACGAAGTCGCGCATGAGGGGATCCATCACGCAGACGCGGATGCCGCGGTAGGTGTGCGTGAACGTGTCGGGTTTCGATTCGTCCCGGCCGTACTGATCGTAGGGCTGGGTGCCGAAGCAGGTGTGGCCGGCATAGCACTCGAACGCGAGATCGAACACCTCGCCCGCCTTCGCGTCGTAGGAGACGAAGAAGCAGGGATGCATCCCGCCGATGAAGTTGTTCTTGGAATTGATGATCCCGGCGGGGACGTCGCCGCGGTAGCAGAGGATCTCGACGGCATCGGTGTCCGGAATGGCGCAGAGGATCTGTCCGTCGGCAGCATCCGGGACGGTCACGGCCGCGCGGAGCCAGAGATTGCCGTATTCTTCGCCCCAGGCCGCGCCGTTTTCCATGGGCTTCATGGCCGATGCGGCGGGTGGAAGGCGGAGGTGCTCTTTGGTCTCATAGCCGAGGACGCCGTCCGCGTGACCGACGGTCTTGACGATCCGGTTCGCGTAGAGCTTCAAGGCGCTCTCGAACTTGCGGTACGTCCGCTCGATGTAGGTGGGATTGTTCATGATACACTTCCTTTTTTGTGAGATGTTGTCGGAAACAGTATAGCATACTTTCGCGCCGATTGCAAGAACAAGCCGCGAGGATTTGCCGCCTGCCGTGAAATTCCCCTCCGCGCCGCCGGGGAGAAGCAGGTCGGGGGGGCGGCCGGGGGCGTGTATTACGACGAAAATCCGGCCCGTCGGCGCGAAAATCCGGTGCATGTTTTTTCATCACCCCCCATTGACAAACCTGCCGCGCTGTGTTATAATGCAGCAAGCGATGAGCGAAAAGACTGTGACGAAGACGCGTGTCGGTCATGGAGTCCTCAAAGAGAGCCCGCGGCGGTGGAATGCGGACAGGGCGGAGCGGCGCGTATCCCTTCTGAGTCGGGAAAGGAAAGCCCCCTTGGGGGTGAGTAATGATTCCCCGCAGGTGCAGCGTGAGAGGCACGGGACTTCAACGAGTCCGCAGAGCGGCGCGAGAGCGCAATTTGAGTGGTACCGCGGATAACATCTATCCGTCTCAAAGGATTTTGGGGCGGATTTTTATATCGCCCGTCGATCAAAGGAGAATCCCATGGAAAGCATCATCAAAGAGGTTGCGAACCGGATCCGAGAAACCCGCCTGATCTGCGAGATCAGCGAGGAGGAGATGGCGACCTGTACGGGCGTGACGCTCGAGCACTACCGGGAACTGGAGGCGGGGGAAGCCGATTTCTCCTTCACCTTCATCTATAAGTGCGCGGCCCGGCTCGGCATCGACACGACCGATCTGCTCGCCGGATCCAGCCCGACCCTGAAGGAATACAGCGTGACCCGCGCGGGCGGCGGCCTTCCCATCGCCAGAAGAAAGGGCTTCCGCTACAACAACCTCGCGCCGCTCTTCAAGGGCAAGATCGCCGAGCCCTTCCTCGTGCGCGCGCCGTACAATCCCGCCGAGGCCGATGCTCCGATCCGCCTCTCGAGCCACGACGGTCAGGAATATGACTACGTTCTCACGGGCAAGCTGAAGGTCTCCGTCGACGGACACACCGAGATCCTCGGCCCGGGCGATTCGATCTACTACGACAGCTCGAAGCCGCATGGCATGATCGCGTGGGAGGAGGACTGCACCTTCCTCGCCGTGACCATCTCGAACGGCGCGCCGGCCTACGACTACCCGGACACCGCGGCGGAAGAGCCCGAAAAGGAGGAGCCTGCCGAGAACAAGCTCTCGAAGCTCCCGCCGGATCCCGTCGCCCTCCGCTTCATCGACTGCATCGAGGAAAACGGCAAGCTCAGGGAGATCCGCTTCAAGAACGCCGACCGGTACAATTTTGCCTACGACACCGTCGACGCCATCGCGGCAAAGACGCCCGACAAGGTCGCGCTGCTGCATCTCGACCGCGAGAAGCGCGAACGCCGCTTCACCTTCCGCGACATCTCCCTCCTCTCGAACCGTGCGGCGAATTACTTCGAGTCCCTCGGCATCCGGCAGGGTGATACCGTGATGCTCGTGCTGAAGCGGCACTGGCAGTTCTGGATCGCGTCGATCGCGCTGCACAAGCTCGGCGCGGTGGCGATCCCGGCGACGCACATGCTCGTCGAGCACGACTTCGAGTACCGCTACAACGCCGCGTCCGTGAAGGCGATCGTCTGCACGGCGGACGGTCAGACGGCGATGCACGCGGAGAACGCCGAAAAGCTCGTCGAGCAGGACATCATCAAGATCATCGCAAACGGCACGCGCGACGGCTGGCACTCCTTCGACGAGGAATTTTTGAACTTCCCGGAAACCTTTGAGCGCCGGATGAGCGCGTGCGGCGACGAGACCATGTACATGCTCTTCACGAGCGGCACGACCGGTTATCCGAAGATCGCGGCGCACAGCTACAAATACGCGCTCGGACACTACATCACCGCCCGCTACTGGCACAACGCCGATCCGGAGGGCATCCACTTCACGATCTCCGACACCGGATGGGGCAAGGCGCTCTGGGGCAAGCTCTACGGTCAGTGGCTCTGCGAGAGCTGCGTCTTCGCGTATGACTTCGACAAGTTTGAGGCCGGCGACATCCTCCCGCTCTTCAAGCAGTACGGCATCACCACCTTCTGCGCGCCCCCGACCATGTTCCGCTTCTTCATCAAGGCGGGCATCGAGCATTACGATCTCTCGTCCCTCAAGCACGCCACCATCGCGGGCGAGGCGCTCAACCCCGAGGTGTTCTATAAATTCAAGGAATACACCGGGCTTTCCCTCATGGAGGGCTTCGGTCAGACGGAGACGACCCTCGTGATCGGCAACTTCGTGGGCGATACGCCGAAACCGGGCTCGATGGGCCATCCGTCCCCTCTGTTCGACGTGGATATCGTCACGCCGGAAGGGAAGAGCTGCGACGTCGGCGAGACCGGCGAGATCGTGGTCCGCACGACGAACGGCGTCCCCTGCGGCCTCTTCAAGGGCTACTTCCGCAATGAGGAAGCGACGAAGGAAGCGTGGCACGACGGGTACTACCACACCGGCGACACCGCATGGCGCGACGAGGACGGGTACTTCTGGTACGTCGGGCGCATCGACGACGTCATCAAATCCTCCGGCTACCGCATCGGCCCGTTCGAGATCGAATCGGTCATCATGGAGCTGCCCTACGTCCTCGAATGCGCGATCACGGCGGTCCCGGACGAGATCCGCGGCCAGATCGTCAAGGCGACGGTCGTCCTCGTGAAGGGCAAGGAGGGCTCGCCCGAGCTCGTGAAGGAGATCCAGACCTACGTCAAGGAGCACACCGCGCCGTACAAATACCCCCGCATCGTCGAATTTGTCGACGAGCTGCCGAAGACCATCAGCGGCAAGATCCGCCGGGTGGAGCTGCGCCGCCGCGACGGACAGAAATGACCGAAATCCCGCATCTGTCGGGGGACTTCACCGTCTCCCGACTTTTATTTTCGGAAAAAGTTCCCGTTTTCCGTTGAAATTCCCGGGCGGATATAGTATAATGATCCCAGATCCATTCCCCGACGAAAGGATGATCGCCCATGCGCATCGTATTTTTCGACCTCGACACTCTGCGGCCCGATCACCTCGGCTGCTACGGCTATTTCCGCAACACCTCGCCGAACATTGACTCCATCGCGGCGGACGGCGTTCGCTTCGATCGCTATTACTGCTCCGACGCTCCCTGTCTGCCCTCCCGCAGCGCGCTCCAGTCCGGGTTATTCGGCATCCACAACGGCGCGGTCGGGCACGGCGGCACGGCGGGGGATCAGATCCTCGAGGGAGAGCCCCGCGGCTTCCGGCAGGCATTTTCCCGCACCAACCTCTTCCAGCAGTTCCGGCGCGCGGGACTCCATACGGTCTCGATCTCCACGTTCGCGGAGCGGCACACGTCCTACTGGTTCTACGGCGGCTTCAACGAGATATACAACATCGGCCGGGGCGGCGGAGAAACCGCGGATGAGGTGTCCCCCGTCGCGATCGATTGGATCCGGCGGCACGGTGCGGAGGACAACTGGTTTCTGCACATCAACATGTGGGACGCCCACACCGCCTACCGCACGCCGGAATCCTTCGGCAATCCCTTCGAGGGGGACGATTTCTTCGCGCACACGTGGATGACGCAGGAGCTGATCGACGAACAGCGGAAGGAAGCCTCGCCCCATGGCGTGCGGGAGATCGGCATGTACAACAACACGCCGCTGTCCTGGTGCCCGCGCCAGCCGATGGAGATCCACGACATGAACGAATACCGCAAGCTCGTCGACGGCTACGACTGCGGCATCGCCTACATGGACATGCACATCGGGTACATCCTCGACGCGCTCCGGGAGGCGGGCGTCTACGACGACATCTCCTTTATCATCACGGCGGACCACGGGGAGAACATCGGCGAGCTGAACAGCTATTCCGAGCACTCCACCGCGGACAACATCACCTGCCGCATCCCGATGATCGTGAAATGGCAGGGAGGGATGCGGGGCATCTCGGATGACAGTCTGCGCTACAACGTCGACCTCGCGCCGACCGTCGCCGATCTCTTCGGCCTCGAGCCCGCGCCGAAATGGGACGGGACGAGCTACGCCGACACCATCCGCGAGGGGAAGCCCGTGCCGCGCGAATACGCCGTGATCTCCCAGATGGCGCATGTCTGTCAGCGGAGCGTCCTCTTCGGCGACTGGCTCTGGATGCGCACCTATCACGACGGCTATCACAACTTCCCGCGCGAAATGCTCTTCAACATCAAGGAGGATTTCCACGAGCAGCACAACGTCGCCGCCGAGCATCCGGACCTCTGCGACCGCGCCGCGCATTATCTCCTCGACTGGTTCGACGAGAACATGAAGACCCAGCAGAACGGCATCGACCCCATGCAGACGGTGCTGCGCGAGGGCGGGCCCTATCACACCCGGGGCGAGCTCGCGGGATACGTCGAATTCCTGCGCAAAACCGACCGCGCCGACGAGGCCGAACGTCTCATCGCGCGCCACCCGGACGAACTCTGAACCTGAAACAAAATCTTTGATCCAAGGAGGATTCAAACCATGTTCGATTTGATGGATTTTCTCAAGACCTACGTCGTTCCCTTCGGCTTCAAGCTGATCCTGGCGATCGTCATCCTGATCGTCGGCTTCGCGCTCGCGAGCGGGCTGTCCAAGGCGCTGCGCAAATCGAATGCGCTCTCCAAGGCGGATCCGAACGCCCAGAACCTCATCGTCAATCTTGTCAAAATCGCGATCCGCGTTGTGACGGTCTTCACCGCCGTGATCGTCCTCGGCGTTCCGCAGGCCTCCGTCATCGCGGTCCTCGGCTCCTGCGGCCTGGCGATCGGCCTTGCGCTCCAGGGCGGCCTTTCCAACATCGCGTCCGGCATCGTCATCATGATCTGCAAGCCGTTCCATGTGGGCGACTTCATCATCGCGGGCGACATCTCCGGCGTCGTGCAGGACATCGGCCTTCTCTACACGAAGGTGCTGACCGCTGACAACCTCCTCATGACCGTTCCGAACACCACCCTGTCCGGCGCGACCGTGACCAATCTCTCCGCCGAGGAGATCCGCCGTGTCGACTTCGATCTGAACGTCAACTACAACACCGATATCGAGCTGGCCCGCAAGGTCCTCCTCGCTGTGGCGCAGAGCAACGACCTCGTCCTGAAGGAGCCCGAATCGCAGGTCTTCGTCCACCAGCACGGCACGTCCGCCCTCGGCGTCAAGCTCCGCATCTGGTGCAAATCCTCGGATTACTGGACGGTGTACTTCGATATGTGGGAAGACGTCAAGAAGGCCTTCGACAAGTTCGGCATCGAGATCCCGTATCAGCACATCAACGTCATCGTCGACAAGAACGAAGAAGAATAAGAGTTCGGCGAAAACCGGCGCAATCGAAAAAGGCTGTCAAACGGCAGCCTTTTTGCTGTATCAGAGGGATTTCACGGTTCCTCGTCGAGGAAAACGTCGTCGCGGGCGAGGAGGGCGGCACAGTCTCGGATGCGGGCCTCCGCCGTCTCCGATTCCTCCTCGTACAGGTCCGGATCGAGGCGCTGAAGCGTTTCCCGATCGTAGACGCTGTAATTCGAGCGGATGTTGTTGTGCGGCTTCTGGTAGAAGACCTCGTCGCTGATGAAGGAGCCGACCGAGACGTGCGCCTGTTCGCAGACGAAACCGTGCTCCGCCTCGAGGAGATTCTGCCCGAACATCACGGCGCGGTCGTTGTGGAGCCCGAGGAGGCAGAGCAGCGTCGGCATGACGTCGATGTGCCCGCCCGCGACGGAGAAGGTCTCCGAGATGCCGCTGCCCGGAATGTGGATGAGGAGCGGCACGTTGAACTGGTCGAAGAGGGTGTACGGCTCCCCCGTGAGGGAGGAAACCCGCTCCCCGATCGCCTCGTCCGCGCAGGGCAGGGCGTAGTGGTCGCCGTAGATCACGATGATCGAGTTGTCGTAGAATCCGATCTCCTTGAGCTCCTCCATGAATTCCCCGATCGCCCGGTCGTCGTAGTTCACGGCGTCCATGTAGAGCCCGAAGAGCGTCCCGACGTCGCCCTCCTCGAGCGCGATCTCCCGGTCCTTCGGCGGGATCGAGTAGGGGTAATGCGACGACAGCGTGATGAAGAACGCATAGAACGGTTCCTCATACGAGGCGAGGATCTCGGCGGACTGGCGGAAGAATTCGCGGTCCGAGAGCCCCATCGGGAACATGTCCGTCTCCTTGAGGTCCTCGAGCGAGATGAAGTCGTCCATCCCCTGTCCGCGGTACGCGAGCTCGCGGTTCCAGAAGGTCCCCGTATATCCGTGGAACGCCGCTGCCTTCGTGTACCCGTTGTCCTTTAAGAGCATCGGGAGGGAGTAGTAATGATTCTGCGGATAGCGGACGTACGCGCCGTCGTCCTCCGGCCCGAAGAGGGAATTGTTCACGGCAAATTCCGCGTCCGCCGTGTTCGCGCCGCCGATCTGATAGTAGTAATGGTCGAAGTACAGCGTATCCTCTTCGAGCATCCGGTTGAGGTTCGGCGTCAACTCCTGCCCGTCATAGCGCGCGCCGAGGACGAAATCCTGCAGCGCCTCCACCTGGATGATGATGACGTTGCGGCCCTTTGCGAGACCCCACCAGCGGCTGTCGGACCAGTCTGGGGAGGCGTAGCGCGATTTGTCGACGACCCGTTTCGATTCGCCGGGGCCGAGCGCGTCGAGGATGTCGCGCGTGTGATAGACGAAAACTTCATTCTCCATGTATTCCGGCCGGAATCCGTCCGTGCGGATCACGCCGACGGCGCAGACAGCCGCGAGAAGGAACCCGCCGACGACAGCCCAGGACTGCCCGAGCGGCTTGTCGAGAAAGGCGCGGATGCGGGCTGCGGGTTTCTGCAGGAAGGAGCGCTCGAATCCCTTCCGGATCAGATCGCGGTCCGCCCAGGAGAGGAACCAGAGCGGCAGGTCGATGATCAGCGCGATGTGCCGCGGCTTCAAAAGCCCCATGACGGAGTCCGACACCCCGCCGATCTGCCATGCCATGGCGAGCTGCGTCGCAGACGGGAGTTTGGACGTGTAGGCTTGATAGACGGCGTCGACCGACAGGACCGCGGAAATGAAGAAATAGAGAACGTTCGCCGTCATCCGCGCGGTTCTCCCGGGGAAGAGGGATGCCGCCGCCCAGACCGCCAACAGGATCCCGACGGTCGCAAGGGAAAACGCTGCCTCGAAGCCGCCGAGCTGGAGGGGCGGATAGAAGAGGCGGCACTTGATATAGAGAAGCACGGCGAACACGGCGACCCGTATCAGATCGCGCCGCGCGGGCGTTTTTTTCATCGGAACAACCTTCTTCGGATGGATTCGGAGAGCGTTCAGATCCGGTTTTCTCTATTATAGCATATTTTCCTGGATTTGGAAAGCCCCTGCGCGGCCTCGATGCAAATTTCCTGAAGAGGCAGTAGAAATTCCGGCGCGCAAAAACAGGAACCCTTCCTGAGCGCTTGACCGGGCGCATCACGCAGGTTCCTGTCTGCTTTTTCTCTGTTTGCGGGATCGACGCCGCGGGGGCGGAATTGCCGTTCAGCGGAGCCCCTGGATTGAGCGGATCACTTCGTCGCGTTCCTCGCCCCGGACGATGCCCCAGTCCTCCTTCATCAGGCGAAGGACTTCCCGGTACGCTTCGACGGCGCCGGTCCGATCGCCGCGGATCTCGCAGATATGGGCGATGCTCCTCGCGCTGTCGGTATACTTCGGAGAGGGCTGCATCTCCTGGCCTCGCCGGTACCATTCGATCGCGCGGTCGTATTCCTGCCGCTGGGTGTAGATGTCGCCGAGGGTGACGGCCCAGCACCACTCCTGATCCTCCATCGCTTCCATCTGACGGAGCACCGCTTCGGCCTCTTCCCGCTCTCCCGCCGCCTCTGCGATGGAATACCGGTACATCGGCGTGCGGAAGGTGCTGTCGATCTTGGCAAGTTTGTCGAGCCATTCACGCGCTTCGCCGAGACGCCGGTCGTCGATCAGGTTGTCGAGCAGCCACATGAGGGCGGGGCGGTCGGTCGGATGGCTCCGGCACCAGTCGCTGTACCACGCGATGAGGTCGTGGTGATTGCGCACGTTCCAGTCGGGGATATAACTGCCCCATGCGTTCGCAAGCTCGCCGATGGCTTCGCGGTCTCCGCCGGTCAGCTCGACGGCCTCCTTGCCGTGCTCCACCGCAAGCATCCGGTACTGTTCCGCCTGATGATTGCAGAGGATCGTCAGCAGAAGCTGCGCTTTCCCGGCGCATTCCGGCTTTTCCGCGATCGCGCGGAGCTGTCCTTCGATCTGCCGCTCCTCCGCCTCGTCGATGAGGCCGCTGTCGTAGATGCGATTCTCAATGCGCTCCATCTGCTGCTCCGGGGTCATGGCGAAGAGCTGATCGATGGTGACGCCGAAGTAGACGGCGATTTCCGGAAGCAGCTGCACGTCCGGGACCGTGTTGCCGCACTCCCATTTGGAGACGGTCTGCGCAGTCACGTTCAAGGCGTCGGCGAGCGCTTCCTGTGTGAGTCCGCGGTCATTTCTCAGACGGCGGATTTCTTTTCCCATTTCCATGATGTTGTCCTCCTTTTCGGTTCCGGCATCATTGTACCAGATCGAGGGGGCAAAAACAAGCGACTGTCACGGGGGAAAACTCCCGTGACAGTTGAGTTGCCTGACGGATCGAAACCCGTGATTCGTTATTTGATCTTCCAGCTCTTCGCAAGACCGGGGAACTTCACCATCTCGGGCTTGCCGGGGCAGAGCGGGTATTCGCCGAGGCAGGTGAAGAGGAACCATGCGGCGGTCGTGCCGTTGTCCTCGTCTCCGGGGAAGCCGTCCGGCTCGTCGGAGAAGTGCTCGAGCGCGGCTTTGTGCGCCCAGTACGCCGCCTTTTCGGGATGCCCGAAGGCCGCGTAGATGAACGGCAGGTGGAACGAGGGCTGATTCGAGATCGCGAACTGCCCGAGGTCGACGGCCGCCATCTCCGTCATCTCGTGGATCTCGCCGCCGTACCCATGGACGCGGTAGTCCGGTTCTAGTGCGAAGAGGGCGTCGAGCTTTTCGAGCAGCTTGTCCGCGCCGCCGTAGAGCTCCGCCAGTCCCTCGAGATCGTGCGGCACGGCGAAGGTCGACTGCCATGCGGACGCCTCGGTGTATTCGCCGCCCCATTTGATCGGATCGAAGCCGTCCGCCATGTTGCCGTCGGTGTCGCGTCCGCGCATGAAGCCCGTTTCTTTGTCGACGAGGTTGGCGTAGTTCTTCGCGCGGCGTTCGTATTCCGGCACGAGATCGTCCCGGCCGAGCGCCTTCGCCACCGTCGCGATGCACCAGTCGCCGTACGCCGCGTCGAGGGTGAGGTTCACGCTCTCGCCGTGCTCGTTCCGCGGGACATAGCCGTATTTGACGTAGGATTCCGCGCCGTTGCGTCCAAAGCGGGGCAGGGGACCGTTGTGATTGGCGTGGTTGAGCATCCCGTCGAGGGCGTCCTCCCACGTCCTGCGGGAGCCGATCCCGGCCGTGACCGCCGTCGCGATGACCGCGTCGATCAGGGTGGACGGCATGCACCCCACCTCGCCGATGGAGATCCAGCGGGGCAGCCAGCCGCATTCGCGGTAATCGTTCACGAAGCCCTCGAGCATTTCGGCGAATTCGTCCCGCGCGATCAGCGTGAAGAGCGGGTAGACCGTGCGGTAGGTGTCCCAGAAACCGTTGTCGGTGTAGCGCGGGCCCTCCCGCACCGTCCCGTCATACGGCGCGTAGTGGATCATCTTGCCGTCCGCGTCGAATTCGTAGCACTTGTGCGGATAGAGGAAGGTGCGCCACAGGCAGGTATAGAAGGTGCGCGTGAGCTTTTCGGTATCGAATTCGGCGTCGATGCGTCCGAGCCTCTCCTCCCAGATCGCCTCGTTTTCCGCGAGGATGTCGGCATAAGCGCGGCCCGCGATCTCGCGCTCGATCACACCCTCCGCCAGCTCTGCCGAGATATACGAGGTGCCGATGGAGAATTCGAGGTCCTTTTTCGTGAGGACGATGTGGCAGAAGCCCTTGTCCGTTCCGTCCGCGCCGATCTTCGTCTTCTCGAAGTCGACGTCGCCAGGCGCAAAGCGGAGCACGAAAAACATTTTAAAATTCGTCGCGATGTCGCCGGAGTGTCCGGTCGTCGTGCCGATCACCTCGTTCTTCTCCGGGACGAGGGTATAGGTATAGTCGCCCATCACCGGGAGCAGGGACAGAACGGAGGGACGGTCCGTCTGGAAGCTGAGCCGTCCGACGGCGCCGCGTTCCGTGGGCGTGACGGAGAAGAAGCAGCGGGAGCGCAGGAACCGGATGCCGAGCTCGGCGGGGGTCATGACGTCGTCCGCCGGACGGTGACCGCCCCACGCGCCGCCCGCTGAAGACGCGATCACATCGTTCTGCGGGGTCATGAGGAAGGTGCCGTAATCCGAGATCCACGGGCTCGGCTGATGGGTCAGGCGGATGCCCTCGATGCTGTGGGAATCGGGATGATAGTACCAGCTTCCGTTGCGTTCGGTCTGGGGCGCGAAGGCCGTCATGCCGAACGGACGCTGCACGAGGGGTAGGGTGTTGCCCTGGGAGAAGCGGGGAACGGATTTGGTCCCCTGCCGGATGTTGACGAGGGAAATTCTATTCATGGAAGACCTCCGTGTGGTGGATTTGTTTCCATTATACAGGATTTCCGGCCGGATTGCAAGGGGGATGGGAGAAGATCGTCGGAAAAGCGCGCGCCGGGGTTGACAAGGGACCGAAATCCCGCTACAATATAGAGGAGGCCTCCCGCGAGAGGAGCACGCCGTCCCGCCAGAGATGGGTGATCGTCTTGCGCTTCGTCCGTTCGCCGGACACCGAGAGGGACAGCGAGAGCGTCACGCGCGTGCCCGCATCCGTTTCCGCGACATCCGCGTCGCAGCGGTAGAAGATCCGCCGGGCATCCCCGCCGATCGCGTCGAGCGCAGCCGCGTAGAGATCCTCCGATGCCGTCCGGTAAAACCGGTTCATGCGTGCGGCATCCTCCGGGGCATCCGTGTCCTCGAAGACGGGCAGGATGAGAAGAAATCCGCGTCTCCCCTCGCGGCTGATGCGGAATTCCCGCCAGATCCGCATGAAATCCCCTCCCCCCTGTTTATTCCACCCCCGTTTTATGCGGGAAAGGAGCAGCTTATGCCTGAGAACCCCCCCCTTGCCGACCGGGTCCGCCCGACCTCCTTCGATGAAATC
>JAFPWV010000091.1 GCA_017412675.1 Clostridia bacterium
AATTCTGAATTCTGCATTCCCCCCTCCCCCCTCGCCCCCTTGACATTCCCCCCGTTTTTTGCTATGATATTCCCGTCAGACATCTCCGTACGGATCCGTCAAAACCCACGGACAGCCGCAGACGCGGCGGAAAGGAAAACGCTGTGCCCTATATCGATATCTCCACCAACACCTCCCTCGCCCCTGAGAAGATCGAGGCCCTCAAAGCGAAGATCGCCGCCTCCCTCGCCTCCTCCTTCCCCGGGAAGACCGAAAACTGGCTCATGGTCCGCGTCGCCGGGGGAGAGACCATGTTCTTCGCCGGATCGTCCGCGCCCTGCATGATGGTCGACGTCTCCATCTTCGGCGCGCAGTCGAAAGCCAATTACCAGAAGATGACCGCCGCCGTCTGCCGGCTCGCAGAGGACGAATGCGGCATCCCCGCCGACCGCGTGTACGTCAAGTACACCGAATACGATCAATGGGGCTGGAACGGCTCCAACTTTTAAGGAGGACGCCATGAACGGATTCCGATCCATCCGCCCGGAGGAGCTCTGCGGCAACGTGTTCCGCCTCATCGGGCATGACTGGATGCTCGTCACGTCGGCCAATGACGGCGAAGGCCTCGTCTGCGGCAAAGATTACAACACCATGACCGCGTCCTGGGGAGGCATGGGCATCCTCTGGGGCGGGCCCGTCGCGTTCGTCTTCATCCGTCCCCAGCGCCACACCTTCGGCTTCACCGAGAGAAACGAGCGCCTGACCCTGTCCTTCTTCGGCGAGGAATACCGCGCGGCGCTCAATTTCTGCGGCTCGAAGAGCGGGCGGGACGTCGACAAGGCAAAGGAATGCGGCCTGAACCCCGCCGCCGACACGAACGAACACGGCCGCGCCGTCTGGTTCGAGGAGGCAAAGCTCGTTCTCAAGACCCGCAAGCTCTACGCCGAACCCATCAAGGCGGAGGCCTTCCTCGATCCCGACGCCCGCGCCGTCTACCCGAAGGACGACTTCCACACGGTTTATGTCTGCGCCGTCGAAGAGGTTCTGGTCAGGGATTGACAGAATAAACAAATTCAGCCGGAGAAATTCTCTTTTTCCGTCAGGCGAAATTGTGAAATTCACTTGCATTCCTGCCTTTTATCGTGTATAATAGTAAGGTAGGACTGCTCTCGGGCATGTTCCTGTCTTGGCAACGATTTACTTTTATATAAAGGAGTTCAAAATGGCGGAAATCACAACCAACAGCATTCGCAATATCGTACTGCTCGGTCACGGCGGATCCGGCAAGACCTCCCTCGCGGAGACTGCGCTCTTCCTCTCGAAGGGCACCGACCGTCTCGGAAAGATCACCGACGGCAACACGGTCTGCGACTACGATCCCGAAGAAAAGAAGCGCGGCTTCTCCCTCACCCTTTCCCTCGCGCCCGTGATGTGGAAGGATGCGAAGATCAACTTCATCGACACCCCCGGCTTCCTCGACTTCCAGGGTGAAGTCTATGCCGGCATCCGCGTCGCCGATTCCGCGATCATCACGCTCGACGGCAAGGCCGGCGTGGAGGTGGGCACGGAGCTCGCGTGGGACAAGGCTTCCGAAGCGAACAAGCCCCGCGTGTTCTTCATCAACAAGTGCGACGATCCCGAAGCGAACTTCGACCGCGTGTTCAGCCAGCTGCAGGACATGTTCGGCGCGGAAGTCTGCCCGATCCTCGTCCCGCACAAGAACGGCGCGAACCTCTCCTTCATCAACCTCATCGAGATGAAGTCCTACACGTTCGACGCGAAGGGCGGCCGCACCGAGAGCGACCTCTCCGCCGACGAACAGGCCGTCGCCGATCAGTATAAGGAGACCCTGAACGAAGCGCTTGCCGCCACCAGCGAAGAGCTGATGGAGAAGTACTTCGAGGAGGGCGAGATCAGCCACGAGGATGCGGTCGAAGCGCTGCACCACGGCATCGTGGACGGCTCCATCGTTCCCGTGTTCTCCGGCTCCGCCACCAACCTCTGGGGCGTGACCTACCTGCTCGACACCATCGTCTCCTCCTTCCCGACGCCGCTCTCCTCCGCGAAAGAGAAGATCATCGACGGCGACGGCACGAAGGAAATCGACGTGGATCCGAACGGCGAATGCAGAGTCTTCGTCTTCAAGTCCATCTCCGACTCGTTCGGCAAGCAGACCCTCTTCAAGGTCATGAACGGCACCCTGACGAACGACCTCACCCTGACCAACCGCACGAGCGGCGCGCAGGAAAAGTTCGGTCACATCTATATGATGCGCGGCAACAAGCAGACCGAAGTGACTTCCTTCTGCTGCGGCGACATCGGCATGATCACCAAGCTGACCGCCACCAACACGAACGACACCCTGACCGTCTCCTCCGACGTCCAGTACGAAAAGATCAACTTCCCGCATCCCTACATGACCATGGCGATCCAGCCGGCCGCGAAGGGCGACGAAGACAAGATCTCCACGGGTCTGGCGCGTCTGCTCGAGGAAGACCCGACGCTCGTGTATGAGAACAACCCCGAAACCAAGCAGATGACCATCTCCGGCATGGGCGACATGCAGCTCGCGGTCGTCGTCTCCAAGATGAAGGAACGCTACAAGACCTCCGTGGTTCTCGAGAACCCGAAGATCCCGTACCGCGAGACCATCAAGGGCACGGCGGACGTTCAGGGCCGTCACAAGAAGCAGTCCGGCGGTTCCGGTCAGTTCGGCGATGTCAAGATCCGGTTCTCCCACGGCGAAACGGACGGTCTGACGTTCGTGACCTCCGTCGTCGGCGGCACGGTGCCGAAGAACTTCTATCCCGCGGTCGAAAAGGGCCTGCAGGAAGCGATGCAGAAGGGCGTTCTCGCCGGCTATCCGGTGGTCAACCTTCAGGCGGACCTGTACGACGGTTCCTACCACCCGGTCGACTCCAATGAAATCTCCTTCAAGCTCGCGGCCCGTCTGGCGTACAAGGCCGGTCTGCCGCAGGCGAAGCCGATCCTTCTCGAGCCCGTCGGCACGCTGAAGGTCTGCGTTCCCGAGAGCCTCGTGGGCGACGTCATGGGCGACCTCAACAAGAGACGCGGCAGCGTTCTCGGCATGAACCCGCACGAGAGAAAGAGCGGCTATACCGTGATCGAAGCGACCGTTCCGAAGGCGGAGATGATGGACTACGTCATTTCGCTGAGAGCGATGTCGCAGGGCCGCGGCTCCTTCGAGTTTGCGGTGGACCGCTATGAGGAAGTTCCCGGCGCAGTGGCGCAGAAGGTCATCGCCGAGTCCAAGGCGAACCTCGAAGAAGACGAATAAGCAGCGCCGCGGGGTCCGCGGTGACAGCGGGGAGCCCCCGCGGGCAAAAGACGAACTCGCCTGCGGCCTATGGGTTCCGTCCCGTTCATGAAGCCTGCCTTGGCAAGTTCGTTCACCAAGTTAGAAAGTGCGTACCTGAAGAAGGTACGCCTTTTCTATTGCCTGCGCCGGGCGGTGCCCGGAGACACACGGCGGGCTCACTTCGCAAGCCCGCGAGGAGCGGGGCGTTCATTTTGCTTGCGCGCGGACGCTTGCGGGGATGTACTTGCTGAATCCATCGTTTTTTTCGCCTGCGCGGCTGGCGGACAAGAGGCCTTCACGGCCGGCCTCTTGTCAATCACCGCCGCCCAAGGCCTTTCCCGCCTTGGGGATCCACCCCTGCAACGTGCGTACCTCAGCGATTCTA
>JAFPWV010000092.1 GCA_017412675.1 Clostridia bacterium
CCGCGGTTTTTTGATTGCTGTTTATTCGATTACTGGGCGAGGCTGATCCCGGTGACGATGGCGGTGACGGTCAGATACTTGCTGTAGATCGTAATCTCGCGGTTTGCGCCGATGTACCGGCTGCCGTCGAGGAGGAACCGTCCTTCCCCGTCCATGCGTCCGCGCGCCGTCACGCTGGCTTCCACGTCGACCCGGTAGAAGTCGCCCGTCAGATCGGTGGAGACCTTCACGATCTCGCCGTCCGGCATTTCATAGAACTTTTCGGCGTCCCGGATCGTCTTGCCCTCGCGCAGCGTACCGAAGAACTGATCGGTGTCCTGGAGGTAGAAATTCGTTCCGGTCTCGAGGTAGTTCTGGGCGGAGGAATCGCGGATATCCACGATCTTGAACGTGATGACGTAGGGATCCATCTGCACGCCGCTCGCCGCATCGGAATTCCTTCCGCTGTACCAGCGATAGGCGGCGCTTCCGATCACCGCCAAAAGCAGAAAGATGATCAGAACGTCGAGCGCGCCGAGGCGCTTTTTCTGTTTGCCGTTATCGTTCATGGAGTACCTCCGTCTTGATCGTTCTGTCCGGCCGGAGCCAGATCGGGGCGGGACGCATAGAAGGCATCCCTCAGATCGCCGAGGCGGTCGCTCAGGTCGGAGACCGGATCGGTGAGGATTTCTGTGGTGACGAAGCGGTAGAGCTCGCCGTTGTACGAGGATTGCTCGGATACGACGATCCCGCTTTCGATCGAGATCTCATACTGATCGCGTACGCCGGAATCCGCATCGCTCAGGACGACGCGAACGTTCTGATCGGTGACGCTGATCTCGGCGCTTCCCTGTGCCGCTGCTTTTGTGATCTCGTCGAGGGAGGTGATGCCGATGAGCGGCTCGAAGGAACAGGGATCCGTTACCATGGCATACGTATCCGACAACAGATATGCGTGTTCTCCGTCACAGAAGGCTGTGAGAGCGCTTCCCCTGATTTCCCAGCAGCTGCCGTCGATGGTCAGGACATAGCGGTCCATGGAGCTCTCGCCCTCCCATTGACGGATGATGCGGATTGCGCGGGTATAGCGTTCCTTCGGGATCAGCTCGTCAAGGATGGATTCGTCGGAATAGGAGAAATAGATGCTCTCTCCGTCCTCTTCGATGGGATGGGTCATGCTGGGGATCCCGCCGAAATCTCCGCCGGGGGAACTGCTGTCTTCTCCGCGTCTGTAAATCATCCGATAGATGGCGGTCCGGACGCCGAACATGTCGACCGCAAAGGTGAGGAGCATCGCAAGGAGGATCAGTCCGAAGAGCAGGATCGTGAGGGCGGTCCGGTTATCGACCAGCGTCCTCAGTTTCAGTCGGAGCCTTCTCTTGAAGA
The DNA here is from genome assembly GCA_017412675.1 of Clostridia bacterium. Classification (GTDB taxonomy): domain Bacteria; phylum Bacillota; class Clostridia; order Oscillospirales; family CAG-272; genus UMGS1696. The sequence continues at coordinate 1,366 of JAFPWV010000092.1, forward strand.
GTCTCATGTTCTTCCGTGCCTTTTCCGGCGTCTTCATGCGGGACGCCGCCGTTGTGCATCTCGATCCGGCGGGCTTTCTCCGGGTCGAGTTCGTGGAAATAGTCCTCCGTGGTCATGTCGTCCTCGGTCAGCCCGGAGTGACGGCGCGACTCGGGATTCTTCATGATGATCAGATTGATGATGAAGAGCGCGACGGAGATGACCGCGATGGCGATGGACTTCACGACGCGGAGATTCTCGAACATCGTCTCCGTGCAGAAGACCGCGACCAGTCCGAGAAGCGCGCAGAGCGCATAGAGGATCTTCACGGATTCCTTCTGGGTGAAGCCCATATCGATGAGTCGGTGATGGATATGCCCGCGGTCCGGCGCAAAGGGGCTCTTTCCCGCGACCAGGCGCCGCACGATCGCAAAGATCATGTCGAAGAGCGGCACGGCGAAGATCGTCAGCGGAACGATGAATGCGAGCACGGCATGGAGCTTGAAGACACCCTGTACCGAGAGGACTGCGAAGCAGAAGCCGAGAAAGAGCGCTCCCGTATCTCCCATGAAGATCCTTGCGGGATTGGAGTTGAAGGGGAGGAAGCCGAGGCAGGAACCGAGCATGATCGCGCACAGGAGCGTGCTGATCATATCGCCGTGCAGAAGCACCACGATCAAGAGCGAGAGCGACGAGATCGCCGATACGCCGCAGGCCAGCCCGTCAAGTCCGTCGATGAAGTTGATGGCGTTGGTGAGTCCCGCTATCCAGAGGATCGAGAGCGGGATGCTGAACACGCCGAGGGGAACGTAGCCGCCGCCGAGATTGACATGGGTGATGACCGTTCCGTTCCAGACGGCGAAGACAGCCACCGCGATCTGCACGACAAGCTTGATCCACGCGTTGAGACGGATGACGTCGTCGATGATGCCGATGATGACAAGAATGCCGCCTCCGATCCAGATCGTCACGAGCTCCCGCGAAAAGTCGCAGAACAAGAGGGACGTGACGACGAAGCCGAAATAGATTGCGACACCGCCGATGCGCGGAATGGGCTTCATATGGATGCGCCTCCCGTCGAGCGGAACGTCGACCGCCCCGATGTGGAAAGCCAGCACGCGGACGGCGGGCGTCGCCACATAAGCGAGCAGGAACGCGCAGATCGTCGCGACGACCGGGTAAACAAATGAAACCATGAGGATGATACTCCGTTTTTTATGGATAAGACGCCGATTGATGGGAAAAAGTTCCCGATTCGGAGAAAAATGTCAGGAGAAATTATTCCTTGTCGAGGCGGATGCAGAAGCCGACGCCGTAGATTTCGGGGAGCATGAGGCTGAACTGCTTGCCGACGCGGATGTCGCATCCGTTTGCCAGGAATGCGCGGTCCGTTTCGACGACGTCCGCTTCGATCGTCACGAGCATCGTGATCTTCCCCTCCGTTCGGGAGACGACTTCGCGTCCCGTGTCGTAGTCGAAGACGACCTTTTCGTAGTCATGCACCTCGACGCCGACCACCGTCCCGATCGGCTTGCGGGTGATCGCGTCTTCCACGGCCTGTCCGCGGCGAACGGATTCCTGATACCGCGCATCGAGGTTCTGCAGCTGGACGACATACTGGATCTTCACCGTATCGGTGCCGGCCTGGATGTCTCCTCCGCGGTCGTTCAGAATGAACACTTTGAAGAGAACGAATGCGGCAGCGAGCGCGAGCAGGATGAGCAGGACGTCAACGCCGTTGAAACGCAGTTTTCTTTTATTCATGGGTGTCCTCCTTCTGAGAAGATTCCGCCGTATTTTCGGATCATTCGGGGAGAGTGCCGTCTCCGATCATGGCGCGTCCGCTGCGGGTATATGCCGAAGCGAGCCCGCAGACGAGCCAGAACATCAGAAACAGCCGGTAATTGTACCACGCATAGTCAGTCATGCCCTGCACGAGCACGGCGATGATGCCGCAGAGCGGACCTGCCGTCGATATGCGGAGTTGGGTTCTTCCATGCCGCATGGAGTTCTGCCGCCCGACGGAGGCGCCGAGGTTCTCCGCAAGCAGATCTGCTGAAATATCGGGGTTTTTGAGCAGCGCGCCGCCGGAGAGATTCCGGAAGAAGGTCAGCGCGGCCTGATACAGGAGAAAGAGGAAGAGCAGGAACACGAGGATGCCGCAGAGGCCTGTTTCCATCCAGATCTGCAAGAACAGATTGTGCGAGTGCGGCGCGACCTCCACGCCCTGATACGCGTAGGCCGGATAGACACGGAACCACGCGCCTTCCCCGATGCCGATGCCGGAGAAGAGATGATCGCGGATCATGTGGACGGCTGCGCGCCAGATATAAACGCGGTAGGAGGTCGACGAGTCCGCCATGTTTCCGATGCTGAGGATCCGCTGCGTGATCGAGGCGGGCAGGACCGCGGGCAGCAGAGGCAATGATGCGATCCCCGCGAGCACAAGCCAGACGGAACGGCGGTGCCACATGAAGAGGAACACCAGCGCCGCTGCGATCAGGGCGAGCCATGCGCCCCGGCTCCAGGTGAGAATGAGGCAGACGCCCATCGCGCCCATGCAGAAGAGCGCGGGCAGCCGGCGCAGTCCTTCTCCGCGTCCGATGAACATGGCGGCGGCGATCGGGATGGTGATATCGAGATACTCGCCGAGCATGTTCGGGTTGTCGAGCGTTCCGACAGCACGGCCGCGGATGGTCTCAAACATGCTGCTGTCGAGCCATGCGTCGGAGGAATACCCTCCGCCCGTGAAATACCGCACGATGCCGTAGATCGAAACGAGCGCCGCCGAAACGACAGCCGCCGTCGAGCATCGGACGAGCCATTCGCGCGTCGTGATGAGGGTGACCGTGAGGAAATACCCGAG
>JAFPWV010000013.1 GCA_017412675.1 Clostridia bacterium
ACCGGCCGCAACTCTCGAAATCCCGAATACCGGCGGCTGGGAAGAAGTCTGGGCGCAGGAATTTGAAGCGGACATCGACGTTCCCGGCGGCAAGCACGACGTTATCGTCGAATTCGCAAACGACCAGTCCGGCTCCTTCACATATATCCGCTTCCATGAAAAGGAAGGTACAGCTGCAAAAGATTATCCTGTCGACTCCGCTTTCATCGATCAGGACGTTCTCGACGCGGACTACTGGGACGATCCCGACACCCTTGAACTCGGCGGTCACGGCCAGCCCATTCAGTATGTGAACGGCTACGGCGTCGGCTACTCTTCGCTGAACGACCAAGTTATCTATTCCAAACTGGACTTCGGCGAGAACGGCGCGGACAAGTTCATCATCAACTTCAGTTTCGGCGCGGACACCAGCGCGATCCTGAATGTGTACATTGATGAAAAGAGCGACAAACCGGCCGCAACTCTCGAAATCCCGAATACCGGCGGCTGGGAAGAAGTCTGGGCGCAGGAATTTGAAGCGGACATCGACGTTCCCGGCGGCAAGCACGACGTTATCGTCGAATTCGCAAACGATCAGTCTGGCTCCTTCACCTATATCCGCTTCAACGAGAAGGCGGAAGCTTCCGCTCCCGCTGTTGAAAAGTCCATCTCCATGCCGAAGACTGAGTTCACGGTTGGCGAGGCTGTCTTGGTCACCGCATCCGGCGAAGGCAAGGACTGGGTCGGCCTCTACAAAGAAGGCGACGTGCCGGGCGGTCCCGCTTCTACCGCGTGGTACTATGTTACCGAACATAACGGCGAAGAATACGCTATCACGAGCGATCTCCCGGCTGGCAACTACACCATGGGACTCTACCTGAACGACGGTTATGATCTCTTTGGCGAAGCGATCCCCTTCACCGTTGTTGCAGAAGAAGTTCCCGCTGCGGACTCCAAGGGTCTCGCATCCGTTGAGGAAGCCGCAGACGGCAAGAACATCATCACTGGTTACGAATTCGTCTCCGGCACGAACGGCAACGGCGGCGAAGGCCCGGAGAACCTCTGGGACGGCAACACCGCGACGAAGTTCTGCACCGGCGAATTCCCGATCGAATCCATGGCGAAGCTCGACGGAGTCTATGACATTACCGGCTTCACCATGGCGACGGCGAACGACAACGCCGATTGGAACGGCAGATCCCCGAGCGCATGGACGATTTCCGTCTCCGCGGACGGCGAGAACTGGAACGAACTGGCGTCCGGCGACGACAGCTTCTTCGAGGAGACCAACTTCACCTACTACGTGGGCGAAGGCACGGCTTCCGGCGTTTCCTACGTGAAGTTCAACGCGGAAGGCGCTCCCTCCGGCTGCTTCCAGGTTTCCGAAGTCACGCTGTTCGGCGATAAGGCAGTTTCTGTCGACGAATTCCTTGAAAAGAAGGAAGAGGCTCCTAACACCTTCGATTTCGGCATCATTGCCGCGGTCGCTGCGATCATCTCCCTCGGCGGCTTTGCTGTTTCCAAGAAGAGAAAGTAAGTTTCTCTGAAACCTTCAATTCGCGTTTACCTCTTCATCGGTTTTCTCCATAAAGCGGGGGCCGCGGGTCTATATGGCTCGCGGTTTTCCGCGTTGTGCGATAAAACCTGTTGCGTAAATTTCACCGCATAAACAAAGAAAAGCCCCGCGCGGAGAGGGCTGGGAACCGCCTCACATCAGAGCAGAGAACACCCCCGCGTTGTAAATCATTCCGCCACATGAGCCACACCATCCCCTGCCATAACCTCCCGGCACACTCCCGCCCCATCCCCCGCAAATTCCCCCAAAATTCCAGCTCGATTTCCCACCCGGAGGTCTCCGCCCCCATCCAGCCCTTTCCGCCCCTTTCCGCATATGGGTCACGGTATGGGTCAGCCCACACCCCGGAGGTGAGGGACAGCAAGCAAACACCGGATTTTCGTCAATAACAAACAAAAATCAGCCCGATTTTGAAGGATCAGAGCTGATTTTTTGTTGGGTTTTACCAACTACTCTTGCGGGGAAGGGATTTGAACCACATGACCTCCGGGTTATGAGCCCGACGAGCTACCAGACTGCTCTACCCCGCGATATTCCATTCAGAAGGGAAATGCCGGACACCGGGCTCGAACCGGTACGAGACTTTCGTCTCACGGGATTTTAAGTCCCGGGCGTCTGCCAATTCCGCCACTCCGGCACGCGAATCCCTCGGGGTTCTCCCTTGCTGCCCCCATAGTATAGCACGCCGCGTCCCCTTTGTCAAGAGGTTTCGGCGAAAAAGTTTTCCATTTCCCGTAGCACGGCGGCGCATTTCCCGGGAGTCTCCGGAGCGGCAGCCGGGTGCCGGAACACACCGTCCGGGCGGGGAAGTGCGCGATCGATCCGCGCGGAACGAGGAAAAATGAAAATGGCACCCGGAGATCGGGTGCCGTCTTTTCAAGCTAATACCCGGATTCGAACCGGGGACCCCGTCCTTACCAAGGACGTGCTCTACCAACTGAGCCATATTAGCATTGAGAGCCGAGGCTGTCAACGGGTAAGATTATATCACAGCGGGCTCAGCTTGTCAAGAGGTTTCGGGAAATTTCCCTGAGAGTTTTTCGTTTTCGGGCGGCTGCATCGCCGGAGAGCGGCTTCACATCGTCGGGACCCGCGGGAGATTCCAGCGGAACCGCGCCGCGAGATAGCGCAGGATCATGATGACCGCCGTGCCCGTCAGCATCGCCGCCACCTTTCCGGCGGGCTCCCAGAGCAGAATGCCCGTCACCGCCCCGACGACGCACGCGCTCGCGTAAAAGTGCTTCACGAAGATGTACGGCATGTTCTGGCAGAGCAGATCGCGCAGCACGCCGCCGCCCACGCCCGTCAGCACGCCGACGAAGCACACGACGAACGCGCCTTCCGACGGATTGTGCTCGTAGGCCACCGCGACGCCCACCATCGTGAAGATCGCAAGCCCCGTCGCGTCGAGCCAGAAGAGCGCGGTCTCCGTGAACTTCCCCTTGAACGGCTCCCCGGGCGTGTGCCGCTTCGCGTGGTGATATTCGATGAGGAACGCGAGGAGCGCGAATGACGCCGACACGAGCGCGTAGACCGGGCGGACGAAGGTCTTCGGCGGGTGGATGCCGAGGAGCATGTCGCGGATGACGCCTCCGCCGATCGCCGTGGTGACGCCGACCATGATGACGCCGAAGACGTCCATGTTCTTCTTGATCGCCGTGATCGCGCCGGAGATCCCGAACGAGGTGATGCTGATGAGTTCAATGACAAAGACGAACGTGTCGAACGTCATAATGCCCCCTGTGATGCTGTGATCAGGATTTGCCTTACGGCAGGGATTTCAGATAGTTCCCGAACCATTTGGTGTGCATGCGGACCGTCTTCTCGAAGTAGTCGAGGGAGTCCGTGGAGTTCGTGTTCGGCCAGCGCGCGAGGTTGCGGTCCCACGCGCCGGAGGTGTGGAGCAGATCCCAGAACTCGTGCGCGTCCGCGATGAGCGTCTCGGCATCGGCGATCGAATGCAGCGTGAGATAGGTCCAGCGCTCCTTCACGTAATCCGCCGCGCCGGGGACGTATTTGATGAGCCGCCGCCCGCATTGGAAGTCGTAGGTCCTTTTGTCCATGTCGGGCTGTTCCCAGAGGTAGTTGTTGGCGAGCTCGCCGTTCCAGCCGAGACCGAAGGTGATGTCGAGGTCCCACGGGTAGGCGGTCATTTTGCCGTCCACGTTGGCATAATATGTATTTTTCCAGGTATTGTCCGCCGCCATGGCGATGTTGACGAACAGCCAGTATTCGAGCATGTTGTTCACATCGGCGACGTCCGCGATCTTCTGGGCGAATTCATCCCCCGGGGACTCGTAGCAGAGGCGCACATATTCGGCGATCGCGTCCCAGGAGCCGTCCATGCCATCCTCCGGATCGGGGAATTTCTTCTCCATCGAGGAATACGTCAGCGAGCGGACCCCCTGCCGCGCGAGCCCGTCTGCCGCGGGGACGTCCCAGGAGATACACTTGAAGAGCGTGTCGCCCCGCGCCGCGTCGAGGGAGAGGGTCTTCGCGTCGACGCGCTCCATGAGGACGTAGAGCCCCTCGTACTTCCCGCCGATCAGCAGCTCGACATATTCCGCGCCGAGGGGGGCGGCCGTGAGGGCATCCGAGGTTTCCGTCATGCGTTTCCACAGCCGCCAGCCGACCATGTCGCGCACATGCGTGTTGTCGGAGTGGGTCGCGTAGAGGATCCAGTCGTCGTCCTTGCGCATCCCGCAGAGGCTGATGTTCTTCGGCTCGCCGTTCTCATCGAGGAGGCTGACCTTGTACGGCACCTTTGCGAGGGAGGAGCTCGACGCGCCGCGCACCTTGACCTTCGACGCTGAGGTGATGAGATGCGGTCCGGCGGCGCGGGGTTCCCAGAGCGCGAAATCCGCCGGGCAGTCGTTGCGGGTGAGGTGCCTCTTCGCGGGATCGAGCGAGACGACGGGGAGGGTGGTGAAGATGAGGTCGCAGGCGGCGTACGCGTCGTCCGTGAGCACGATGACCTCGGTCGGATTGTTGTGCGCGAGGAAGGGGGTGATCCCTGTGTCCCGCAGGTGATCGTCGAGGAGGATGTCCGCCGCGGGGACCGTCGACGTGCTGCCGTCCTCCGCCGCCGTTTCCACCGTCGCGCCGAGGCTGACGAGCGCGGATGCCTGGAACTCTGCCGTCACGGGGAAATACCAGGTCTTTCCCGCGTGCGGGAGCGGCGTGCCGTTGAACGTGAGCGTGAGGCCGAGATCGTCGGGGGCATGGCGCGTGCGCTCGGACCGGCTCATCAGCAATTCGTTCCCCTCCGTGAACCGTGCCGATCCGCGGGGCTCCGGGTCCTCTGCCGCCTCGGACGCCGCCGGCTGGGTCTCCGTTTCGGGGACGGGTTCGAGATCTCCGTTTCCGCCGCATGAAAACAACATGCCTGCCAGAAGCAGAACAGCCAGGAGCAAAGCAGTCAGGCGGCGCGTCATACCGAAAAACCTCCCCGATCGATCATTTGCTCCATTGTAGCACAATTTTCGTCCGGATGCAAGAGGGAAATCGCTTGCACCGGGCGCGTGGCGAATGAAGAATGAATTCAGAATTAAGAATTCAGAATTCAGAATTGAGGAAGAAACCGCAAGCGGTTTCAGAATAAAAACAGGTCTAACATTTTCCCGCTGCACCCTTTGCTGGAGAAAGCCTAACGAGGAAAGCCGCATCCTTGGCGTTGAGCGAGCCTCAAACGAAACAGAGCCACTCATCATGGTGAAGTCCCTGTTAATCCTCCGTGCGGTTTTGCGATAAACTCTTTTATCGCAAAACAAAACAGGCAGAATCCCATTGAGCAACGCTGCAAGAGACTCCGAGGTACGCACGTTGGAGGGGTGGAGTCCAGAGGCGAGGAACCGCGCCTCTGGGAGCGGTGATTGGCAAGAGGGCGGCTCCGGAGCCCTCTTGTCCGCCAGCCGCGCAGGCGATCCTTGAAAGCCCCGAAGGGCTTTCTTCCTTAATTCCCTGCACGGACGGTGCGGAATCACGTTGTCCGCAAGCGTAAGCGCGCCAGCAAAATTGTACCAGCGGCCTTGCAATGTTATCCCGCCCCGCGGATCCATGACCGATATTCATGAAATCGCCGTGTTTTCGTATATCTGAATAAAAATCTTATTAAAGTTTCGCAAAACCGCTTGACATTCATGAGCAAATGTGTTATAATTCATGCGTAAATCGAATAATCCGAACAAAAGTGAGGTGTACCATGCGCAAGAAAAGCGAAGAGATCTTCCAAACGATCCGCGAATACATCAATGTTTATTTTATGGAAACCGGACACAGCCCGTCCACGAGGGACATCGAAGCTGGGACCGGCATTCACCGCATCAAGGTCCAACGGTACCTGCAGTCCATGAAGGAGAGCGGCGAGATCGAGTACGGCGGACGGCGCGGCACCCGCAACGCCTTTGCGAAGACCATCGGCGAGAGCGTCATGGTCCCCTGCTACGGCACCGTCAAGTGCGGTATGCCGAACGACCCGTTCGTGGACATCACCGAGACCGTCCGCCTGCCCCGCTCGTGGGTCGGAGAGGGCGAGTTCTATATCCTCGAAGCGGACGGCGAATCCATGAAGGAGATCGGCATCGATCCCGGCGACCTCGTCGTCATCCGCCGGCAGGACACCGCCCAGCCCGGGGAGGTCATCGTCGCCATGGTGGACGGGGAAACGACCCTGAAGCGTTTCCTCCCCGGCGAGGACCGGATCGTGCTCCACCCGGAGAACCGCGAATTTGAGGACATCGTCATCGAGGGCGAGCGCATCCTCCGCTTCGTCATCCAGGGCGTCGCCGTGCGGATCGTCAAGGGCGTGCGGTGAAGCGCGCGATGCGATCGGGGACCGCTGCCGGATCAGGGCGTTCGGGGAGCTTCGTGCAGCTTGATTGAAAAAACCGGAAAATTTTCAGCAAAGGGCTTGCAATTTGTGAATAAATATCGTATAATATGTTGATGCATAAAAGCACCGGTTTTTTTCCAGTTCATTTCTATCTTCACGGAGGTATCCTTTATGAAGAGATTCGCATTGATCCTTCTTGCTGCCGCGATGATCCTCACCCTCGCCGTCAGCGCGTCCGCTTTCTTTGAACCGGAAGAAGCGTTCGGCGAAGTGAAATTCTCGATCGGCAAACAGACGACCGCCTGGAATCCGGACGGCACGATCAGCGACGGCGAGTATTTCCAGGTCGCGATCGATCCCACGTGGCTTTCCTACGCGATCAACGACAACAACACGGACGATGACCTCGCTTATGCGAAGTCCGTCACCCCGGAACTCTACATGTCCTGGGATGAGACCTACATCTACACGGCTACCCGCTACACCGAAACGCAGGGCCACGACAACGCGTGGGACGACGATCCGCCGTCCATGTGGTACTCCGGCGCGGTTCAGTTCAACTACGCAAACTTTGACGAAGTCGCTTCCGACTATCGTCTCGAGTACGGCGTCGGCCTGACCAACTCCGGTAACACCATTTACACGGTCTGGGCACAGGGCGGTGGCGACGACTACGAGCCCACCGAAGCAGACGCGAAGGTCTTCAAGGATGGCGACACCATTCTCTACGAGACCAGAGTTCCGTGGGAAGGCTTTGCTGACGAAGACAACACCGCCGGCAAGGAAGGCCTCGGCTTCAACTTCTGCCTCGTTTGGTCCATCGGCAAGGCTCAGGACTATGTCCACATCCAGCTCGCGGAAGGCTGCACCGGCGCCGGCAAGCATGCCGAAAACATGGCGCAGGTCACCCTCGTCGGCGTTCCCTACACGCCCGTCGGCGACGTGAGCGTTCCCTACGCGACGCCCGAAATCGATGGCACCATCAAGGACGGCGAATATCCCGAGATCGGCAAGGTCACCCTCAACCAGAGCAACATGACCGCGCTCGGCTGGCTGGGCGAGGTCCCCGCGGAAAACTCCATCGACCTCTACTGCGCCTGGGACAAGGACAACTTCTATGTCGCCGGCGATGTGACCGACCCGTACTTCGAGTTCTCGGATGAGGGCACGTACAACATGGACGCGTTCCAGGTCTCCCTGAACATCGACAAGATCTTCAAATCCGACGAATACACCCGCGCGATCTTCTACTCCTGGGGCCTCCAGGAGGACGGCACCATCGACGTCATCCGTCAGGAATCCTTCAACGACGACACGATGACAGACCTCGGCAAGGGCCAGAAGACCGACAAGGGCTGGATGTTTGAAGTGGCGCTCCCGCTCGAAATGCTGGCGGAAGACGCTTCCCTGAAGGCCGGTGAAGAGGCGATCCCGGAACCCGGTATGCCCATCGGCGGTCTGTTCTGCTACCTTGACCACGACGACGTTCTCGCGCTCGTCAACGCTTTCGGCACCTGCGCCGATGAAGTGGTCGGCTGGGACCCGGATGCGCACGGAATCACCTTCATCTTCGCGGAGAAGGAGGGCGCTGACGGCCCGACCGAGCTGCTCGGCAAGTCCTGGGACAACATCTTCGTCGACGGTGAAATGATGGTCAACGGCGGCGCGGACGGCTGGCTGAACGACAACAAGGTCGAAGGCGCCATCTCCGCTCTCGGCGTCCGCGGCTGTGCTTACATCAGCACCGACCTGAACGGATTCGCATACGCCGTCGACGGCGGCGAGGCCGTGAAGTCCGCTGACTTCATCGCCGACAGACCCGACGTCAAGGCTGCCATCGCGGAATCCGCCAACGGCTTCGACATCACGGTCGACGTCTCCGCTCT
>JAFPWV010000093.1 GCA_017412675.1 Clostridia bacterium
AATTGATCTGCTTCTGTGCAGCAAAATTACCCTTGCTTATACGCACGGTTAACCCTCTTTCCTTCGTCATTCTGCACTATCTGATTCCCACCCTTTCAGCGAATTTCAACATAGAGATACTGAAATACATCCAGTTTTCCCATGTTGTCTGTATCGGGTCACCCTCGCGGATCCGCATGGTCCTGCGGATCTCCTTCGGGATCACGACGCGGCCAAGATCATCGATGCGTCTCACAATACCGGTTGCTTTCATGATGTTCTCCTTTGATTGTTATCATTTGGCTCTCCGGTGTTATTGTGGCTCTTCTGCCGCGTTTTATGCGCGAGGAGGATGGGTAGATTTTGGAAGGGGGGATCGAATCTTCAGATGACGCTCAAATCATTCTCATCACTTTCTCCCACAGAATCCCCTCTTCACCCCCACTTAACCCGGGATTAGAATCGCTCACTTGCGCAGGCGGCTCCGATGTGCTACAATGGATCCGACAAAAGCGCTTTTGAATTCCTTCACAAGGAGAAACAACATGAATCCGGAAACCATCGGAAAGAACATCCGCGACGCCAGACGTCAGAAAGAGATGACACAGGCCGTTCTCGCGGAGAGACTGAATGTCACGGAATCCGCCATCAGCCAATGGGAGAGCGGGCGGACTTCCCCGGACCTCTCCCTCGTCCCAGAACTCTGCGGCGTCCTCGGCATATCGGCGGACTGGCTCTTGAGCGTGAACGCGGAAAAGCGTGCAAAGGAGATCGAAGCGATCATGAAACAGGTGGACGATCTCGGCCGGAACGGACGCCGCCGGGAAATGCTCCCCATTCTGGAAGAGGCGTATCTTCGTTACCCGGAAAGCAGCGAGATCGCCGACTGGCTGATGGGAACAACAAAAGATCCTGACAGAAAAATCGCCATCGGAGAGCGGCTTCTTGCGGAGTGCACCGAGGCAAAATACCGCATCTCAGCGATGCAGACACTGATCTATACCTATCAGGAAAAGGGCAATCACCGCCGCGCCGAGGAACTGGCCCGTCAAATGCCCGGCCTCTGGACGACCTCTGACGTCTTTCTCACGCACATAGCGAAGGGGGAGAACTATCAGAAACAGGCCCAAAGCCTGCGCTTTCAGCTTTTGAATCTCCTATACGAAGCCATGCACTACGGAATCGTGTACGGGGACGATGAAACGGAGGCGTCATACAACGACGATGAGCGGGCGCAGGTCGCCAAAAAGTGCGTCGCCCTCTTTGAGCTGTTCTTCGAGGACGGGGACTACGCCTTCCATCACGGCAGTCTTGAAGAGGAATATCTCGATCTCGCGGCATGGCACGCCCGGCGCGGGGAGAAGGATGACGCGCTCTCCTACCTCGGAAAAGCCGCCGACCATGCGCTGAGCTTCATCGAATACACGGAAAGCGAGCCGGGTTCCTATCATCATACGTCCCTCCTGTTCCGCGGCGCGACGGGAGGCGGGGACGTCGGACTGTGGTCGGAACAGAATTCCGCGTCCGACGTGCTTGACAGAATGAAAAGATCGGCCTTCGACTCCCTCCGCAAAACGCCCGAATTCCGGGAAATCGAAGCCCGTCTCGAAGCCGCCGCCGGGGAGTGGCATGTGGCGGAAAAATGACAGCACATCCTCCGAACGGTTTCGGAGAACCGGTTTTGATCCGCGATTCTCGGAAAACGCGAAAAAATCTCACGAAACACGCGCTTGCAATTACGCGGCGGATCCGGTATCATGTAATCACCCGGGAATTCCAAACCAAACAAACCGCGCGGACACAAGGAGCCTGAAATGAAACTGAATCTTGGAGAAAACATCCGCAAACACCGCCGCCGTCTCGATATGACGCAGGACGAGCTGGCAGACCGTCTCGGCGTGAGCTTTCAGTCCGTCAGCCGCTGGGAAAACGGCACGACATACCCGGACATGGAGCTGCTGCCTGAGATCGCGGACCTCTTTTCCGTGACCGTCGACGCGCTCATGGGCGTGGATCGGATGACGGAGGAAAAGAAAGTGATGGCCTATCTCGACGAATTCCGGGAAGCCATTGGCTACGGAAGGATCGACGAATGCATCCGGATCGCGCGGGAGGGCGTCGCGGAATTTCCGAACAACTACGCGATGCTCGTCAAGCTGATGTACGCCCTGTTCATCGAAGGGGACAGCGACGGCAGCAACCCCGACTGGGAAGAAGCCTCGCACCGCAACGATCCGGAAATCGTCTCCCTCGGCGAACGGATCGTGAAGTCCTGTCCCGACGAGGATATCCGCAACGAGGCGAAACGGCTTTTGGCATTCAATCACTGTGAGATGGGCAGAAAAGCCGAAGGCCGTGAGATCTACGAGACGCTCCCGCTCTTCGAGCACTGCCGCGAACTGAACATCGGCTGGGCGCTGGAAGACGAGGAGAAAATCCGGGAAAACGAGCTCTGGTACCTCACCACCGGATTCGATTTGGTGAACAGCGGGCTCTGGCAGTGCTGCGACCGAAGGCCCGTCGAGGAACAGCCGGCGTTTCTGGACGCGATGGAGCAAATCGAAGACCTCCGGCACGGCGGAAAGCGCCGGATCGGGAGCGAACACTACAGCGAGTATCAATTCGCCGTAAAGCGTGCCAAAGTCTGTGCCGGACTCGGGAAAACGGAGGAAATGTTCGCATCTCTCCGCAAAGCCGCCGAGGAAACCGCCGCATTCGACCTGTGGCACGACGACGAAACGATGGTGTTCCCCTTCGAGGGAGAGCGGACAGAAAGCCGGACGAAGTACGAGACCGGTGTGAGCGGCAGCGCGCGTCAGCGCATGAAGGAACGGGATCTCCCCCGCGCAGCATTCGACCCCTACCGCGATTCGGAGGAGTTCCGGGCGATCGCGGATATGCTGGGATAAACCGCCGCGGCGCACGGAGAGGCCGGATCTCACGGGGTCGCGGCCCCTCCTGTGTGACCGGCAGACGCAAAAGAACGGACACCTCCGTGCCCGTTCTCTCGCTGTTTCCGGATTATTTCTTGTCGCCCTTTTCCGTCTTGGTGATGAGGGCCTTGATCTCCTTGAGCTCTTCCTTCGTGAAGTCCTCGGTGGACAGGAGCGTGGAGACGAGATCCATCTTGTCGCTGCGGTAGACCTTTTCAAGGAAATCGCCGTACGCGAACTTTCTGTAGTCTTCGCTGCTGATGATCGGGATATAGCCGTTGGAGTGACCGATCTTCTGAACCTTGACGAAGCCCTTGACCTGCAGTCTGTTGATGAGGGTGAGGACCGTCGTGAGCTTCAGGCGCTGGAGCTCGGGGCAGCGCTTCATCGCAAGGCTCGCGGTGATGAACTTCTCCCCTTCCTCGTCGAGCAGCCAGATGGCCTGCATGATTTCGAGTTCGCTTGCAGGAAGTTTGATCATGATAGGATTCTCCTTTGCAGAAAATACTGAAATTGGGGGTATATGTTCGGACAGATTCCTGTTCTGACTCTATCATAACACATTCCGAAGAAAAAATCAATTGTAATTTTCAAATTTTTAGCGAAAATTGTATTTTGCCGTTTTTCTACACGAACAAAAGATCCGTTTGTTATCCTGAATCAAAGGCTTCGGACGGCTAAACGGAAGGTTTTACAGAAAATTCATACCCTTCCATTGCGGATAGCGGAAAAATCCGCTATACTGGGGCAAAAAGTTTGCTTCAAAGGAGCGCGCGATGGAGAACACGAAAAAGCCGCACCTCATCCTCTTCACCGACATCGGCGACACGATCATCGACGAGGGGACCGAGATCCGGGACGACGACGGGACCGTCATCCACGCCGACTGCATCCCCGGCGCACGGGAAACGGCCCTCCTCCTCCACGAGATGGGATACCGGATCGTCATGGTCGCGGACGGGACGGTGCAGTCCTTCACGAACACCATGCGGGAGAACGGGCTCGGTCACATCTTCACGGCGCGGGTCATTTCGGAGGCCGTCGGCGAGGAGAAGCCGTCGCGGCGCATGTTCGAGGAGGCGATGGCGTCGCTCGGGCTGCGTGACGCGGACAAGGCGCGCGTTTTGATGATCGGGAACAACGTCGCGCGGGACATCGCCGGGGCGAACCGCTTCGGGATCCGCTCGGTCCTTCTGACCTGGTCCGGCCGCCGGTCCTTCGAGGCATCCTCGCCCGACGAGATCCCGACATACCGGATCGCAACACCGGAAGAGCTCATCCCCCTGCTCGCCCGGCTCGAAGAGGAAGCCGGCGGATGAACACATGAAAACAGCCCGCAAAGGGCCGTTTTTCTTTATTTCAGGACCGCGTCCCGGAGCGTGGCGAGGAGATTCTCCTCCGATTCGAGCACGCCGTCCTCGCTCTCGGCGACGATCCCGCAGATCGTGAGGACGAGTTCGCGGAACCGTTCGGCAAGGCCTTCGTCGATGCCGCCGAGCAGCCCCATCGCAATGTGCGCATTCTCCGCGTAATTCGCCTCGAGGTCCTTTCCGCAGTAGCCGTAGAGCTCGATCAGTTCATCGACCGTATAGGAGAATCCGAAGCATTCGTTGAGGACCTCCGCCTCCCGCGCGCCGATGTTGCCGTCCGCGTTGATGACGTTCATGAGGATCCCCATCAGCGTGTTGAAGAAGTACCCCTCCATCTCGCCGTATTCTTCCTTGTCCCACTTCCCCACCATCTCCGCCGCGTCGCAGCTGTTCACGAACTGGTCGTAGAGGGCCCGGAATTCCTCGCTCTTTTTCTCCATGCCGCCGTTTTCGTTCATCGATGTCCCATGCCTCCGTCCGGTTTGCCTTGATATGGATTTTCTTCATTATACACGATGGCGGACCGCTTGTCAATCCTTTCGCGCCGCCTCAGGAGAAATTGCACCGCCAGATGTGTTCCGCGAGCTTTGCCGAGCCGAAATCGACGATGATCCACCCGAGCGGCCGCCCCGCCGGAAGGTCGTAATTCAGCAGGCGGCGGTTGAGCGTATGTGCGAACCAGTAGGGATGCCCGTAGGCGAGGGAGCCCTTCGTGCTGAGGAAGTGCACGGCGGCTTCTCCGTCCTCCGTGCCGATCGAAAGCCCGGCAAGGAAGGCGTTCCACTTGTCGTCGGTATCGTATTCGTAGCGGTCCTGCACCCAGAGCAGCAGATCGCCGGAAACACTCGCGTCGACGTCCTCGGTCGGATTCTCAGAGCCGCCCTGATCTCTCCAAGCGAACGGGACGCCCGCATCGGCCCCGAGACCCGCATCGTCGCCGTAACGCCTGAGGAGCACGATCTTCCCCCGCGCTTCCCCGACGGTCGGGAGCGTGTCCGAGAGGAGCCATTTCTCCGGTTCTTCGGCGCATTCCGCGGCGAGGAGGGCCTGCATTTCGGAGATCGGGAACTCGCCGTGCTCATGCTTCACGCAGAAGAGGACAACCTCCGTCGGATGCTCGTCGAGGAAGGCATAACAGTCCGCCGTGACCTCGGCCAGCGTGAGCGCGCGGTTCGAGAACGCGGACGGCTTGCAGTTCGTGAACCCGTGCTTGAGGATCAGCTCACCGCTTTCCTCGTCCTTTCCGAGCCGGATGTCGAGATACCGGTAGCCCGCTTCAAGCTGCGCGCGGATCCCCATGGACTGGCACTTCGAGAAGAACGCAAGCTGTGCGTTCGCGGCCCCGGCGTTGTGCGTGCCGGGGAGGGTGACGAGGTTCAAGGGGAGATCGTCGCCGAGCCCCGCCATCCAGTCCGCCGATCCCTCGACGGGCGCGCGGCTCACACCCTCGCAGAGCGGAAGCACGAAGACCGCCGCGGCGGCGAGCAGGACCGCGATGAGCAGGAACAGAAGGATCCCTTTGAGGAGCCGCAGGATCAGCGGCCGTTTTTTCGTTTTCGGTTTCATGTCGTCCTCCGATGTCCGGTTCAGCGCAGCCAGCGCATGAGCTCGGCTTCATACCATGCGGCGGGATGCTCGCGCACGACGTAGGCGTGGGGTCCGTCCGGATCGGGGGTCATGCGGTTTTCCCCGGTCGCGGGATCGACGGTGACGCGGCCCCGGCGGAGGGAATACCCGGCCCGCTCCGCATCGTCCGCCAATGCCAGCAGGATCGTCATCGGGTCCCACGAGGACCGTCCGCGCGGGGAACCGTGATCGCGGAATGCCTGTACGAGCGGATCGGCGCCGTTGTCGGGATCGCCGCCCGAGATCACGTCGTGGCCGATTTCCCAGCCGAGGAACGTGATCGGCTTCGGGAAATGTGCGAAAAGATACGCCGCAGCCTCCCGGGAACGGGCGTTGTTGGCGATGTTGTGCTCGATCCCGACGCCGTCCTCGTCGAACCGCCCGGCCATCATCCACATCTTCCGCACCTTGCGCTTCACGAGCGCCAGCCCCTCCGGATCGCGGATCAGCGCGGCCCAGACCTGCGGGAAACCGATCTCGATGAACTCGACGGCGCCGTCCTCCGCATCCCCGAGCAGGCGCTTCAGCATCGGGAGAGGCTCTTCGGCGTCATCATTTGAGGCGATGCGTGCCGGCCAGCGCTCGGCGAGATGCTCCTGATAGAGCGAGAGATGCCCCGTGAAATCCGTGCCCGCCCGGTCGAGCGCGATGGGGATCCGATCGCATCCCTCCGCCGTCAGAAAGGCGCTGAGGGAGGGCGCGGAATAGGCCATGCACGCGTCGATCACCGCGCCTGCAAGGTTCCAGAGTCCTTTCCGATGTGCCCGGCAGGCGATCCGGACCGCCGCGATGTCGTCGCAGTCCGTCCACCAGTCCGTGCCGAGGATGATCGTTCTCATGAGCTGTCTCCTCCGATCCGATGTTGATATTTCGTACGTTCTGCCGATATTATACAGGATCGCGGCCCGATTTGCAAGAGCGGATTTTCCAGGGGCACTTGAAAAAAACGCGCGGATGTGGTATGATAGAGCAAATCCGAAATCCAGCAGAAGGAGGCGTGAGCCCCATGATGATCTCGACGCGCGGGCGCTACGCCCTGAAAATGATGATCGACCTCGCCGAGCACGGGGACGGACAGTACATCCCGCTGAAGGAGATCGCCGAGCGGCAGAACTGCTCCGAGAAATACCTCGAAAGCATCATCGCCGTGCTCTCGAAGGACGGGCTCCTCGAGGGACTGCGCGGCAAGGGCGGCGGCTACCGGCTGACCAAGGCGCCCCGGGACTATTCCGTCGGCGAGATCCTGCGGCTCGTGGAAGGCCCCCTCTCCCCCGTGACCTGCCTCGAAGTGCCCTGCGACCAGTCCGCGACCTGCCCGACCCTCCCGATGTGGGAAAAGCTCGGCGGCATGATCAACGATTTTCTCGACAGCATTTCCATCGCGGAATTCGTCCAGCTCGACGGCTGAGGAGGCATCCATGATCTACCTCGACTACGCTGCGACCGCACCGATGCGGGAATGCGCGCTCGACGCGATGAACGACGTCATGCGGCACGCGTGGGGAAATCCCTCCTCGATCCACGAGGAAGGCGCGCGGGCCAAGGCCGTCCTCGAAGACGCGCGGGAGCGGATCGCCGCGATCCTCGGATGCCGGCCGTCGGAGTTCCTCTTCACCTCCGGCGGGACCGAGAGCGATTCGACCGCGCTCCTCTCCGCCGCCGAAGCCGGAAGACGCGCCGGACATCGGCATATCGTCACGTCTGCGATCGAACACCACGCCGTTCTGCGGCCGCTCGAGAAGCTGGCAAAAAACGGCTTTGACGTGACAGAGCTCCGGCCGGACGGGGACGGGATGATCTCCACCGAGGCCGTGCGGGACGCGATCCGTCAGGACACCTGCCTCGTTTCCGTCATGACGGCGAACAACGAGACCGGGGTGCTCCAGCCTGTCGGGGAGATCGGCGAGCTCTGCCGCGCGCGGGGGATCCCGTTCCACACCGACGCCGTACAGACCGCGGGACACCTGCCGACCTTGCCCGCCGAGATCGGATGCGATACGCTCGCCGTCTCCGCGCACAAATTCGGCGGACCGCGCGGCGCTGGATTCCTCTATGTCCGACGCGGCGCACCGCTCACCCCGCTCCTCCTCGGTGGGAATCAGGAACGCGGGCGGAGAGCGGGCACGGAAAACGTCGCGGCGATCGCGGGAATGACTGCCGCGCTCGAGGAATCGGTGCACGCGATGCAGGGGGAGGCCGAGCGTCTCACCGTGCTGCGGGACCGCCTCGCCGCGGGGCTCCTCGCCATCCCGAGATCCGTCCTCAACGGTCATCCGGCGAAGCGGCTGCCGAACAACGTCAACGTCTCCTTCGAGGGCGTGGAGGGCGAGCCCCTCATCCTGCTCCTCGACGAGCGCGGGATCCGGGCGTCCTCCGGTGCGGCCTGTTCCGCCGGTGCGCTGGAGCCGAGCCACGTTCTCACCGCGATGGGTCAGCCGCCGGAGCTCGCCGTGGGGTCCCTGCGCCTCACGCTCGGGCCGGACACCGACGAGGCCGCCGTCGATCTGACCGTCGAGGCGGTGCGGGACGTCGTCCGCCGTCTGCGTTCCCAGTCCCCCGACTGGCAGGCGAAATGCGAGGGGAAAAAGGCGTTTCTGATCGAAAACTAAATCATGAAAACAGGAGCAGACGTTACTGCTCCTCGTTTTTGTTCTGTTCCGTCTCCGCCCTCCGGCGTTTTTCGTCCCGTTCGGCGCGGCTGAATTCGCATCCGCAGTAGTCCTGCCGGTAAAGATGGTATTCCTTCGAGAGTTCGATCGAGCGGCGGTATCCGTTCTTTTTCTTGAAATCCGAGCAGAGATAGGGCACCCCGGCCTCCTCTCCGGCGCGGATTCCGATCTCGTTGAGCCACGCGGCGTTCTTGTAGGGACTGATCGTGAGCGTCGTCGTGAACCAGTCGAATCCGCCGGTCCGCGCGGCCTTCGCCGTTTCTCTGAGCCGCAGCTCATAACACCGCCGACACCGCGCGCCGCCCTCGGGGAGATGCTCGAGACCGCGGGCGATCTCGTAAAACGGCGCGGGATCGTAAGCGGGAACGTCGATTTTGATCCCCCGGTACCCCGCCTCGTCGAGGAAGCGCGCCAGCTCCCGTTCGCGGAAGCGGAATTCCTCCTCCGGCGCGATGTTCGGGTTGTAGAAAAACATGGTGACGTCGAAGTCCCGCGCGACCTCTTCGAGGCAATGGGACGAGCACGGCGCGCAGCAGGCATGGAGCAGGAGCCGGGGCCTCGTCCCGCTCATCCGCACCGCCTCGCGCGTTTTCTCAAACAGCAGCCCGTAATTCTCGCGCATGTCCGCCTCCTCCTTTCCCATGTCTGGATGCCGAAGGTATTGTACCACATCCCGGCCCGGAATGCAAGGCAAATCGCGGATGGAAATTCACAAAATCTCCTTGCGAAGCGCGCGCGGGCGTGCTATCATAAATCGGATTTCAACAACACGGAGCACGAGCATGAAAGAAACGCACGAGTACCTCGTTCCCCGGTATTTCCGGGAGTTTTCCTGCAAAATGGGCGCCTGCCGTCGGTCCTGCTGCGAGGGCTGGCCGGTGACGGTCTCGATGAAGAATTACTTTACCCTCCTCGGCCTTCCCTGTCGGAAGGAACTGCGCGACCGCCTCGACACCGGCCTCCGGGTCCTCGACCATCCGACGGAAGAGGAATACGCGCGCTTCTCCCCGAACTGGCTCGGCGACTGCCCGATGCGCATGGAGGACGGCCGCTGCTCGATCCACGCGGAGCTCGGCGAGGAGAATCTCTCCGACGTCTGCCGGCTCTATCCCCGCGGCGTGCGGACCTTTGACGGGGGGCTCGAATGCGCCCTGTCCAACTCCTGCGAGGGGGTCGTCGAGCTTCTGCGCCGGGAACGGGATCCGATGACGTGGGAACGCGAACGCCTTCCGCTCACGCCGCCGCCCTTCCCCGGCACCCCGTCGGACCGGTGCGGCTATCCCGCCTCATGGGACGCGCGCCTCGGGCTCCTTTCGATCCTCGAGGACCGGACCGGGACGCTCCCCGAACGCATTCTCGCCCTCCGCGTGCCGCTCGGACTCTCCGGGATGCAAACGACGGACACGCAATCGGACGGGCTTCGTGCGGCCTGCCGTCTCCTCGGCTTTTTCGCCGAGCGCAGCGAAAGCATCCGGGACGAGGCCGAAGGCTGCCTCGCGCGGTATGAAGCGTCCCCGGCGCGGTATGCGGATGACTGCCGGCTCTTTGCCGAACGGTTCCCCGATCACGCGGTTTTCTTCGAGCAGCTGCTCGTGAATCACGCCTTCTTCACGCAGTTCCCCTACGAGGGCCTCTCTGCGGCGGACGAATGGAATGGGCTCGCGGCGGTGTACGGACTGCTCCGTGTTCTCTGCGTCGGCTGCACGGCGCCGGATCCGGGCGAGGACACGCTCGTCGACTGTGCGGCGTCGGCCTTCCGCCTCATCGATCACACGCGGTTTTCCGCCCTCGCCGCACGCCTGCTCGACGAAGGATCGGCGGCCGCCCTGCTCGCGCTCTGACCGCTTTTTGACGATGGTTGGCGGAAATTTATCATTTCTGTCATACTATATTGTCCCTCTCTTTACTTCTTCCTGCAATTTGACGCTTGCTTTTCACCGCCGTTTCCTGTATAATATAGGGTATCATGTGATACGAAAGGAAGATGTTCATGCTATCCGCGCTCAAAAATTTCGGCGTCACATTTCTGATCTCCGCGCTCATCTTCGGGATCATTGCGTATTTTGCGACCCTGTTCGTCTCGCGGACCGTCAATGACATCCTCGAGGACGATCACGGGTCCCTTGACGAGATCACCGCGGCGGAGACGGAGACGGTCCCCGCGGAGACAACGGCTCCCGACGTCGTCACGCCGGAAGAGCCCCTCCCCGACGGCGAGACCTTCAATCTTCTCCTCGTCACGACCGATTACCGTCCCGACCTCTACAACGATTACGCTCCCGACGCGGAGGCCATTCAGAAGGCTGCCGCCGGTCTCGACAGCGCCGTTCCCACCCTCGGCATCCTCTCGGTCGATTTCCGCGAGGTCAAGGCCACCACGATCGTGCTCGTGCGCGTCGACCGGGAACGCCGCCAGTTCGTCTACACCTACTTCACCCCCGAAATGACGGTCTACACGCCGAGCGGCTACCGAACCCTCTCCGAGATCACGACGGTCTACGGGATGAAATCCCTCTCGGAATACATCAACGCCATGACCGGACTGAAGATCCACTACACGATGCTCCTCGACGGCTATCACTTCGACGAGCTCGCCGGGATCCTCGGAAACGTCACCGTCAATCTCCCGCGCGACATCTACTCCGACGGCCGTGAGATCACGTTTGAATACGACACCAAGGTCCAGCGCGTCGGAGAAGACGGATGGCCGTGGACCGAGAGCGTTCCGAATCAATGGCTGATGGGCATCGGCGAAAACGAAATCGACGGAGACGAGCTCTGGACGCTCTCCCTCGCGGCGGAGCACACCGAAGCGGACCGCGACGCGAAGCAGTCCTACACGCTGAGCCTCGTCAAGGCGTATCTGACCGCCCTCGCCTCTCTCGACGAAGCGGCGGCGCACCGTGTCATGGAACAGCTTCTGACGCCCGAATCGGGCTGGTCACAGTTCAGCTGGTACATCCCGCCGGTCGTCGAAGTGCCCGTGGAAGAACCCGGCGAAGCCGGTGAGGACGGCACGACGCCGGAGGAGGCCGCACAAGAGGAGCCGCCGGCCGAGGAACCTGCCGAGCCCGATCCCGATCTTCCCTTCGACATCACCCCGATCGGCACAGAAACGCCCGCGGCCGAGGAACCCGCCGAAGGGGAAGAAAAGTCTGAGGAGCCGAAGGAAGAGGACAAGAGCCCGATCTGGGTCCTGCCCCTCGGCGAGCCGGATGAGGCCGTCCTCTCGACCGAATTCACCATGACGGACTTCGAGAACGTCTATGCGCTTCTGAAAGCCGTCACGTCCTTCTCCACCGTCAACGTCACCTATCCCTGCACCTATATCCCCGCCGCCGACAACCGCGCCGAGGTCTTCGACGTGAAGCTGCGCGACGGTCTCGAGCTCTTCGCCCAGTGGCGCGCGCCCGCGAAGGCGCAGTAACCCTCATCATCCACCGTCAAGTTCAAAGTCAAATAAAGGAAGGTATCATTCCATGCGTATGTCCAACGAAGCGAAAACCATGGATAAGATCGTCGCGCTCTGCAAGAACAGAGGCTTTGTGTACGCCGGCAGCGAGATCTACGGCGGTCTCGCCAACACCTGGGACTACGGTCCCCTCGGCGTGGAGCTGAAAAACAACATCAAGAAGGCCTGGTGGAAGAAATTCGTTCAGGAAAACCGCTACAACGTGGGCCTGGACGCCGCCATCCTGATGAATCCCCAGACCTGGGTCGCCAGCGGTCACCTCGCGGGCTTCTCCGATCCTCTGATGGACTGCCGCGAATGCCACGAGCGGTTCCGCGCCGATAAGCTGATCGAGGACTGGTGCGCCGCGAACGGATTCGAGCTCCCGAAGCCCATCGATGCCTTCTCGCAGGCGGAAATGAAGGAATTCATCGACACCCATGAGATCGCGTGCCCCACCTGCGGCAAACGCAACTTCACGGACATCCGCCAGTTCAATCTGATGTTCAAGACCTTCCAGGGCGTGACCGAGGACGCGAAGAACACCGTCTACCTCCGCCCGGAGACCGCACAGGGGATCTTCACCAATTTCGTGAACGTCCAGCGGACCTCCCGGAAGAAAATGCCCTTCGGCATCGGCCAGATCGGCAAGTCCTTCCGGAAAGAGATCACGCCCGGCAACTTCATCTTCCGCGTCCGCGAATTCGAGCAGATGGAGCTGGAATTCTTCTGCAAGCCCGGCACCGACCTCGAGTGGTTCAACTACTGGCGGACCTTCTGCCAC
>JAFPWV010000094.1 GCA_017412675.1 Clostridia bacterium
CCTTGGGCGGCGGTGATCCCCAAGAGGCTGGCCGCGGAAGCCTCTTGGGTCCCGTCCGGAAGGACAAAAAAACGATGGGTTCAGCGAGTACATCCCCGCAAACGTTAGTGCGCAGACCGAATAAACGGCGCAAGCGAAGCCGCGCAGACAGAATGAGCGACTCGCTCTTCGCGGGCTTGCGAAGTGAGCCCGCCATGTGTCACCGGGCACCGCCCGGTCTTCGCGGGCTTGCCAACGGTGAGCCCGCCACCTGTCTCCGGGCACCGCCCGGCTGCGCAGACAATAGAAAAGGCGTACCTTTTCAGGTACGCACTTTCTGTTTTCGCCTTTATCTCGCCGTCCGCTTGTACTGCGGGCCGTAGTTCGCACAGGCGCGGTAATCCGCTCCCTCGGGATCCATGCCGAAGAGATTCCATGCCGCCGGACGGAAGATGTCCTCCTCCGGGACGTTGTGCGTCGCGACCGGGATCCTCAGGATCGAGCACAGCGTAATCAGGTCCGCGCCGATGTGGCCGTAGCTGATCGCGCCGTGGTTCGCACCCCAGCAGTTCATCAGATCGTACGCCGAGCGGAACGCGCCCTTGCCGGTGATCCGCGGCGTGAACCAGGTGCACGGCCAGGTGTAGTCCGTTCTCTTCCACAGGATGTCGTTCACTTCGTCCGGGAGCGCGACCGTCCAGCCTTCCGCGATCTGGAGGACCGGGCCCTGCCCCTGCACGAGGTCGAGGCGGATCATCGTCGCGGGCATCTCATACTTCGTCACGAAGCGGGAGGAATAGCCGCCGCCGCGGAAGTAGCCGAGGTCCGCCGGGTTCCACGTCGTCGCCGCGAGGATCTTCTCGACGTCCTCGTCCGTCACGTTGAACCACTGCTTCATCAGGTGCTCGCCGGTCTTCGGGCATACCGCTTCGCCGGAGGCGTCGAGGCAGGCCGCACCGGAGTTGATGAGGTGGATGAAGCCGTTCGCTTCCTTGGAATGACCTTCGATCTCATAACCCGTCGCGCGCTTCACCGCATCGCCGGACCAGTAGGTGCGCACGTCCGCGAAGATCTGCGCGCGGTTGGTCAAAAGCTTCATGAACAGCATCCCGAGGCCGTTCAGTACGTCGTTCTCCGTCGCGAGGATGTAGGGCTCGCGCACGCCGTCCCAGTCGAAGGACGTGTTGAGGAGCGCTTCCGCGAAGTCGCAGTTCGGATAGAAGTCCGTCCATTGACGCTGACCCTGGAAGCCCGCCGCGATGGCGTTGTGGCCGACCATTTCCTCTTCGCGGCCCGCCGGGAGATTCGGGTTGCCGTTCATGAGGTCCTTGATGATGACCATCATCTTCACGACGAATTCCCACTGCTCGTCCTTCACCTCACGGGTGTTCTGGAGGAATTCGGGGTTCTTGTCGAAGCCTTCGATGCACTTTGCCTTCGTCCACGCGAGGGCCTTTTCGTATTCGGCCTTGTCGTAGATCTCCTCCGTCATGCGGCGGACGATCTCGACCTCGTCGACGGACTCGACGCGCATGCCGAGGTACTCTTCAATGAAGCGGGGATCGATGATGGAGCCGCCGATGCCCATGGTCACGGAACCGATCTGCAGATAGCTCTTGCCGCGCATCGTGGCAGCCGCGATGGCCGCGCGTCCGAACCGCAGGAGCTTTTCGCGCACGTCGTCCGGGATGGAGGTGTCGTCCGCGTCCTGAACCTCGTGGCCGTAGATGCCGAACGCCGGGAGACCCTTCTGCGCGTGCGTCGCAAGGACGGAGGCGAGATAGACCGCGCCGGGACGCTCGGTGCCGTTGAAGCCCCAGACCGCCTTGATGGTGTTCGGGTCGGTGTCCATCGTCTCGGAGCCGTAGCACCAGCACGGAGTGACGGTGAGGGTGATGTCAACGCCGGCCTTCTTGAATTTGTCGGCGCACGCCGCGGATTCGCCCACGCGCCCGATGGTGGTGTCGGCGATGACGACCTTCACGGGCTCGCCGTTGGAATAGCGGAGGTTTTCTTCAAAGAGCTTTGCCGCGGATTTGGCCATGTTCATGGTCTGGTCCTCGAGGGATTCGCGGACCTTCAGAGCGCCGCGCCGGCCGTCGATGGTGGGCCGGATGCCGATGACGGGATAATCGCCGATCAGTCTGGATTTTGCCATGAGAATACTCCTTTATGACAGATATGTGAAAATTGGCGGAATCGCCTTGGTTTCCGTTTCCATTATACAGGAATTGCGCACAAAAATCAAGAGGAGAAGGGAAAATTAAGTAAGAAGGAGGACGGTAATCCCCCGCCGGATCGCAAAAACAAACGGTCGTGCGGCTGTACAGCAACTACAGCTTGCCGACCGTTCAATTTTACGGAAACCGAAGGCTGATCCTGCACTTCTTCCCTCTTACTTCTTCCTTCCCATGATGAATCCGATCATCTCCCCGATGTCCGCGAACACGCCTTCGGACACAGCCTTGAGCTCCGGGACGGCGTTCGGCACGACGAGACCGTGGAAGCGCGACACCATCGCGTAGTCGTTCATGTTGTCGCCCGCGCAAAAGACGTTTTCGTGCGGCACGCCCATCCGGTCCGCATAACGCGCCACCCCTTCGCCCTTGTCGATCCCGGCCGGGGGGATGTCGATGCACACGCCGTTCTGCAGCGCGTTCACCGTCCCGCCCCAGGCCGCGTTGATCTCCGCGACGCACCGGCGGGCATCCTCGTCCGTCTTGCAGCGCGTGTTCATCTGCGTGAACAGCGGGATGCGGTCCGCCTCGTTGAGCGGCGCCCACTTCACCGTGCCGTCCTCACGGAGCAGTCCGTCGGGGTAGGCCGCGTGGAACGTCACCCGGTCGCGGCAATAGACCGTGCTCACCTCGTAGCCGTAGTTCAACCCGACGTGCTCGACGATCCCGCGGAGGCAGCCGTCGTTCTTCTGCCGCTCGAAGTGCAGGATCTTTCCGGCGTCCTCCCCGTCCGTCGCGACGAGCATCGCGCCGTTCATGGCGAGGATGAAGTCGATCTGGAGGTCGTGCTCCTCCACCGTCTCGTACATCCAGTAGTCGCGGCCCGTCACGATCCCGAAGAGGTTGCCCGCCGCCCGGAATTCGGCGATCCGCGCCCGCACCTCCGGAGAGATCCCGCCCCGGTTCAGCGTCCCGTCATAGTCCGATGCCAGAATAAACATGTACCGCTCCTCATCGTGTGCTTTATTCTCTGTTCACGCGCTCACAGTTCTTCCGAGAAGAAATCACTGTCAAGTCGCTTGATTTCATAGACGTGCTCAATTGATACTCCCACATTGTGCTTAATCATCAAGCGCGTCAATGCTGCTCCGTCGACCAAAACAACTTTTGCACCAAGCAAGTTTTCCGCAAATTGCAACGCGCCGGAAGAGAATTTCGCCGTCGTGATGAACAATCCTTTTTGCGCCTGCTGTCCTTGAAGCGCTCCGACAAATTTCTGGATTTCCGGTTTTGCAACAGTCTGATCGGTAGCCCATTGCTTGGCTTGAATATAAATATGGCTGAAACCAAGCTGATCTTCTTTGATAATCCCGTCGATGCCGCCGTCGTTAGACTGTTGTGTCACCATTCCGGCATCATCGATTCCGCTTCCATATCCCATGTGCAGCAATAGTTTTACAACCAGTTTTTCAAATTCCGCCGGCGTGAGTTTCATGATCTCGTCCATGAGTTCGCTGGCTAAAGCGGCGTTGACTTGTTTAAAGGCGGAATCGAGCACTTCCATAGGAGATTCGTTGTTATCATCATTCTCTTCCGGATCTTCATTCGCTGTTTCCGTAACGGAAGTCTTATGAAATTCTTTAAAAGATTCAAATCTTTCCAAATATTTCAAGTCAATTACTTCGCCGGAAGTAAGAGCTGTCAAACCGCGATCTGTAATGCGGTATCGTCCGCGCTGAGGTGTTTCAATCAAACCCGCCTTGTTCAGATAAGTTCTCGCCCACGCGATACGGTTTTCGTATGTTGCCTGTCGACCGCTGGGAAGCAATTCCTCCAAGTCTGCGGCGGAAAGCCCCATATCTGTCGCGACCGTTGTCCGCACATCTCTTGCTGTATGAATCTCCCCGTCACGCAACGCGCAAAGGAACGCTTCGAAAAACTCATAAAACTTTGGAACGGCCATAATATATTTCCTCTTTACTCCGTATTTATATCATTCTGCGGTTTACTTTTACACTCTGAATTCTGCATTCTTCATTCTGAATTCTGAATTCTCCTTCATCTCACCATTCTCACCGTTCCGTCGGACTGCGCCAGCCGCGCGATCTCGTCCGCCGACGCGAGGAGCATGTCCCCGGGGATCGAATGCTTGAAGGCGTTCGCCGCATTGGCAAACTCGACCGTTTCCGCGACGCTCATGCCGCAGCGCTGACCGTACAACAGGCCCGCCGAGAACGCGTCCCCGCCGCCGACCCGATACACGATGTGGACGCGGATCCACCGCGCGCGCCGGAATTCCCCCGTCGGGACGTCGTAGAGGGCCGCCGAGACAAGGTTGTCGTCCGCGGTTTCGCTGCGCCGCATGGTCAGGGCCACCTGCCGGAGGGCATACGTCCGCGCCAGCCGCGCCGCGATGTCCCGGAGCCGCTCGTCCTCGTCTGCCAGATCGGACCGCACGCCCAGAAGCAGCGCCGCGTGCTCCTCGTTCACGACGAGGGTGTCGAGGCCCGTGACCAGCGGCCGCATGACCTCTCCCGCCCGCTCCGCTTCCCAGAGCGTCGGACGGTAGTTGACGTCGCAGGCCGCGGGGATCCCCTTCGCACGGCACACGTCGAGTGCGTCCCGCACCGCGAGCGGCAGCTCCTCTCCGACGGCGGGCGTGATCCCGGTGAAGAAGAAGGCGTCGGCGTCCGCGAGGATCGCATCCCAGTCGAATTCCGCCCGCTTCGCCGTGGAGATCGAGGAGCCCCGCCGGTCGTAGATCACCTGCGAGGGCCGCTGGGACGCGCCTTTCTCGAGGAAATAGATGCCGATCCGGTCCCCGCCGCAGAGGACGTGCGAGGTATCGATCCCCCGCGCGCGGAGCGCCGAAAGGCAGGCGTCGCCGATCGAATGCGCCGGGAGCTTCGTCACGACGGCCGCGGGGATGCCAAATCCCGCGAGAGCGGCGGCCGTGTTGGCTTCCGCGCCCCCGTACACCGCGTCGAATCCGGTAGCCTGCGCAAACCGCATCAAGGACGGCGGCGACAGCCGGAGAAGGACCTCGCCGAAACAGACGATTTTTTTCATGATGATGTCCTCATTTCTTCATCCCGTACCGCACGAACGCGTACCGCGGGACATATCCCCGGCATTCGCGGCCGCGCCATTCCTTCTCGAAGGAGAACGTGCCCGGACCGACGCCGTAGGGCTCCGGATCGTGGCGGTGATGCGGGCCCATCGCGTTGCGCATCGAGTTCACGATCGTCACGGTGATCTCGTTCGCGCCTTCTTTCAAGAACGCCGCAAGGTCGAGCTCGCGCTCGAAGAGCATCGTCCCCGCCGCCTCGCCGTTCACCGCGATATGCGCCACGGCAAAGCGTCCGTCGCATCGGAGCACCGTCGGCTTTCCGGGCTTCCAGTCATAATCGAACGCCGTCGTCAGCGGGCCGCCGTAGAACGGATAGCCGCCCCGGACCACATCGCGCGCGGGAACGACCGCCGGCTGCTTCGTCAGGGCAAAGGAGCCGTCGTAGACCGTCGCGTTCCGCTCGCCGTCCGCGAAGACGCCGTTGCAGCGCACGGCAAAGTCGCCGAGGAGGTAGATCGGCTCGATCTCCGTGTCGAACACGAGACAGTTGCGCAGCGATTCCGACACGCCCGCGTAGAGGACGTAGTAGACGTAATCCCGCTGGTGATGGTTCACCTCGATCACGATCTCGTTCACGCCCTCGTGCGCCGCCGCGGAGATGTCCGCCGTCGCAAAGGACTTGTCGAACCACCACTTGGCCTTGTCGGGCGTCACCTCGATCCCGTTGACGGTGATCCGCTCGTACATCGGCTCCACCGCCATGCGCAGGTCCTCGGGCACCGCGTCCGCCTCGAAGGTGAATTTCAGCCACACCCGCCCGTCGACCCGCTCGCGGAGCAGATTGTCCTTGATGCCGTAGATCGAAAGCGCCTCGTCGTAGTGCACGCCGTCGTTCGAGCGGGCGGCCGTGTCCAGCGTATAGACGTTCTCCGGCTTTTTCGCCAGTCGGACGGTGCGCGGGATCGGGATGAACTTCTCCGTCAGCGTCGGCGCGGGCGCGGCGGGCAGATCGATCTCATCGGAGCAGACGAGCACATGGGATTCGGCGTCGGCGAATTTCAGCGTCACGACGGTCCGGTCCTCCTCCGGCCGCTGCTCAAAGCACACGGGCCCGAGGGTCAGGGTGTCCACGTCGAGCTCGGCCCAGTTTCCGCGCGGCAGATCGATCTTCACGGGGCAGGTCGTTTTGGTCCCGACGTTCGCAAGGTACACGATCCGCTCGCCGTGGGGCAGGATCCGGGTCATCTTGCGGATCTCGGGCATCGGCACGTCAAAGGCCGCGTCGCGCAGCCCGAGCGCTTCGTCCCGTCCGCCGGCGTCCGCGAGGAAATCGAGCTTCCCGTCCGCAGGCGCGCCGTCGACGCAGGCGGGGATGCCGTCGAAGAGGAGCACGCGCCCGCCGTTGTCTTTGAATTCTTTCAGCAGCTTCACGGTGCTCGCGTCCAGCGAATAGGTGAACGGCACCATGACCGTCCCGTAGGAACACCGTCCGACGCGGATCGCCTTTCCTTCCACCGACGCCATCCGCTCCATCATCCATTCGTCGCCCCAGTGGTAGGGGACCTGATTCTGCCCGAGGAAGCGGGAGAGCGCGAAGAATTTGCCTTCGATCTCGGAAAGCGAGTCCGTCCCCTTCTTGTACTTGCAGTAGGCGCCGTGGATCGGATGGATCACGAGAAGCGGGGCGTATTCCTCCCCCTCTCCGAGGATCGCGCCGAGGTTCGAGAAGAACCGGTCGAAGGCCGCCATCTCGGGCTGCCACGGGTTGTGCTCGGAGTAATGCAGGGGGTAGTCGCGCTTCCGCTGACCGCGCTCGCTGTACGGATAGAGGTGCTGGCACATGAGGTTGACGCCTCCCGCGTACTGGACCTCGGCGATCCGCTTGAGCTCGGTCGGGCTGACGTCCCAGCCGCAGCAGGCAAACATCTCGGACAGCCGCTTCTGTTTGCCGAGCTGCGCCGCGGCGGACCCGAGCTGCTTGAAGGAGATATCGTCCTGGATCCCGCGTCCCAGATAGTCGACGCCGGGGATCGTCTCGTACTCATAGAACGGCATGACGCCGCCGATGCACATCATCTGCCCGCCGAGGGAGCTCTCCTCGACCGCATGTCCGGTCAGAGCCGCGCCGTTTTCCTCGCACCAGTCATAGATCTTTTTGATGAAGTTGTTGATGAAGAGCTTATGCAGGAGGTAATAGTAGTCGTAGCGGAACTTGTCCGCGCCGTCGAAATCATAGAACACGGCGGGGAGCTTCTCGTAGATCGAATAACCGTATGCCCGCTCGAATTCGCCCGGCAAGGTGTTCGACCACGGATTGCCCCAGCGGTAGTACTGCGGCTCGTCGGTAAAGAAACCCGGCATCGCGCGGCCCTTGCCCCACTTGTCCGCGGGGAGGCGGCGCTTGTATTCCGCGTGCGTCAGCTCCAGAAACTGCTCGGTGATCGAGCCGTCGAGGGTGTCGACGTAGCTCTCGTCGTACCGCTTATAGAGAATCAGGTACTCGTCCCTGCCCGTGTCCACCGTCACATACCGGAAGGTCCCGTCGGCGTTCTTCTCGTAGACGGCGATGAGGTCTTCCCCGTTTTCCGGCCATGCCCCGGTCCGCTGTTCGATGGCGAGGGCGAAGTTCTTCTTGTCGTGGAGCAGCGCGCCGCCCGCGAACCCCGACGGCCAGCCGTTTTCGTCGTAGGACCATGCCTCCATGCCGAGCGCCTCCGCCTCGTTCACACAGACGTCGACGGCGTGGAACCACTCGTCGGAGAGGTATTCGGTCTCGAGGCCCCCACGCGCGTGCATGAAGAACCCGGACATGCCGAGGGATTTCATCACGCGGATCTGGTGGCGCAGCTCATCGTCCTCCAGCCGGTCGTTCCAGGACCAGAAGGGGATGGAGCCGAAGGAGGGGGCGGCGTTTTTGATGTGATCAAGAATGGTTTTCATTTTCACCTCGTGATAGCTGTATCTGGTTCAATTCTGCATGCTGCATTCGGCCTTCTCACTCCGCGCCCTTGACGACCTCGACCTTCAAGAGGTTCGTGTTGCCCGGCGTGAGGACCGGGACGCCCGCGGCGATGACGATGAGGTCGCCCGCGGTGACAAGGTCCAGCGCCTTCGCGCAGTCGACCGCGTGGAGGAGGAGCCGCTCGAGCGTATCCTGCCGCAGGCTGAGGACCGGATAGACGCCCCAGGACAGCGCCAGCTGATGATAGGTCTTTTCGAGCGGCGTCGCGGCGACGATCGGCTGCAGGGGACGGAATTTCGACATGCGGCGCGCGCTCTTCCCCGTCGTGGTGAGGGTGACGATGGCGCGGGCCTTGATGTCGTTCGCGGTGATGCACGCGGCGTCGCACAGGGCGTTGGTGACGTCGGTGTCGATCTCGTACTGCATTCCGGCGTAGGCTCCGAACGCGACGGCGTCGTGCTCCGCCTGCTCGGCGATCTTCGCCATGGCGCGGACCGCCCGGAGCGGGTATCTGCCCACCGCGGTCTCGCCGGAGAGCATGATCGCGCTCGTGCCGTCGAACACCGCGTTTGCGACGTCGGAGATCTCCGCGCGGGTCGGGGTGGGATTCGCAATCATGGATTCGAGCATCTGCGTCGCGGTGATGACCATCTTGCCGCTCTGGTAGCACTCCTTGATGAAGCGCTTCTGCAAACCCGGCAGGCGCTCGAACGCGACCTCGACGCCCATGTCGCCGCGCGCCACCATGATGCCGTCGGAGTGGCGCAGGATCTCGGCGAAATTGTCGACGCCCTCGAGGTTTTCGATCTTCGAGATGATCTTGATCCCGTGGCCGCCGTGATAATCGAGGAATTTCCGCATCCCGACGACGTCCTCGCGGCAGCGCACGAAGGAGGCGGCGACGAAATCGACGTCGTGCTCGATGCCGAAGATGAGGTCGGACTTGTCCCGCTCGGAGAGGTGGGGCATGTCGAGGTGGACGTTCGGGACGTTGACGCCCTTCCCGCTCTTGATGGTGCCGCCCGCCGCAGCCGTGCAGACGATCCGCCCGGCGTCGGGATCGGTCGATTCCACGGTCAGCTCGATCGCGCCGTCGTTGAGGAGGATGCGGTTCCCCTTCGTGACCTGCCGCGGGAGATCGGCGTAGGTGATGTAGGCCCCCTCGGCGTCGCCCTCGAAATCCGGGTCGTCGGTGCGGAGCGTGAACGCCGATCCGGTCACGATCTCGGCTTCGCCGCCGCGGAAGCGTCCGACCCGGATCTCGGGGCCCTTCGTGTCGAGCATGATGGCGAGCGGGACGGCCAGCTTGTCGCGCGCGGCCTTGATGCGGTCGATGACTTCGGCGTGTTCTTCGTGGGTGCCGTGGGAGAAATTGAGGCGCGCGACGTTCATGCCCGCGCGGATCATGTTTTCGATCATTTCGGGGGAATTGGAAGCGGGGCCGAGGGTACAGACGATTTTGGTCTTGAGCATGATGAGCTCCTTTCGGCATGTCTCTCTGCCGCGGGCGATACGGACGGGTTGCCGAACCCCGCGGGGATTTGGTTTCATTATAGCATAATGAAAAAGAGAATGCAAGGAGTTTGGGAGAACGCGCGAAGAAATGGGCTGCGGCGCACTTTTTTTCTGCGCGTGCCGGATGAGGAGTTGCGGACAAGAATTCAGAATTAAGAATTCAGAATTCAGAATTGAGGAAGAAACCGCAAGCGGTTTCAATTTAA
>JAFPWV010000095.1 GCA_017412675.1 Clostridia bacterium
ACGACGCGATCATCCTCGAGAACCTCCCGAAAAAGACCGTGTGCCTCCTGTCCCGCCGCACCGGCAAGGGCTTCCGCTTCGATTTCGAGGGCTTCGACGCGCTCGGCCTCTGGACGCCCGATCACAAGCACTCCCCGTTCATCTGCCTCGAACCGTGGAACGGTCTCCCGGCGGACGTGGCGGAAACCACCGATGCGAAGAGCAAGAAATACGCGAAGACCATCGCCCCCGACGCGGAGTATTCCGTCGGCTATGCGGTGACGGTCATCCGGTAAGATGGAATTATCGAATCCCTCGGTCGTGCGGGATCTGCTCGAGCGGTACGGCCTCGCCCCGAAAAAGGGATACGGCCAGAACTTCCTCATCAACCCGCGCATCCCCCGCGAGATCGCCGAGGTCTCCCGCGGATATGTCCCCGATGACCGACCAGCGGGTGTGCTCGAGATCGGACCGGACGTCGGCTCTCTGACCGAACGGCTGGCTGAAGTGTACGACCGGGTCGCCGCGGTGGAGATCGACCGGGGCCTGATCCCGCTCCTCGGGGAAACGCTTGCCGACTGCGGCAATGTCCGGGTGATCGAGGCGGATTTCATGAAGCTCGACCTCTCCGCCTTCCTCGACGAGCAGTTCGGGGATCTGCTGCGGGACGGCGGGACGGTCAGCGTCTCAGCGAACCTGCCGTACTACATCACCTCCCCCGTGCTCATGAAGCTGCTCGAAGCCTTCCCGCCCGAGCGTCCCGTCCCCTTCGGCTCGATCGTCGTGATGGTGCAGCGCGAGGTGGCGCAGAGGCTCGCGGCGTCGGCAGGGACTTCCGATTACGGCGCGATCACGGCATCCGTCGCCCTGAAATGCCGGGCGGAAAAGCGGATCGACGTCTCCCCGGGCAGTTTTCTCCCGCCGCCGAAGGTCTCCTCCGCGGTCATCGCGCTCGTTCCCCACGGCGGGATCCGGGAGGTCTATCCCGACGCCCCCCGGGACGACGACGCCTGCCGTGCATTCGCGGAACGGGTCTCGTCCCTCATCGAGCTCGCGTTCGGACAGCGGCGCAAGACCCTCGTCAACGCCCTCTCGGCGCGCTGGCCCAAGGAGACGACCGCCGCTGCGCTCGAAGCATGCGGTCTGAGGCCGGACATCCGCGGCGAACGCCTCTCCGCAGAGGATTTCTGCCGCCTCGCAGACCGACTGAAATCATGAAATGAAGAAAAGAGATCCGCACGACACCGTCCGCGGGTCTCTCTTTTCATTCTGCATCCTGTATTCCGGATTCCGTTTTCAGTCTCCGATCGCGACTTCGTCCAGGCCGATGCCGTCATAGTCCGCCGGATCCGCGACAAATACCTTCTTCCCCCCGCCGGTCTCTGTGAGCTTGCCGCCGGTCGCCGACGCATAGGCATCCGCCGTGAACACGCCCGCCGCGAACAGCTTCTGCGCCAGGGTGATCCCCGCGCCTTTGACGGTCGCTTTCAGAGCCGCGTAGGAGACGAGCACCGCGTCCGCGCGACGGAAATCCGCCGTATCGACGCCGTCGGGCAGGATCCCGGCCTGCTTCGCGAGCGAAAAGGGATCGTTCCAGCTGAAATCGCCGGCCGCATCCGAATAGCCGAGCGCGCGCAGCATGAAGGTCAGCATCATTGCGCCGCTTGCGTTCCCCGTGCCGAATTCCGTCGCCGAGACGCCCTTCGTCAGGCCGGTCTGATACGCGTATGCGACGTAGTCGTTCGCCCATGCGGGGACGTCGGTGAAGGGATGGGTGCGTCCGCCGGCCGTGGCTTCCTTTTCCTTTCCGAGGACGCGGATGAGGATGACGAGGGCCTCCGTGCGGGTGGGTGCGCGGTCGAGATCGAAATCGGTGTCGGAAACGCCGCGGAAGAGTCCGAGGGTCTTGAGGGCGCGGGCTTTCGCTTCGGCGTCGGAGAGATCGCGCGCGCCTGCGGAAACGCTCAGCGCAAGGGCGGCGAAGAGAACGGCGAGGAATCCGGCAGCGATACGCCGGAGAAGATGCTTCTGCATGATGACCTCCGTATGGAATTTCATTCGTCCGGCTTATTATACCACATCCGCCGGGCGGGAATCAAGGGGTTGGACGGATTTCACCGCTTCGGATGCGGCTCCGGGATCGGATAGGTCCGCGCAAGGGCGACCGGGAAGACGTCCGCCGCCCCGGCTTCATAGAGCAGCTCCGCCGCACGCCGGACCGTCGCGCCGGTGGTGATGATGTCGTCGAAGAGAAGATACCGTCCGCCCTCCCGGATCGCGCGCTTTCGCGGGAGCAGCCCTTCCCGGGCGTTTTCCTGCCGCTCTTCGGCTCCGAGCGCTTTCTGCTGTTCCGATGCGGACGACCGCGCGAGCGTTTGGCAGAAGGGGCATCCGAGGCGCTTTGCCGTGCGTCTGCCGACCTCCTCGCTCTGATCGAAGCCGACCTCGGCAAACTTCTCCGGCGAGCGCGGGGCAACCGTGAGGATCCAGTCCTGCGGCCGCTCGCCCGCTTCCCGGAAGAGCAGGCCGAGCTGGCGCGCGCATTCCCCGGCGAAGAAATCGGCAAACGTCCCGCGGCGTTTCAGATCGAGGATCATCCGCTCGGTCACGCGGTTCTCGTATTCCTTTCCGAGGCGGTCCGCCGGGATATAGAAATTCAGCGCGAGGTACGGGCGTCCGGCGAGCGTCGTGCGGGCGGCGAGATCCATGCCGCAGAGACATCTATCCGCCGTCATCGAGCAGTTCGGGCAGCGCAGAAAAGTCCCTTCGGCGTACTTCCGGCGGCAGTCGGCACAGAGCTCCCCGTCCGGCGAGGGATTGCCGCAGAGCGCGCAGTCGCGGGGAAAGAGGAGCGAGAGCAAGGATGCCCCGATGCGCTGGATGTTCATGGCGAAATCTCCCGGAAAATGTCGTTCCGCCGTCATTATAACAGGTCCCCGTCCGCTTGTCAACGCCGGCGGGGTTTTTTTCGCGTTTTGCACCGCCGCCCTTGCAAATCGGCGCGCGATCCGGTATAATGGAGATCGGAAATAAAAACACACGGAGGATGCCATGCCGTCCGTCAACACGCTGGAAAAAGGATACCGGGACCTTCCGATCTGCGACAGCCACGTCCACATCACCTACCCGATGCCGCTCGACCGGACGGCCGCCATGCTCCGCGGCTATATGGACTACTTCGGCCTCACCCGGATCGCGCTGCTCGGCCTGCCGCACTCCGTCCGCGCGTCGATGACCGATCCGTCGAACAACCTCAAGTGCCTGTATCTGAAATCCCTTCTGAACACGGATCGGGGAGAGCGGCGGGTCCATGCCTTCGGCGGGCTCTATCATTTCTTCGACGGACGCGATACCGCCCAGGGATTCCTCAGGCAGGCGAAAGACCTCCATGCGATGGGATTCGACGGCGTGAAGATCCTCCTCGGCAAGCCGGAGCTCCGCAGACGGCTCGGGGTGCCGCTCGACGACGCGCTCTTCGATCCGTTCTACTCGTTCTGCGAAGCGGCGCGCTTCCCCGTCACGATGCACCTCGGTGATCCGGAGGCATTCTGGCTGCCGGGGGACGACGGGCATGAACCGTACTACGACCGGAGCTTCCCCACCCTCTCCGCGCTGCGGCGTGAGACGGAAGGGATCCTCGAAAAGCACCCCGCGCTCGATCTCGTCCTCTGCCACTTCTATTTCATCGCGGACGACTGCGAGGCTGCCGAGCGTTTCCTCACGGCGCATCCGACGGTCTCCTTCGATCTGACGCCCGGGAGCGAGATGTACGCGGGCTTCACGAAACACCCCGACGAATGGCGCGATTTCTTCCGCCGTCACCGCCGCCGCATCCTCTTCGGGACCGATACGGACAACTGGGCGGCGCCCGATACCGACGAAGGGTACGCGCACAATTTCTCCTATCCCTTCAACCTCGTCCGCAACGCGCTCGAATCCCCCGTCCCCTTCCGCTTCGAGGACGCGGACTGTGGCCTGCTCGCGCCGCTTCACGCAGACGATGAGACGCTTTCCTCGATCTATTCGGAGAACTTCATCCGCAGAATGGGCGAGCCGAGGCCGATCGACGATTCCCTCGCGTCCCTCGCCGCCTCCGCGCTCCTCACCCTCCGCGAGCACGACGTCCTCTTCACCGGGGACCGCGAGCGCCGGGAGACCGATCTTGAAAATCTCCGCGTCATCGCAGAGCATTTCCGCGTCCGAACCAACCGAACCATCTGATTTCATCACAGCAGGAGGACCGCATGAAACCCGACAACCTTCACCCGACCGCGGGCGCGACGGAAAGGACCCCGTCCCGTCCCCAGTATTTCTCCTGGGTCAACTCCACGAACGAGGGCTCGACCGAAGCGCAGACCCTCGCCAACCTCGGCTATTTCGCATGGCTCCGCCGCGCGTACAACATGCGTCTCGAAATCTACGCATGGGACGCCGGGAACCTCGACGGCGCGTCCGGGACCTACGAGACCTTCGACTCGCCAAAGCTCAAAGCCCAGTATCCGCACGGCTACGGACCGCTCGCCGAAGCCGCCGCCGAAATCGGATGCCGGCTCGGCGTCTGGTGCGGACCGGACGGCTTCGGCTCCACGCCGGAGGAACACGCGGCGCGCCGGGAGCTCATGGTCTCGCTCTGCCGGGACTACCGCTTCGCGCTCTTCAAGATCGACGGCGTCTGCGGGCAGCTCTCGCCGGAGCACCGGGATCTTTTCGTCGACATGATGACGGAGTGCCGCAGATACTCGCCCGATCTGATCCTGCTCAATCACCGCCTGTATCTCGGCGAGGAGGGCATGAAGCACGCGACGACCTTCCTCTGGAACGGCGAGGAAATGTACACGGACGTCCACATCGTGAACCGCGGGACCGCGCCGCATCACAGGGCGTACTTCATGGACCGCGGCAACACCCCGGGGCTGGCGCGCCTCGCGGAGGACCACGGCGTCTGCATCTCCTCCTGCATTGACTACTTTGAAGACGATCTGATCTTCCAGGCGTTCGGGCGCAGCCTCATCCTCGCGCCGGAGATCTACGGCAATCCGTGGCTGATGCGGGACGACGAGCACGCGCACCTCGCCCGGATCTACAACCTGCACCGGCGCTGGCGCGACGTCCTCGTCACGGGGATGCTCCTGCCGGGCGGCGACCGGTACCCGAAGAACGCCGTCGCGCGCGGATCGGCCTCCCACCGCTTCCTCACGGTCGGATGCGACACCTGGAAGCCGGGGAAGCTCAAGATGACGCTCGACATGGAGATCGGGCTCGCGCCGTGCGAAAAGGTCACGGTCATCCTGCGGCACCCGTACGAGAAGTACGTCGGCGAATTCGATTACGGCGAGGTCGTCGAGCTCCCGCTGCCCGCGTTCCGCGCAACCCTCGTTGAGGTCTGCGACAGCCGCGAAGCCGATCCGATGCCCGTGGGATGCGCCTTCGAGGTCCTGCACGAGGACGAGGACGGGCACATCGACCACATCCGCGTCGTCTCCTCGGACGGGAACGTGCGCTGGACCGACGGCAGGCC
The DNA here is from genome assembly GCA_017412675.1 of Clostridia bacterium. Classification (GTDB taxonomy): domain Bacteria; phylum Bacillota; class Clostridia; order Oscillospirales; family CAG-272; genus UMGS1696. The sequence continues at coordinate 5,498 of JAFPWV010000095.1, forward strand.
CTTCGCGGACATCCCGGCGTTCGACAGCACCCTGCGCGACCCGGTCGATCTCGGGACCCTGCCCGCCGACGCCTTCGTCCCGGTGCCGCCGGACGCCGAACATCAGCTCGAGACCGCGCTCTTTTCCGAAAATCAGGATTCCCTCGAAGCCCGCGCCCTCGCCCGCAGCGGGGAAACGGCGATCCCCGAGGTAAAAGCCGCGCGCGACGCCTTCTTCGCCCAGCGGACCTATGTGCTGCGCGGACCGGAATCCCGCTTCGCGTTCGACGGCGATCCCGGGACCTTCTTCGACGGCATCTCGAGAACGTTCCACAGCGGCTACGGTATCGGGAACAAATGTCTGCGCGTCGATTTCGGCGGCATCGTCGAGGCGGATGCGGTCACCGTCGAATTCTTCGATCCGGCGGAGGAGATCGTTCACCGGACCCGCTCGGGCGGCACGTACCGGATCCCGCGTCAGGACATCCCGCCGCACGGGGACTTCTCGGCCGATCTCGCGGCGTGGCGGAAAACGTACCTCGAGGAGATCGTCAACGGACCCGCCGTCACGGAGGACTTCCTCGTCGAAGGCGTGAACAACATCATCGAGGGCCGCGGCCGTCACCGCACCGCCGTCTATCCCGTAGAGGGCGGCATCCGCTACTTCCGCCTGCCCGCGCCGCCGGAACGCATCTACAAGATCGCGCTCCTGAAGGACGGCATCGAGCAGCCCCTGCCCGCGCCGCATGTGAACAATCTTCTGCCCGCAGGCCGCGCGGTCAAATACGCAAAGGAAATGACGGTCACGGTCCCGTCCGAGGATATCCGCCCCGGCTGCTATCTGGCGGTCGGTCTCGAAGGCGAACACGGGACGGAAGGCGCCTACGCGATCCTCGACACGGGCGACGGGCTCCTCGCCGCTTACGACCGGGCGCCGGGCTATCTCTCGAATATCTGGGAGTGCAGGGCCCGCGCGGTGAGCCATCATTACACATACTACTTCGCCATCACGCCGGAGCTTGGCGGGAAGCCGCTCACGGTGCGGATCCTCGGCCTCGACGACGCGCATCGGGATTACGCCGTCAGCGTTCATCTCTGCGACGCCAAGCGTCCCGCCGAAGGTCCCGTCTTCACGCTCTGATACGGGCCGCAGCAGGATACAAAAACAGGACGGTTCCTCGCCGTCCTGCTTTTTTTGATCGATCGCGCCGCTCAGCCGACGCCTCTCGTCACCCAGAATTCGTAGTTCTCGCCGTCGCCGGGGATGGGCATTTCCAGCGGTGTGTGGAATCCATCGTCCTCCCAGCAGCCGACCTCGTCGAAGTACCCGACGGAGAACGCCCACGCCGCGGGAACCTCGTAATGCACTTCCCCGACGTCCTCATAGTGGACGAAGATGTCGCGGGTCTCGGCGTAGGCATCATCGAGAACGTCTGCGAACGGGACCTCCCCGCCGTACTCGATCTCGGCCGTCATGCCCTCCATATCATACCCGATCGAGCGGATGAGCAGCGTTTCGCGGTCGATGACATAGTCGCTGCCGTCGGTGATCCCGTCCCCGTAATCGAACGTGATGCGGAAGGAAACGGTGTCCCCGGATTCCTCGACATCGCTGATCGTGCCGAAGTCGGCGAGCAGCAGCGAAGACGTCAGCGCGTAGTCGCTCCCGTAGTATTCCCCGTCCTCGTCGGTGAAGAAGTAGTCTTCCCCTTCCGGATCCGGGATCTCGACCGCGATCGACGCATTCCCCTCGCTGTCGATCTCAAAGTGGTTGTCCCCGAAGGATCCGCTGGTGTACGAATACAGCGTATCGTCGAAGAGGTAGCTCATCTCCTCGACCTCCACGATGTCGTCGCCGCGGCGGAAGAAGGAGGTTTTCTGCTCACCACCCTCCGCCCCGAGGGTCATGCTCACCGTAGGATAAGCCTTCAAAAGGTTCGTGATCCGGTTCCTCTCGATCACCTCGTCCAGCGGGAACGGAAGCGCTTCGGATTCCCCGCCGCCCGTCTCCGACGCGAGGAGATTGGCTTCATCCCGCGCAAAGACCTCCGCGTAGCCGGTGTTCGCGCCGATCAGGATCGTCCCCTCTTCCTCCATGCCGTCCGGGGAGGAGAGGATGATCCCCTCGTCCGGGAGGCACCGCAGCTGCCAGCGCTCCGGGAAGAAGAAGTTCTCCGTGCGCGCGCCCGCTTCCGTCATGATATCGAGGTTGATCTCGCGGAAGCCTTCCCAGTCCTCCATGACGTCCGTGCCGAGCCGCTCGCCGTTGTATTCGACCTCGAACGAGCCGTAGTAGCGCGTGTCGCCGTCAACGTATTCCCACGCGAAGCTCTGCAGAAAGAGGGTCCCCTTGTTCACAACGGCGGTGTTGACGCAGGGCGTCGTCCTGCCGTCCCCGAGATCGATCTCTTCGTAGAGGCAGACGGTGTAGTTGTCCGCATCCTCCTCGGTGATGACGATGTCCTCCGAGAGTTCGGTCGGGAAGAAGCGGTTGATCGTGCTGTCGATCCAGCCGTCGTAGACCTCGGGCTGCGCCGTGATCCATTTGGTGGCGGTGGTCCAGTCCTGCTCGTAGACATAGAAATCGAGGCCGCGGAAGCTCCCGGCCATGGAGGAGGACCCGTCGTCGGTCACGCTTTCGGTGATATAGACGCGGTCGCCGTCATACTTCCAGAACGATTCGATCTCCGATCCGCCGTCGTAATCCCGCCGGACGGTGACGCTGTCGTTCCATTCGAGCAGGGTCGAGATCGAATTCTCCGCGATGAGGAGGTCGAGGTCGAAATTGACCGGGATCTCCTCCGGGGGCAGCGCGATCCCGACGTCGTTCCCCGGCTCCGTCTCCGGTGTTTCCGGGGTTTTTGCCGGGTCGATCTTCTGAATGCGGAAGCAGCCTGTGAGCGTCGCTGCCAAAAACAGCGCGGCAAGCAGAGCAGCGGTGAATCTCTCCATGGTGAAACCTCCTGTGTCAGGCCGGAGCCCGGCCGTCCGATTGTCCATCTTCATCCACGATCTATCATAGCATAAACCGCGGCGCCTGCCATCGCTAATCTTAGTGAAATGAAGGAAACCGCGTTTATCGGCTGTTGCCGGCCCTCTCCTTCGCCTCGGCGAGGCTGATGCCCTCCTCCCGCGCGATCCGGGCGAGGTCCTCGTATTCGCCCTTGACGCGCGTGACGCCCCAGCCCTCGGAGATCTTCTGCCGGACAGGTCCCGCGGGGGTCTCGCGCTCCTCTTCCCGACGGGTGAGCGTATAGCGGCGCAGTGTGCTCTCGCGGATCCCGATGGTCGAGGTGTGGCGGAAGATGCGCCTCACCGTCTCCTCGCGGTCTTCGGGACGGCAGAGGACGGAGAGGAGGATCCCGGGGCGGCTCTTCTTCATCCCGACGGGCGTCGTCCACACGTCGAGCGCGCCTCCCGCAAGCAGCGTTTCCATGGCGAAGCCGACGGCCTCCGGGGTCATGTCGTCAAGGTTGCAGGCGAGGAGCACGGCGTCCGAGGGCTTCTCCTCCCGCTCGCCGAGCATGGCCCGCACGCAGTTCGCCGCCTCGAAATCCTTCTTCCCCATGCCGTAGCCGATCCGCTCGGTCCGCATCACGGGCATATCCCCGAACCGGGTCGCAAAGTGCTTCAGAAGCGCGGCCCCCGTCGGCGTGCAGAGCTCCCCGCGGATCGCGCCGCCATAGATGGGAACGTCCCGCAGGATGGCAGCCGTCGCCGGAGCCGGGACCGGCAGGATGCCGTGCGCGCAACGGACATGGCCGGAGCCGACGTGGACCGGGGAGACGACGACCTCGTCCGGTGAGAGCTCCGCCATCGCCAGGCACACCGCCGTCACATCCGCCACCGCGTCCATCGTCCCAACCTCGTGGAAGTGGATCTCATCGACCGGGACGCCGTGGACCAGGCTCTCCGCCTCCGCGATCAGGCCGAACACCGCGAGCACGTCATTCCGCACGCCCTCGGGCAGATCGAGGTGATCCCGGACGATGTGTTCGATGTCATGAAGCCCGCTGTGATGGTGGTGTTCGTGATCATGGTCGTGCTTATGCTCGTGGTCATGATCATGATGGTGGTCGTGCTCATGATGGTGGTCGTGATCGTGAGGATGCTCGTGCAGATCGGCGTCGGAAGAGGTCTCCTCCTGCCCGCCGACCTTCACGGTGACCTGCGAGCCGGTGATGCCGCACTTGACGGACGGCTCCAGGCGGTATTCGACGCCCGGGATGCCGAGCGCGTTCAGCTTTGCGAAAAAGGCGCCGGGATCGGGAAGCAGTTCGGCGAGCGCCGCCGTCAGCATATCGCCCGCCGCGCCCATGCCGCAGTCGAGATAAAGGGTCTTCATGAAAAGCCTCCGGATTCAAAAAGGGCGGAATCCTCCTTTGTGAGAGTCCCGCCTTCGTGGTGGATGCGGACTTCGTGCCCGCGATGATTTGAATTTTACCATAGAATTTCAGGATTGTCAAGAGCGAAGAGAAAACGGCGGGACACCTGGATGAGAGATCCTGCCGTTTTTGACCGGTTACAGCTGATGATGGGTCTGATACCGCTCGTCGGCGTATTCGTCGGCGTAGAGGTGGGACATGTCGGAGAGGAAGAGGCACTTCGGCACCGTCGTCCCGCACTTGCGGTTGGCGAATTCGAGCAGCGTGACGCCCGTATGGGTCATGTCGAACTCCGCCCAGAAGATGTTCGGCGGGATGCGCAACAGGTGGGAGAGCCACGAGAGCCCGAAGCCCTGATGGCAGAAGACCGCGATCCGCTCGTCGTTCGGATTGACGATCCGGTATTCATTCCCCTCCCGGACATAGCCCTGCCGCGCGAGGAATTCGTCGGATTCCCTCTGGAGCGCCGCGTATCCGTCCCGGCCGTCGGCGATCGTCTTCATCGCGTCGATCTCGTACCAGCGGTCCCCGGCGTCGCGGTTGTTCCCGCGCACGAAGGAACCGATGTCCTCGATGTTCCAGACCCAGGTGCGGTGGCCGTTTCCGCGGTCGCGGGTGAAGCGGGACCACGCCAGATTCTCCGAGCACCACGGTTCGATCCCGATCGGGAGGCCGAGGGCGTCGGCGGTGGGCTGGGCGGTCTCGATGGCGCGGCGGAGGGGGGACGAATAGATCTTCGTGATGCCGCTCTTTACCATCCGCTTCACCAGGGCGCGCGCCTGCCGATGACCGACGTCGGTGAGCTGCTCCACGGGGCCGTAGATCGGATAGCCGTGACGGACGATATACAGATACATGGTGTTGTTTCCTTACTTCTTCCGGTTTCCTTCTTACTTATTCTTCCTTATTTTTCTCTTCTTCCTGCTTCAGCTCCGAGATCTCGCGCATGAAGGTGTCGATGTCCTTGAATTCGCGGTGGACGGAGGCGAAGCGCACATAGGCGACCGGGTCGAGCTGACGGAGCTTTTCCATCGCCATCTCGCCGATCCGGTGGGAGGTGATCTCGCTCTTCATGCTGCCCTGCACCATCGCCTCGATCTCGTCAGCCACGGCTTTCGCGTCGACGGGACGCTTCTCGCAGGCTTTGTACAGGCCCGCCGCGAGCTTGTTCTTGTCGAAGAGCTCCCGTGACCCGTCCTTCTTCAACACGACCGGGGTGGTCTGGTCGATGATCTCATACGTCGTGAACCGCGCGTGACAGGACAGGCACTCGCGGCGCCGCTTGATGCTGTTGTTTTCTTCGACAGGCCTGCTGTCAATCACCTTGCTGTCTTCGTATCCGCAGGTGGGGCATTTCATGCCTTTCATGAAAGGGTCCTTTCTTCCGTCCCGAACTCAGCCGATGTCGGGCGTGGTCACGAGCTTTGCGCCGACCGGATAGTGGTCGGAGAGGTATTCCCCGTCCCGGCCGTCCGTCGCGGCAAAGGCGGAGTTCTCGACGCACGGCAGGGTCGTGAAGATGAAGTCGATCTTCGAGCCGTGCCCGCGCTCCGGATGGTAGCCGTGGAAGGAGATCGGGATATCCGCCGTCGCGTCGGTGAGCGGGGTGCCGAGGCCCTTGAAGCCCACGACGGATTTGTAGACATAGCTGTCCGGCGTGACGTTGAAGTCTCCGGTGAGCACCACGGGCAGGGGATTCACTTCATAGTCGTTGGCGATGCGGTTCAGGATCAGGGAAACGCCCTGCGCCTGGGCAAACGCGCCGACGTGGTCGAGGTGGGTGTTGTAATGGCGGAACAGGAGGCCGCTTTCGCGGTCGCGGAGGGTCGCCGTCGTGCAGATGCGCGGGCAGTCGCTCTGGTCGGTCGAGAAGCGAGAGCCCGGCTGATGCGGCGTGTCGGAGAGCCAGAAGGTCTCGAGGAAGACGAGGTCGAAGCGGTCCTTGCGGTAGGCAATGACGTTCGATTCGTTGTCGTAGTTCTTTCCGCGGCCGACGCCCACGACCTCAAAGCCCTCGAGGTTGTCCATCAGCCATTGGCGCTGGAAGGGCATGGTCTCCTGAAAACCGATCAGATCGGGGCTGTATGCGAGGAATTTCTCCCGGAACAGAGGGATCCGCGCGGTAAACGAGCCGCTTCCCTGCCGGGTCCCGTTGTCGGTCCAAATGTTGTAGCTGAATACGTTGATCGTGCTAAGTCGTTCCATAACGCGCTTCCTTTCTGATCGGGAAAATGTCCGTTGTCCGGCGGTTCCATTATAACACCGGGACCGCCCAAATGCAAGGGAATCCGCGAATTTTCGCAGGATTATTTTTTCGCCGCTCTGCCGTCGCGGAAAACGAAGAGCCCGCATTCCCCGTCGGTCGAGGAGGCCGCCTCCGCCGCTTCCGAGGGGCTCATCCCGCCGCACAGAAGGCCGTAGAAAAACCGGACGGTCCAGAAGTACGCCGCACTCCCTTCGGGGGAATCCGCGGGAGCCGCATAGAAGCATCCGGCATCCTCGAAGAGAGCCGCCGTCTCCTCGCGTCCCGTGTCGCAGCCGGTCGAGACGACGATTTTGCCCGCGAGGGCGATCTTCCCGGCGAGCTCCTCCGGACCGAGGGGCCCGCGGGGTTCATCCGGCTCGTAGAGGAAATCCGCGAGCGCCGGCATGAGGAACGCCCCGCCGTCCCCGTGGCCCGAGAGGATCACCGCGTCGGGCTCGGGAAAGCCGGATCGGCCGGCAAGCGCGTCGAGGAAATGCATCGGGCGTCCGACGGGCAAGAGGAACACCCGCGCGCCGAATAGCTCGAGCGAGGTCCTCAGCCCGAACGCCTCGAAATCCACGCCCGTCATCACAATCAATACGTTCATTTTTCACCATCGAAACCCGCCCTGACGGATTTCTGCCTCAGTTCTTGCTTCTTACCTGAATCAGACATGCATCCACCGCTCCAGCTCCGACAGGAAATGCTTTCCGCGGAACACGACCTGCGCGGCGAGGAGAAGCCCGCTCACGCTCATGGAGATCACGGCAAAATGGCGGTAGAGCCCGGTCATCTTCCCGGTGAAGTAGAGGACCGCAACCGCCGCCGTGCCGATCAGTGTGACGGCGAAATACGCGGCGTAGGTCCCCATCCGGCGCGAATCCGCGATGCCCATGATGAAGTAGAACACCGCGAGCACCGCCGGGACCGTCGTCAGCACATAGCCCCAGCTCCAGCCGTACCAGCCGTTCAGGCGGTCCCAGAGGAGGCAGAGCAGGACGGCGATCACGCCCTCCCAGAGGATCCCCTTGGCGATGTTCTTCCGCTTGCGCGCGCCGACGTTGACGATGATCCAGGCGCAGACCGTCGCAAGGGTGAGGGTCATGTAGATGGGCATGTGCGGGAGCCAGAGGTTGTGGATGATGTTCACGACCGCGAGGATGAGGATCGCCGCGAAGGTCGAGATGCGGAAGATCAGATCGTACGTCCGCTTCACGGGGATGAGGGGAAAGACTCCCGTCGATTCCCCACCCTCCGGCGCGTCTCCCATCACCCTTCCGCAGAGGGGACAGCGTTTGCGCGCGCCGTCGACCGCGATGTCACAGGCCGGGCATTTCTGCATCATAAAACCTCCGATAAATGGGATTGCAAATCAAAAGGATGCTCACGCGAGCGACACGGCGGCGACCTGCGTCCACGCCAGACGATACCCCGCGCGCTCGGCGGTCTTCATCGAGCGGACGTTCGCCCACGCCGCGCCGTAGAACGGCAGAGGACCGCGCGAGAGGACCTCACGGGTCAGCCGGTTCACGAGGCAGGGACCGATGCCGTGTCCGCGGTATGCCTCCAGCACGTCGATCCCGATCTGCCACATCGCCGCGCAGTCCTCCGAGATCCCGGCCAGCGCGATCACGCGGTCCCCGTCGTAAGCGGCGCAGGCCAGCCGGTCGCATTCCGGGCGTTTCGCGCTGAGGGCGTTCGAGAATTCCGGCAAGTACAGCGCGCCGAATTCCGCCGGTCCGAGCAGGCGCACGGGGAACGGGCACGGGATATCAAATGCCGCGGCTGCTGCCGGATCGGGGAGGAAATAGTGGCTCGCGTAACCGAGCTTGGCCCCTCTCCGCCGGAGCAGCCGGTCCAGCTTGGCGAGAATCTCCGGGCGGAAAGGTCCGTAAGGCGCCTCACATTCTCCGAGCGCTTTCCGGGCAGCTTCGATCAGGTCTTCCCTGCCCGCCGCGACGGTGTTTCTTCCGTAGGTCGCCATCTCGAAGAGGAGCGGCTGACGACAGTACACCCGCGCGCCCTCCGCCATCCCCGAGACGAGGAATCGGTTTTCGTCCGATGTGAACGCCTCCGGGTTGCAGCCGAAGTCCCGGGCGGACTGCTCCACGGCGATCCGTTTGAACTCTTTGTATGTTTGCTCCATCTCTTTCACTCTCCGAGATAGTTCGCCGCGACGACGATGTCCCCGTCCACCTTCGCGAGCCGCCGGAAGAACGCCCGCTCGACGTCATGCTCCGCGAAGACCGACGCAAAGGTCAAGGTCGTCCGGTCGCCGAACGAACACAGACAGAGCTGCCGCGACGAGCTCGAATTGAAAACGTCGAAGCGCTCGATGGCGCCGGCGAAGGGCTCGTTCATCGCGATCCGCCCGACGTTCGAGAGCGCGATGGTCCGCCGCTTCATCGAAACGCTCTGCAGGCTCCGCATGATGAGATCCTTCAGAAACAGCGGGCAGAAGCGCACGATGGGATGCCGCTCCATCTTCACCTGCGAGGCGATCTTCTCCTCCATGTTCTCCTGCGTCAGTTCCGCGTCGAAGGACGCCTTCACGGACCGGGCGACGCGCTCGAGGGTGTGCTCTCCCTCGGCGGAGAAATCGTAGGTCACCTGAATGATCCCGAAGAAATTGCGCATGGTGTCGGAGTCGAAGTACCGGCGCAGATTGACCGGGATCGCCACGGCCACGGATTTTTTCCGGTCCGCCGGGGCCATCGTCTCCCGGATCGCGAGGATGAGCTGTGCGCAGACGTATTCCGTCACCGTCGCGCCGACCTCCTTCGCCGCCGCGTGGATCTTCGACGCGCTGACCCACCCCTCCGTCACGGTCTGGTGCAGATCGGGCGTCTTGCGCTCGGCGAAGTGATAGACCCGCTTCTGCTTGCCCCGGTCGCCGAGGAATTCAAAGTTCAGGGAGCTCCCGACGCCGCGCTTGAAGTGCTCGGTGAAGCCGTCGGCCTCCTGCTCGCGCTCCGATACGTCCGGGGTCTCGACCATGCGCTTCTCGTAGGTCCCGGGATGCGCCTCGGCGAGGTAATTCTCCACGAGATTCTTAAAAAAGACGAGGGCTCCCGTGCCGTCGGCGAGTGCGTGGAACAGCTCGAGGCTGATGCGCTTTTCGTAGTAGGTGACGCGGAAGAGCGGGCCGCCGTCGTCCGTGTAGAGCGGGGAGAGCGGATGCGTGTGCTCCTTTTCGACGACGGGCCGGATCCCCGTGGGTTCGAGATAGTACCAGAACACGCCGCGCCGGATGGTGTCCGTGAACGCCGGGAATTCCTCGAGGGCGTTCTCGAGCGCGCGCGTGAGGGCGTCCGGATCGATGTCCTCCTTCAGCTCGCAGGAGAGGCGGAAGATCTCCGGGTCCTCGGCATGCGCGATGGAGGGGAAGATCTTCGCCGCGTTATCGAGCTTCTTCCACCGCTGATTCTTCGTTTTCCACATCCGCACTCATCCTCCGCGTTCGGGCGATACTTTTAGCCTCAAAAAGTTCATGTATGCGTATTATAACACATCATCCCCGGCGTTGCAAGATCCGGGGATGAAAAATCCATAAAAGGATGATGAAGAAACGCTGAAAGACGGGATCCTCAGACGCGGAACTTCGCGCGGTTCTCGGCGAGGATGCGGTCCCGCTCGAAGCCCCAGATCCGCTCGAAGGCCTGATTCGTCTTGGCCCGGACGAGATAGGGATTCTCCGCCCCGTAGTCGTTCGAGATCGAGCCGAAGTACCCCCACGCGATGATCGTGCGCGCGCCTGCGTCATAAGCCGCTTCCGCCGCCTGGACGATCTCCTCTTCCCTGCCGCGCGGCGTCGCGTAGGTCTGGATCCAGACGTTGTGCGCCTTGCCGAAGCGTTCGGCCGCCTCGATGGTCTTCCTCGCGCCGCGGTAGACGAATTCGTAGGGATTGACGCCGGTGTAGCCCCAGTACGGGTCGCTGCCGATGTTGTGAAGGTCCGGGATGTCCCCGATGCGGCCGAGGGTGGAGAGGTTGATGCCGATGTTGTCGCCGAGCATGACGCAGACGGCGTTTTCGAGCCCCTTCGACGCCGAATAGGCGCAGATATCCCGGAAGTAGTCCGCGATGGTCTCGATGCGGAATTCCTCGGCGTCCGCGTCCATCGTCTCGGGCATCGGGCGTCCGTACCGCTCCTCAAAGGCCTTCCGGCAGAGCGGGCAGGTGCAGGAGTACGCGCCGTTCTTCACCGGGAGGTGGGGCTCGTCCCAGAAGATGGTCTTCGCGCCCGTATATGCCACGGTGTCGATCCACTCGTGCACGAACTGCCGGAACGACGGCTGCCGCAGACACGCCCGCACGGGATCCGGCGTGCCGTTCGAATAGATCTGGTGTGCCTCCGGATGGTAGGAGAGGAAGTGGGACTTGTCCCCGGGAGGGCCGCCGAGCCCCCAGTTGTCCATCCAGACCTCGAGTCCCGCCTCCCGGGACAGTTCGACCGCCTCGCGCATCACGCGGCAGTGACGGTCCCAGTCCGTGTGGGAGAACATGTGTACGACCAGATTCATGTGGTGATCCGCCATGTCGCGCAGATCCGCCTCCATGTGATGAAGCATCCGGTTGCCGTGATAAGCGGCTCCGGTCAGAAGATTCTGCATCATTTCGCCTCGCTTTCGCCTGTGATTGTCTCCATTATACCGCAGAACGGCGGGATTTGCAAGAGGCGGACGGAATTTATGCCGCTTCGGATTTGACGGTTTTGCACCGCTTTCCCGGAGGAATCCTCCCGCGCGGACGGCACCATGCACAAAAAACCTCGCCCGCGCCGTGAAAAATCTATTGACAAACCCCTGCCAAACGTGTATAATGAAAAACGATAATCCGCATGTTTATGCGAAAATCAGGAGGATATGATGAAAAAAATCAGCCTGCTCGTCCTGTGCGCGCTCTTGACCGCCCTGCTTGCGGTCGCCGCGTACGCATACGACGACATCCAGCTCCCGGGAACGAACACCCCGCCGGTGATCGACGCCAAGCTGGATGACTGCTACGTCAAGATCCACGACTTCTACAGTCCGAATGAGGACGAATGGTACGACAACGCCGACTTCGGCCACGATGCCAAGGGCGAGGCGTGGGGTACCTGGGACGCGGACAACTTCTACGCGTTCTTCAAGATCGCCGAGGAGGACTACTTCCCGCAGAACGGCGAAGCGGACCCGCCCGGATCGAACTACTCCTCCATGTACCTCTCCCTCCTCGCGACGCTGCCCGTGAACGACCTGCCGGAAAATGACCTCTACGTCATGCAGTGCTCGTTCAACCGCTCCATCGAGGACACAAAGGAATGGAAGTACACCGGCTCCGTCGTGGAACAGTACCGCGACAACTCCGGCGCCTACGCGATCTACGACACCTGCCCCTTCGACTTTGAAGTGATGAACGACGGCACCTGGACGTATTACGAAGTCAAGATGCCGTGGGATCAGATCGACCGCACCGGCCAGGTCTCCTTTACCGAAGGCCACCAGTGGTTCTTCAACTACATCATCACCTGGATGAACGACTCGAGCTACAACACGGTTCAGTACGGCCAGGGCCTGATGAATGACATCTACGACATGGGCGGCATCGTCACCCTCGTGGCAGCTCCCGGCGGTTCTGCCGCACCGGCAGCATCCGGCGGACGTGCGACCGTCGAAAAAGGCGCGGACGGCAGCCTCCAGATCCCGAAGACCGCGGCGCCGCTCGTCATGGACGGCCAGATCGACGACGGCTATGCCAAGCTGTCCGATTTCTACGGCATGGACGGCTTCCGCACCGATTACGACCCGGACAAGAGCATCTCCGGCACCGCCTATACGGCCTGGGACGACAACAACTTCTACATGCTCCTCGACGTCCTGACGCCTGAATACGAACCCATCTTCGACGTCCAGGCCATCGACATGGGCATCGGTCCCGCCGGTTACGTCGCGCTCCTCGGCACGGCAGACGGCACATGGACGGATGACCAGCGGTTCGAGATCGGCATCGCGCTGGCGGACGAGGACATCCAGGTCTGGAAGGTCTGCAGCCCGGCCGACATCAAGGACTCGAGCGCGGACAATCTCTGGTTCGACGAATGCCCCTACAAGTATGCGGTTCGCCGGGACGCGGAGACCAACCACATCTACTATGAATTCGGGATTCCGTGGTCCTTCCTCGACCGCACCGAAATGCTCACCTACAAGGAAGGCAGCCAGTTCATCCTGAACTATGCGGCGAACGTGCACACCACCACGGATTACAGCAACGGCAACAGTCACCTCGTCGAATTCGGCGGCGGCATCTGGGCAGGCAGCTACACGGACGGCGCGGTGGTCACGCTGGTCGGCGGCTCCGGCGCGTCGGCTCCCGCGGCTGAAACGCCCGCAGCGGCGGAACCCGCGTCAGAGGCTGCCGAGCTCCTTGCGAAATCCTGGGACACCATTTTCGTCGACTATGAAATGATGGTCGACGGCAACGCGGGCGGCTGGCTGGCCGAAAACCCGGTCGAAGGCCCGATCGAGCAGGTCGAGCTCCGCGGCTGGGCCCATGTCTCCACGCCGATCAAGGGCTTCGCCTACACGATCGACGGCGGTGAAGCGGTCCGCTCCGAAGACTTCATTCAGGACAGACCCGACGTCAAGTCCATCATCCACGAGGAAGCGGAAGGCTTCGATATATCCATCGAAGTCGACAAGCTCGCGGTCGGCGACCACGTCATCAAGATCTACGCGATCGACGCGAACGACAACCTCGTCGACACGACCTTCGAGTTCCCGTTCGTGAAGGAAGCGCCTCCGTCCAAGGGCCTCGCCACGGTGGAGGACGCCGCGAAGGGCAAGAACATCATCAAGAACTATGAATTCGTCTCCGGCACGAACGGTTTCGGCAACGAAGGCCCGGAAAACCTCTGGGACGGCAACACCGGCACCAAGTTCTGCACGAACGAATTCCCGGCCGAATCGATCGCAAAGCTCGACGGCGTCTACAAGATCACCGGCTTCACGATGGCGACGGCGAACGACAACGCGGAATACAACGGCCGTTCTCCGAACGCATGGACGATCTCCGTGTCCCCGGACGGCGAAAACTGGACCGAGCTCAAGAAGGGCAACGACAGCTTCTTTGAAGAGCTGAACTTCACCTATTTCGCGGGCGACGGCAAGGCGGACAACGTCGGCTACGTCAAGTTCACGGCGGACGGCACGGCCTCCGGCACCTTCCAGGTCTCCGAGCTGACGCTGTTCGGCGACAAGACCGCGGACACGCCTGCTGCGGCGGAACCGGAACCCGAGCCGGAACCCGAACCCGAAACGCCTGCGGCGGATGAACCGGCGGCTGATACGCCCGCTGCGGAAACGCCTGCTGCGGAAAAGCCCGCCGAGACGAAGAAGTCCGGCTGCGGCTCGATGATCGGCGGCGGCCTGATCGTGCTCGTCACGGTCCTCGGCAGCGCGTGGATCTCGAAGAGAAGATAAAACGGCACATCCGTGAGAGAGGGGGCCCCCGGGTCCCTTCTCTTTTTGCGTCTTTGTGCGGTTTTTCTTCGCCCGATCCGCGCAAATTCCCTTGACAAACCGCGCCGCGCGTGATATAATATGGCTCAAACGCTACGACGGGAAACGAGTAGGCCGGGGCGTCCCCTTCAGAGAAGCGGCGGGTGGTGCAAGCCGCGGAGGATCCTGACCGAATACAGTCCCAGAGCGGCGCACCGAAGGAGGTCTCCCTCTGCGTAGGCTGCGACGGCGGCGTCCGTTACGCGCGAGGGCATCTCTGCCCGCTGAGGCCGCATTTCGTAAGGAAGCGGCGAACTGAGGTGGTACCGCGGAATTCTTCCGTCCTCTGCTGACATCATTCAGCCGGGGACGTTTCTTTTTCCCCGACAACAGAAACCGAAAGGAAACAACATCATGGTCATTACCGATCTGCTCGAACGAAACGCGAAGCTCTACCCGGACGACGTCGCCCTCGTGGAGCTCAATCCCGCGAATCAGCCCGACCCGAACCTGACCTGGCGCGAATTCTCCCTGATCGAAGCGGCGCCGGGCGGACGCTACCGTCGGGAAATGACGTGGCGCGAATTCGACGTGAAGGCCAACCGCTTCGCCAATCTGCTCATGACCCGCGGCGTCAAGAAGGGCGACAAGGTGGCGATCCTGCTCATGAACTGTCTCGAATGGCTGCCCGTGTACTTCGGCATCCTCAAGACCGGCGCGCTCGCGGTCCCGATGAACTACCGCTATTCCGCCGAGGAGATCCGGTACTGCGCCGAGCTCGCGGACGTCTCCGTGCTCATCTTCGGGCCGGAATTCACCGAGCGCGTGTCCTCCGTCTTCCTCGATCTGCCGCTGCTCAAGAACCTCTTCTTCGTCGGCCCGGACGTCCCGCAATTCGCGGACAGCTACGACCGGCTCGTGACCTACTGCTCCTCCATCACACCCGCCGTGGCCTACGACGAGCAGGACGACGCGGCGATCTACTTCTCCTCCGGCACGACCGGCTTCCCGAAGGCGATTTTGCACAACCACGAGTCCCTGATCCATGCCTGCCGCGTGGAACAGGCGCACCACGGACAGACGCGGGACGACGTGTTCCTCTGCATCCCGCCGCTCTATCACACCGGCGCGAAGATGCACTGGTTCGGCTCGCTGATCTCCGGCAGCCGGGCGGTCATCCTCCGCGGCGTCTCCCCCGAGGGCATCATCCGCGCGGTCTCGCAGGAGCGGGCCACCATCGTCTGGCTCCTCGTGCCGTGGGCGCAGGACATCCTCGACGCCGTCGACCGCGGGGACATCAACCTCGCCGACTACCGCCTCGATCAATGGCGGCTCATGCACATCGGCGCGCAGCCCGTGCCCCCGTCCCTCATCAAGCGCTGGAAGAAGGTCTTCCCGCACCATCAGTACGACACGAACTATGGCCTGTCCGAATCCCTTGGCCCGGGCTGTGTGCATCTGGGTGTCGAAAACATCCGCAAGGTCGGAGCGATCGGTGTCCCGGGTTACCTGTGGAAGACCCGCGTTGTCAACGAAAAGGGCGAAGATGTTCAGGGCGATGACGTCGGTGAACTGGCAGTTTTCGGCCCAGGCGTCATGGAGTGCTATTATAAGAACCCTGAAGCGACCGCTGAGATCCTCAAGGATGGCTGGCTCTATACCGGTGACATGGCAAAGATTGATGACGAAGGCTTCATCTACCTGGTTGACCGCAAGAAGGACGTGATCATCACCGGCGGTGAAAACCTCTACCCGGTCCAGATCGAAGATTATCTGCGTGCCTTCGACAAGATCAAAGACGTGGCTGTTATCGGCCTTCCGGATCCCCGGCTCGGTGAGATCGCTGCCGCGATCAT
>JAFPWV010000096.1 GCA_017412675.1 Clostridia bacterium
CCGGAGCCGCCCTCTTGTCAATCACCGCTCCCAAAGGCGCGTTCCCCGCCTCTGGACTCCACCCCCTCAACGTGCGTACCTTGACGTTTCTGTACCGTTGCTCCATTTCGTCTGGTCCCACGGCGGATGGAACAAGTTCCATCTCGCCTTTCGCACGTTAGATTAACAGGGCTATCACCAAGATGAGTGGCACTATATTGTTTGAGGCTCGCTCAACGCCGAAGATATAGTTTGAACGTGTTAGCCTTTTCGACTCCGTCGAGGCAAGGAGTGCACAGCGAGCCGGCAGGCTTGGACCGAACACATACCCGCTGCACCTTTGCTGGTGAAAGTCTGACGAGAAAATCTGCATCTTCGGCGTTGAGCGTATTGCGTTCGTTTTTGGCTGCCTAACGTGGAACTGGCCCCTGTAATCAAGAATGGATGAGGCGTTATGCCCCATTGAACAACACTTCCCGTATAGAAGGGAGGTTGTACCTGAGGCAGGGTGGATTCCCAAGGCAGGAACGGCCTTGGGCGGCGGTGATTGGCAAGAGGCCGGCCGCGGAGGCCTCTTGTCCGCCAGCCGCGCAGGCGAAAAAAACGATGGATTCAGCAAGTACATCCCCGCAAACGTTAGTGCGCAGACAATAGAAAAGGCGTACCCTTTTCAGGTACGCACAGTTCAATATTGGTGAACGAACTTGCCGCAGGCGCGCTTGTCCGTATGCCACAGACACACTTCGCGCCAAGGCGAGTTCGTCATGTGTCGCCGCGGACCCCGCGGCACCGCCCGGTGCAGGCGAACAATTCGCCCGCGCGCAGCGATTTCCATTTGACATCCCCCTCTTTTTTTGCTATAATACCCATAACAACTCCCGTATTTCAGGGGCCCGCGCCGTGTGCTGCCGCCCGCCGTTCTGATGAGGTCTCACCGATGAAAACCTTCCCGCGCGTCCTGCTCGCGCTTTTATCCGTCCTCCTCGCGCTCCTCCTCGCCGCCTCGATCCTCGCCTCCGCCGGGATCTTCACCGTACGCCGCACCCTCTCACCCGCGTTCGTCGCCGATACGGTCTCGAACCTCGACTATGCCTCCGTGCACTTCCCGGACGGGTACGGCGGATTCACCACCCTCCTCGACGAATTCAACGGCGCCCTCGGCTGGTACGGCATCGATTTCACCGCCCAGTCCCTCAACGAGATGGTCCGCACCCTCTCCTTCGACGACATCCTCGCGCGCTACCTCCTCGATTTCCGCGACTGGCTCTTCGAGTACGGCCCGAAACCGATCCTCGATCCGGAGGAAGCCGCCCATACGGTGATTTCCGGCGTCGACCCGAGCGTGGTGAACGTCCTCTCGCTCTTCATGGAGCCCGAGGAGCTCGTTGCCGAAAACATCGCCCTCTTCACCGACAGCACAGCGCTCTCCTCCCGCCTCGATTCGCTCGAACCCCTGCGGACCGCCCTCTCCCGCGACACCCTCCTCTTCGCGCTCTCCGCCGCGGCCGTCCTCTTCCTCCTCCTGCTCGTCAGCCGCCGCCTCCGACTCCTGCCGACCCTGACGCTCAGCGGATGCGCCGCCGCCCTCGCCGGGGGATGCCTGACCCTCGCGCCGCGCCTCCTCGCCGGGCAGAAGAACGCGCTCCTCGTCGACCTCTCGATGCCCGAATCGACGCTCGACATCCTCTACCGCCCGCTCATGGCGCAGATCACCGCGAACGGCCGCCTGCTCCTCTTCGCTGGCCTTGCGCTCGCCGCCGTCGCCGGACTCCTCTGGTTCCTCACCGCGAGCGTCCGCCGGGCACGGGAACAGGAAGCCGAACGGGCGAGAAGATTCGCCGAAGAGAGCGAAGAGGGAGGCGTGGGGAATGAGGAATTCAGAATTCAGAATTAAGAATTCAGAATTGGACAGGGAATCCTTCTGAATTCTGCATTCTTAATTCATAATTCTTCATTCTCCCCCCTCTCCCATGCGATATTTATTTACAATCTCCCCCTATCCCCGGCATAAGTTTGTGATATAATAGTCCTGATTTCTGAAAAACACAATCTGATGATCATAAACGGAAAGGAAGCTCCCCATGACGATCTCCGAACTGAAACAGACCATCCTCTCCGGCGGGATCGACACCGCCCTCACCGACAGCCTCTCCGTCGCGCCCGACGCCGTCCCCGCCCAGCGCGAACGCTACGCCCGGGCAGCCGACGCCTTCCTCGCAAAATACGGCGACGGCGCGGTCTCCCTCTATTCCGTCGGCGGTCGGAGCGAGATCTCCGGCAACCACACGGACCACAACCACGGCCGCGTGATCGCCGCCTCCGTCAACCTCGACATCCTCGCGGTGGCCAAGCCCACGGACAGCGGCGTGATCCGCATCCAGTCCGAGGGATTCCCGGAGGACGTGGTCGAGCCCGCCGCGGTGAACGCCCCGGACGAGGCGAAGTTCTTCTCCTCCGCCGCGATCATCGCGGGCATGGAAAAGGCCTTTTTGAACGCCGGCTACCGGATCGGCGGCTTCGATGCCTACACGACGTCGAACGTTCTGAAGGGCTCCGGCATCAGCTCCTCCGCGGCCTTCGAGGTCATGGTGGGGAACATCCTCAATCATCTGTACAACGGCGGCCGGGTCTCGAACGTCGAGATCGCAAAGATGGCGCAGTATGCGGAGAACGTGTACTTCGGCAAGCCCTGCGGCCTGATGGACCAGACGGCGTGCGCGGTGGGCGGCTTCATCACGATCGATTTCGCCGATCCGACGGCCCCGGTGATCGAAAAGATGGACTTCGACCTCACGGCGGCGGGCTATCGCCTCTGCATCGTGAACACGGGCGGCAACCACGCGAACCTCAACGACGACTATGCGTCCGTCCCGGCGGAAATGAAGGCCGTGGCGGCGGCGCTGGGAGTCACCGTCCTGCGTGTGACGAGCCGCGAAGCCCTCGACGCCCTCCTCGCGGAAAAAGGCGCGGCGGTCCGGGAACAGCTCGGCGACCGCGCGATCCTGAGAGCCTACCACTTCTTCGCGGAGAACGAACGCGTCGCGGCGCAGGTGGATGCGCTTCGCGCGGGCGACACGGCGGGCTTCCTCGCGGGGGTCGTGGCATCGGGCAACTCGAGCTTCAAGTTCTTGCAGAACGTCTACACGACGAAGAACGTGCAGGAGCAGGGTCTCTCCCTCGCGCTGTGCCTGACGGAGGAATTCCTCCGCGGGACGACGGGCGTCTGCCGGGTGCACGGCGGCGGCTTCGCGGGGACGATCCAGGCGTTCGTTCCCTCCGAGCTGACCGAGGCGTATGCCGCCCGCATGGACGCGGTGTTCGGCAAGGGCGCGTGCCACATCCTCGCGGTGCGCAAGAGCGGAGCATGCAGGATCGTATAACTCGAAACGCGTGTTTCAGATGAGGAATGAGGAATTCAGAATTCAGAATTAAGAATTCAGAATGAAACCTCTTACGGTTTTACCTCAACTCCTCACTTCTAACCTCTCATTTTCGCCCGTTCGACTTCGTCGAGGCAAGAGGTGCCGCTGCACGTCGTGAGCCTCCCCCTCAGGGGGAGGTGCCCGGCAGCTTCTGAAGAAGATGACGGGCGGAAGGGGCGAAGATCAACGGTTTGCTCCGGGATGAACGAAAAGATCCTCCCCCTTTCACCCCTTCCGGCTCGCGGATTTGCGGGCAAATCGCTCGCCACCTTCCCCAGAGGGGCAGGCAAAAGGTGCAGCGTGAAATCGTTCGGCCCAGTCCAATTCTGAATTCTTAATTCTGAATTCTGAATTCTCCTTTTCCCGTTCGTTCGTCCATTCTCCCGAAAGGAGGCCCTTCCTTGCGTTTTCCGAAAAAGCAGCTCAAAAAGCTGGGGATCCTCTTTCTCAATTTCGTTCTCCTCTACGGGCTTTTGCGCCTGATCATCACCCTCGCGGAGCGGACCGGGCATCTCTGGATCTACTATGCCGGGACGATCCTCTACGGCGCGGCGGTCGTGGCGCTCTTCGTCGCGTTCTTCATCCTGAACGGCTTCACGCTCAACCGCGTGGAATTCCTCCCCGAAGACCTCCCCGCCAAGTGGTCCGGGGAGCGCAAGGCGGACTTTCTCGCCAGGCTGCCGGAGAACCGCGAGCGGGCCAAGCGTCTGCTCTTCGTCCTCCTCCCCCTCGTCGTCACGCTGCTCATCAGCTACATCGAGCTGTCGTTCTTCAAGTGATAATAGGTTACAAACCAAAATCGTTCGTTCCCCCTCATCCGGCCTTCGGCCACCTTCCCCACCCAAGGGAGAAGGCAACAAAGAGAATGCCTCACATTTCTGAAACCTGCACCAATACTCCACGGAAAACGTCTTCATTTTAAGTGACGCTGCATGTGATGAGGCTTCCCCTTGGCGCGGGAAACCGACTTTGCTTTGCAAAGACGACCAGTTCATCCCCGCTGAAGGCCGGCTGTCAATGAACTGACTGATGATGGGAGCAATCGCC
>JAFPWV010000097.1 GCA_017412675.1 Clostridia bacterium
GATCGGCGCGCGCACGAACATGCGCAGGACCATCATCACGAAATCTTGGAGCGTCGTGATGTCGTTCGTCAGACGGGTCACGAGAGAGCCCGTGGTAAAGCGGTCCGTCTGTTCGAGTGAGAGCGACATGACCTTGTTGAAGGAATCGACGCGGACGTCGGAACCGAAGCCCTGCGATGCGACCGACGCCGTATAGCAGCACATGATGCCGCAGAAGCCGCCGACTGCCACGAGCAGGATCATCTCGATCGAGGTCATGAGGATCGTCTGCATCACGTCATTCATCTCGCCGCCTGCGACGACGGCGTTGACGATCTTCGACATGAGCTTCGGCTGGAAGAGGTCCACCACCACTTCCCCCGCCATGAAGAGCGGCGAGATGATGGTGAAGAACCAGTACTTTTTCAGATACGAAGTGAGCCTGACACGCTGATGCTGGTTTTTCAAAACAGTCTGTCCTCCCTGTCCGATCCGGTGAGGTTTTCACGGATCTTGAGCAAGAGCTTCACGAGGGTCTCGGACTCCTCTTCGGTCAGATTGGACGTGGCGAGCGATTCCTCGCGGCGGATATATCCCTTGATCGTGTTGTCGAGCGAGCGCCCTTTTTCCGTCAGGAAGACGCGGGTCGCGCGCAGATCGTACTCGTCCGGGCGTCGGGAGACGTAGCCCTCCTTTTCGAGCTTCTGCAGAGAGACGCTGATCGTCGGAGCCTTCAGATTCGTGGCGTTCGCCAGATCGAGCTGGGTCCGTCCGTCGCGCTTGGCAAGCTCGATCAGGATGAGCTGACCGGATTTCTGGGAGATCGGATGCTCGATGCCGTGCTCGCGGACATTTCTCCACAAGAGGCGGGACAGATCGTTGATCAGGACCATCGGAGCCGTGCGGTAGTCGACGTCGTTCTCCTCCGGTTCCGGGCCGCGGCCGTTGACTTTGAGATTCATGGTACGCTCCTTTTTAGTTTATATTTAAATTGTTTACGCATAAATTATAACACCGAACGAAACAAACGTCAACCCCGTTTCAAAAGAAAAATACGATTTGGTTAAATCGCGCAGATATACCGTATATTCACCCGCGATCTTCCGCAGATTGCCGGATCTGACAGCGAAAAAACTCCCGACACAGCGTCAGGAGCCTTGTCGATGCCCATCCGATGGCGCACGATCTCACGGATCGATCCGGATCAGTCGTCCTTCACGCGGCGGAAGATCAGGCGGGAGAGGGCGCGGGCGTTGAACGGGATGAGCGGATAGAGATACTGCCGCCGTCCGTCGAGGGTCACGTTCGTCGCGGCAAGCAGCACGGCGATGAGGATGCCGAGCGTGAAGCCGATCCAGTCGAAGGCGGCCGTCAGGATCAGCGTCAGGACGCGCAGGAACTTGAACGCATAGCCGAGCTCGTAGCTCGACTGCGTGAAATTGGCGATCGAGACGAAGGCCATATAGAGGATCACATCCGGCGACACCCACCCGACCGTGACGGCGAAATCGCCGAGCAGAAGTCCGCCGACGACCGAGAGCGAGCTCGCCAGAACGTTCGGCGTGTTCAGAGACGCGAGCTTCAGCCCGTCGAGGGTGAGCTCCGTCATGATGAGCTGCACGAGGATCGGCAGATCCCCCGGATGCGACGGGATCACGAAATGGAGCGCGGGCGGGAGGATCTCCTCGTGCAGGAGCAGGAGATACCAGAGCGGTGTGACGATCATCGTCATCCAGAACACGAGGTGGCGCAAAAGGCGCAGATACGTCCCCGAGAGCGGCGTGAAATAGTAGTCGTCCGTCTCCTGGAGGAAGTGGAACAGCGTCGTCGGGAAGATCATCGCTTCCGGGCTGTTGTCGCAGAGGACGATCACCCCGCCCTCGAGGATCGTCGCCGCAGCCGCATCCGGTCTCTCCGTTGCGCGGACCTTCGGAAAGGGATTCCACCACCCGCGGCGCGCGAGCGATTCGGCGATGCTGGCGTGCCCCATCACGAGCGAATCGGTCCGGAGGCTGCCAAGCTTCTGCGCCAGCTCTTCGACGTAGCCCCCGTCCGCTTTCCCGGCGAGATACACGAGCGCGATATCGGTCCGGGTGCTCTTCCCCGCCGTCACGCGCTTCACGGTCAGATCGGGCGTGCGGATGCGGCGCCGGATCAGCGAGACGTTCGTAAGCAGCGTTTCGACAAACCCGTCCCGGCTCCCGCGCATCACCTTGTCGTTCTCCGGCTCCTCGGAATTGCGCGCGGGATAGATGCGGAAGTCCGCGACCACCGCCGCCGCGCCGAACGCGTCCGAGAGCATCGCAAGCTGACCGCTCATCACCGCCCCGATCAGCTCCTGACAGGTCCTGACCGCCGACGCCTCCGAAGCCGGCATCGAGGTCTTCGCAAAGGTCTCCGCGTCTGAAAACACCGCGCCGTTTTCAAAGGACAACAGCAGCTTTTCGAGCGAATCCGAGCGCATCATGCCGCTCACATAGTACATGACGAGATGCGCGCCGCCTCCCTCGTATTCCCGCCGGACAAGATCAAAGCTCTCCTCCGGCCGCAGCAGCGCGTCCATCCGTGAGACATCCGCCGCGAAATCCCCCGTCAGCACCTCCGAAACCGCCGTCATGAACCCGCCTCCCCATCGTTCTGCATTCAAAAAAACCGCCTGTGCGTGAGCATGGACGGATTTTTCGGGAGATATTCACTTCTTGTCCGGGTTCTTGAAAAACTGGTAGTAGTAGCACGGGATCATGCCGTTGTACAGCTTTCGGATCTTATCCGCGCGGCGGCCGTAGAGCTTCTCGAAGCGCTCGCTCTGGGTGATGACGTAGATCTGCCATCGGCCGAGGCGGGCAAATGCCTGTCCCATCGCGCGGTAAAGCTCATCCGCTTCCTCCGGCGTGAGGAGCCGGTCCCCGTAGGGCGGATTCGTCACGATCGTCCCGCGCCTGCCGAGCGTATCGATGTCAAGGGCATCCATCTGGAAGACGTTGAGGTGCTCCCGGACGCCTGCCCGCTCCGCCGACGCCGACGCGATCTCGACGCACTTCGGGTCGATGTCGGTCGCGTACGCCTCGAACGCCGAATCGCGGATCACCGCAGCCTCCGCGGCCTCCCGCGC
>JAFPWV010000098.1 GCA_017412675.1 Clostridia bacterium
TCCTCGGGGTGGATGAGTCCATCGCGGAGGAGGATGCCTGCCGCATCGAGCACAGCATCAGCGACGAATCGTTCTTCGCCCTGAAAAATCACACGATGCGTCTCGAAGCGGAGAAGAATCAGAAATAAGCGGATAACCGTCAAAAAGAGAACTGTCGGCTCGGCAGTTCTTTTTCTGTGCCCGGTTCATTCGCCGAGCTTTTCGAGCAGGGTCTTGTAATACCCGAAGTCGATGTCGCGGATGTTGGCGAAGTAGTGATTGAGGCCGTCTTCGTGCCCGTCGTTCCATTGGATCAGGTACCAGCGCTTCTGGGCGGGTGCGGGGATCGAGGCGATGGGCACGCTCGAATCGGGGGCGATCCGCGAGGTCCCGATGAGGAGCACATGGTCCGCGTCGCTCTTCACGGTGTAGGTGAAGTCCTTCGTTTCGCGCGTGTCGTTGACGGCATAGAGATCCAGCCTGCCGTCCGCGGGTTCGTCGAACATGAGGCAGAAGGGCTTCTGCGAGCGCTTGATGTACGAATAGGCGAGCTTTTTGTCGAGGTAGTAGTCCACGATGGCGTCGGAGATCTGCGGCCAGCCGTCGATGAGGTTCCACCAGATGATCCCGGTGCGGCGCCACTTCGAGATCCGGAAGCGTTCGATGAAGTACTTCTTCGCCTCGGCCTGCGAGATCTGCGACGCGAGGGAGAAGGACGCGAGGTCGGCGGTCGCTTCGGTTCCCCTGCCGAAGAGGGTCTCGACCTGATTCCACATCAGGCGGATGCGGTAGCCGTAGGGGGAATCCTCCCGTCCGTCCATCGTCGCGGCGTGTACGAGCCATTCGCGGTCGCCGAGGCACGGCCAGAGATGATCCGGCGAAATGTACTTCGCAAGGCTTTCGGGCGACGGACATCCGTGATACCCGGTCTCGGAGGCGAAGTGGCAGACGGTGTTCCGGTAGTAATCGCCCTTGAAATAGTCGCGCGGTCCCCAGAGGTGATTCTCGGAGATCTCACCCTTCGTGCGGTAGGCCTCTTCGTCGATGTACGGCGAGGACGGGAGATAGGGCCGCGAGTAGTCGAGAACGCGCAGGACATCCGGGATGACTTCGCGGGTGATGCGGTTGTCGTTCGGGTCCCGGTCTTCCCCGCCCCAGGCGTAGGCGCAGTCGCATTCGTTGTCCCCCGCCCAGAGAATGATCGAGGGGTGGTTGCGCAGCCGCTTCACGACGGCGGTGACCTCTTTCCGGATCGCCGAGAGGAATTCTTCGTCCTGGGGATAGACGCCGCATGCCATCGAGAAGTCCTGCCAGACCATGATGCCGTGTGCGTCGCACCAGTCGTAGAAGAGGTCGTTTTCATAGACGTTGCCGCCCCAGCAGCGGACGATGTTGCATCCGAGGTCGTCGAGCATCGGCAGGATCGCGGGGAGGCGCTCCTCGTCCCGCCAGTGGAAGGCGTCGACGGGGACCCAGTTCGTGCCCATCGCGAAGACCGGTTTCCCGTTGATCCGGAAGCAGAAGCGGCCATGCCCCGCCCGGTCCGTCGTCGAGGTGCGGTCGAGCGTGACCGTGCGGACGCCGAATGTCGTCTCATAAGTATCGACGACCGCCCCGTCCTCGAGGAGCTCCGCCGTCAGGGTGTAGAGATTCGGTTCGCCATAGTTGCGCGGCATCCAGAGCTTCGGGCGATCGATGTCCCGCGTGAAAGCGTATCCCGTATGCCAGAGACGGTCTTCGTATGTGAAGACGCTGTCCCCGCACGTCCCCGTGATCCGGACCGCATAGCGGTGGATGTTCGCGCCGCCGACGTCCGCGTTGAAGACGATCCGCACGCGCGCACGCTCCTCGCTCGCCGAGACGGTATAGGCGAAGACGTCCCGGATGTGCGCCGCCGGGAGGCATTCGATGTACACATGCCGCCAGATCCCGCAGGAGACCGCACGGGGCATGATGTCCCAGCCGTACATGTGGGCGGCCTTGCGCGTGTGCAGCGAATCGAATTCGGTCCGCTGGGCACCTTCGTACGGTTCGACGTCGTATCGGCGGGCGGCGACGGCGGCGGGGATGAAGTGGACGAAGAGCTCATGGGTTCCGTTTCGGAGGCCGTCGAGCGGGATGCGGTGGGGGATGAGCATGTTGTCAAAGCGGCCCAGGAGCTGCCCGTCGGCGAACACTTCGGCATAGCAGTCGAGGCCCTCGAAGACGAGCGTGTCGGTCATGCCAGGCTGCTCATGATAGGCAAAGGTCCGGGAGAGGCAGTAGTAGACGTTCTCCCAGTCCTGCGTCAGGAGGATGTTCTCCCCGCGGAAGAGTTCCGGCAGGATCCCCGCGGCTTCGAGGTCGGTTTCAAGCGCGCCGGGTACGGTGGCCGGGATCTCCCGCATCCCCGCGCAGTCGGCGGCGCAGCTCACGCCCGGGCGGCAGAATTCGCCGAAAAATCCGCGCCAGCGTCCGTCAAGGGTGATTCGTTCTCTCATGATCGGTTCCTTTCGGTCAGGTCATTTCAGTCGGAGAAAAACCCGCCCGGACCGGGATCGATTCGGACGGGATGGCGTTCAGAAGAGGAATAGGAAGGTTGCGACAAAGGACAGGATGAGCCCCGCGAGGGTGATGTTGTCGGGCTTCTCCCGGAAGAAGATCCGGCCCGCGACGGCGGAAAGCACCACCGTTCCTCCCGTCACCATCGGATAGAGGACGGACGCGGGCAGATTCGACGCGCTGAGCAGCTGCAGGGTATAGGAGACGCCGTTGCAGAGCGCGTTTGCCGCGATGATGAGCGCGATCGCGCCGAGCATGGGCTTCGCGGCAGGCACGGCTTTTTCGGTGTCCGGCTCTGGCTCGTCCTCTTCTGCTCCCCGGTTCCGCAAAGCGAGCACGAGGAGGCAGACGAGCGAGATAACGCCGTTCATGAAATTCCCGAGGCAGGCGTAAGACGGCGCGTTGACGACATCCTGGTTGAAGAGGTTGATCTGGTGGGTCTTCGAGACAATGCTCGCGACGCCGTTGCAGAGGAACACCGCGATGCACAGGACCACGAAGAGGCCGCCCGCCTTGCCCGCCTTTTTCCGCGCGAGAACCGGAAAGACCATCGACACGGTCAAGAGGATCACGCCGAGAATGCGCCAGACGGAGATCGTCTCATGCAGGACAAACACGCCGAAGAGGTACGGCAGCATCATCCCGCCGAGCATCAGAAACATCATGAAGACCGACATGTCGCCGAGAGACATGATCTTGAAGCCGATCAGCGTATAGGCGCAGGAAAGGGATGCCATGAGCGCGCCCATGAGGAGGGAGAACCAGGTGAAGCGGAATCCCCCGCCGACGGTCGCCGCGATGACGAAGGTGACGACGGCGGACGCAAAGCCAGCCGCAGTTGCAAACACCAGGGACGCCTTCGCACCGTCGCCGCACCGCACCCCGTAAGCCTTGTTCGTGGAAAACTGGAGCGCAAGCAGGACGACGGCGGCAAAGATATAGAGATAGTACTGCATCCCGCACACCCTCCGCTTCTCAGTCGAGACCGAGGCTTCTCAGGTAGTCGTAGCTCTTTTTCAGGCAGTCGAAGGGATCCTCGCCGTTGCAGTTGTCCTGCTCGATGTAGGCGTACTTCGTGCCGGCCTTCTCGAACGCGGGGACGATCTTCTCAAAGTCGAGGACGTTGCCGCCGCCGACCCAGGACATTCTGCGCTCGCCGTCTTCGGTGAGGAACATGTCCTTGAAGTGGACGACCGGAAGTCTGCCGGCAAGGCGCTCGATCTCGGGGATGACGTCGTATCCGCCGTACTTCACCCAGTAGGTGTCGAGCGTGAAGCCCATCTGCGCGGGCGTGAATTCGTCGGAGAGGTGGAACATGACCGGACGTCCGTCGTCGAGGACGATTTCGTATTCGCCGCTGTGGTTGTGATACATGAAGAGGCATCCCGCCGCGGCGATCTTGTCCATCGCGGGTCTCAGCTTCGGCTCGGCGATGAATTCCGCGTATTTCGAGGGTCCGCCGGGCATGCCGCCGATACCGATGTAGGAGCAGCCGAAGGTCTTGTGTTCCCGGATGACGGCTTCGGTATCGTTCAGGATGCGGTCATAGCTGAAATGCGTGATGCCGCAGGTGAGGCCGTTCTTTTTGAGCTCGTCCCGGAGCCATTCCGCCTCGTAGGCGCAGGTGCCGGAGACCTGCACGGTCGTATAGCCGATGTCGGCCACCTTCTTGAGCGTTTCGGAAAAGTCGTCAAGGTTTTTGCAGAAGTCGCGGAGGGTGTAGAGCTGCGCACCGATTTTCATGGGGATTCTCCTTTTCTTGATCGTGGGTGATGGGTTTGTGTTACCTGTATTATCCTTCATTTTTCCGGATTTGTCAAGGCAATCGGTGAAAAAACTTCTTGCAAGCGCGATTTCTTTATGTTATAATGGGAAATGAAAGAATTTCCATCTGTGAGGTGCGCCATGAAAACCAAATACGGCTTCAACATGCTCTGGATGTACGCAGGGAATTACGGCAGGATCCCGCAGGAACCCGATCTCCGGGAGCTCGATTTCATCGCCGGGGAGGGCTTCAACTTCATCCGCATTCCAACGGACTACCACTTCTGGACGAAGGACTTCGACTACACCCATCCGGACGAAAACATCCTCGCCTACTTCGACCGCTACGTCGAGGCGTGCAATTCGCGCGGGCTCCACGCCTGTCTGAACATCCACCGCGCGCCGGGCTACTGCATCAACTGGCCGGAGCGGGAAAAGCACAATCTCTGGCGGGACGAGGAGGCGCAGGAGGGCTTTGTCTGGCTCTGGAAGATGTTCGCCGAACGGTACAAGGGCATTTCGTCCGACCGCATCAGCTTTGACCTCGTGAACGAGCCCGCGAACA
>JAFPWV010000099.1 GCA_017412675.1 Clostridia bacterium
GTCGAGGCAAAGGGTTCAGCGGTTCGTGTTCGGTCTGATTTTAATCTGAAACCGCTTGCGGTTTCTACCTCAATTCTGAATTCTGAATTCTTAATTCTGAATTCACTCCTCATTCTGCGCTGCCCGGCGCAAGCAAGAGTGTATATCCGCACACAGTCCAAAGTCCGTACCTTCGCCGGTCCTCATTCCGGCTTTGAATGATCGAAAGGAGCGCACCGCCATGTCCATCCTCATCAAACCCATCTCCGCACTCGAAAAGTGCTTCATGGACGAGTCCATCGACAGCAAACGGGCCGTA
This sequence comes from Clostridia bacterium, assembly GCA_017412675.1. Classification (GTDB taxonomy): domain Bacteria; phylum Bacillota; class Clostridia; order Oscillospirales; family CAG-272; genus UMGS1696. The sequence goes on from JAFPWV010000099.1 coordinate 299, forward strand.
TGCCGCGGGGAAGCTCTCCTCGGCGAGGAATTCTCCTTTGAGGTCGCCTATACCTCCGACGATCCCGCGGACCATCCGAAGCGCACCGCGCGCCTCGCCGTCGTCTCCTCCCTCCGGGACAGCATCACGGTGCGCACCGTCGAACAAGTCCCCGTGCGGATGCCGTGCTATGCATGGGCGGACGACAACTATCTGCGCAAGACGCCCGGCCTCTATCCCGACCTGCTCCTGCCGCTCAATCCGAAGGACGACGTCTATGTCACCTACGGCGAGCTCAAGGCCCTGTGGATCACCGTCCGCGTCCCCGAAGGATGCGCGCCCGGCGACTACCCGATCACCATCCGCCTGGAATGCGGCGAGCTGACGGCGTCGGCGGAATTCACGCTGCACGTCATCGGCGCGGCCCTCCCGAAGCAGAAGATGATCGTCACGGAGTGGTTCCACACCGACTGCATCGCCAACTACTACGGCCTCGACACCTTCTCCTGCCGCCATTGGGAATACATTGCGAAATTCATGCGCACGGCGGTCCAGAACGGCATCAACGCCATCCTCATGCCCGTCTTCACCCCGCCGCTCGACACCGCGGTAGGCGGAGAACGCCGGACCACCCAGCTCGTCGACGTCACGAAGACCGCGGACGGCTGGCAGTTCGGCTTCGACCGCGTGGTGCGTTGGGTCGAGATCGCAAAGTGCGCCGGCGTGCAGTACTACGAGATCTCGCACTTCTATACGCAATGGGGAGCGGGTCATGCGCCGAAGGTCATGGCCTGGGTCGACGGAGAGTACCGCCGCGTCTTCGGCTGGGAAACCAACGCGACCTCGCCCGAATATCGCGAGTTCCTGCGCGCCTTCCTCCCGCAGTTCCTCGAAAAGATGAAGGAGCTCGGCGTCGCGGACCGCTGCCTCTTCCACGTTTCGGACGAGCCGCACCTCGACCACCTCGCATCCTACAAGGCCGCGCGGGAACAGATCGCGGACCTGCTCGAGGGCTACCGCATCATGGACGCGCTCTCGTCGTTCGAGCTGTATCAGACCGGCGCGTGCACGCATCCGATCCCGTCGAACAACCACATCGAGCCCTTCCTCGAAGCGGGGGTGAAGGACCTCTGGACGTACTACTGCTGCGGGCAGGGCAACGAGGTCTCGAACCGCTTCGTCGCCATGCCCATGGCCCGGACGCGCGTCATCGGCACGCAGTTCTGGAAGTATCAGATCGCCGGATTCCTGCAGTGGGGCTATAACTTCTACAGCTCGCAGTATTCCGTGCGCCCGATCGACCCGTACCAGGTCACGGACGGCGAATACTTCTTCCCGGCGGGCGACGGGTTCGCGGTCTATCCCGGACCGATGGGCGAGCCGTACGAGACCCTGCACATGAAGGCCTTCACGATGGCGCTGATCGACCGCCGCGCGATGGATCTGGCCGAGGAGATGTGCGGACGCGACGCGGTGCTCGCCGTGCTCGAATCCGAGGGCGAGGTCACGTTCTCGAAGTACCCGCACTCCGCCGAATGGCTCGAAGGCGTCCGCGCGGGCGTGAACCGGCTGATCGAGGAAACGGTCGCCGGGAAATAAAGAGCGCGGAAGACGAAGCGCAGCCGGATAAAAAACCGGAGGGGAGGGGAACGTATGGCAAAGAGATACTGGGAAAAAACATACAGCTTCACATCGCATTACGACGTCCCGTTTCAGTATGTCTGCGGTCACTGCGGCAGGGAGGTTTCCGGCGTCAGGAAGGTCGAGAGGACCTACCAGTATAGCAAAACGGCCCCCTTCGACCGGTGGTCTCGCGATCAGGGAAGAAACAACCAAATACTTGCCCTGACGGAGGCGGAGGGGAAAGAGGGGGACGCAAAAGCGGAGGCGCTTTTGAAGAAAGAGCTTGCCTTCTACAAAACAGAGGTGGAAAAAGGGCACTATGACGTGTTCCTGAAGCAGCACACGAAATGCCCGTTTTGTCAGAACGTGCAGAGGTGGGCCTATCCGCTGAAGAAATGCTGGATCGAGATCCTCTTCGGCGCGGCCGCGACGCCGCTCGGGGCGTATCTTCTGTACCGGCTCATTGCCGCTCTTCGGGGGACCGCCGCACTCGACGACACTACCTTCCCGTTACTGATCATCGGCGGCGCGATGTTTCTGGTGCTCGGTCCCTGTTCGCTGGTGACGGGCATCCTCGAGCTGCGAAAGCGGAACGCCATGAAGGATCAGCCGGAGCAGCTGCCAGAGGTCCGCTTTCCCGACTGAGCCGCAGGCCGTACAGGTATCTGAAATCACATAAAAACGAGGAGATCATCATGGACATCACGAAATTCTACGCCATTCCCAACGAGCAGCCGCTGGATCACATCAAGCCGGACGGCGGGTTCACCGGCATTTTCCGCACGATCGCCTGCGTGGGAGATTCGCTCTCCTCCGGGGAATTCGAGTCGACCTCCCCGGACGGCGGCAAGGGCTATCACGATCTGTTTGAATATTCCTGGGGCCAGTACATTGCGCGCGCGGCGGGGACGAAGGTCTACAACTTCTCCCGCGGCGGGATGACGGCGAAGGAATATCTCGCGGGCTGGGGCGAGGCAAACGGCGTCTGGGATCCGGACAAGGCCGCGCAGGCCTACGTTTTCGCGCTCGGCGTGAACGATCTCTTCGGTCTGCGGCAGGAGCTGGGCACGGCGGACGACATCGATCTTGAAAATGAGGAAAACAACAAGCCGACCTTTGCCGGGATGTACGGGCAGATCATCCAGAAGTACAAAGCGATCCAGCCGAAGGCGCGGTTCTTCCTCATCACGATGCCGCGCGAATCGGCGAACCCGGATGCCGATCCCGGCGACCGCGTACGTCGCGACCACGCGAAGCTCCTGCACGACATCGCCGCGAAGTTTGAATACGTCTACGTCATCGATCTCTTCCGCGACGGGCCGGTGTACGACGCCGAGTTCAAGTACAATTTCTTCCTCGGTGGGCACATGAACGCGGCGGGGTATCTCCTCACCGCCGAGATGGTCATGACCTACATCGACTGGATCATTCGAAACAATCCCGAGGACTTCGCGCAGATCGGATTCGTCGGGACGCCCTGGCACAGCGCCGAGCGCAAGTGGTGACCGGGCGGGCGGGGAGCCCCCGCGGGCACATGACGAACTCGCCTTGGCGCGAAGGGTTTCCGTTGATTTCGTCAAGCGCGCCTGCGACAAGTTCGTTCACCAAGATAGGAAAACGGTATCGTTTGAGCTGAACCGGACGGTCCTGCGCATGCACCTGCGCGAGGGCGGACCCATCGGATGGAAATTTTGAATCCCCGCGGAAATCGCTAAAATTGGCGATGACAGCCCCCGGGCGTTGTGCTATAATAAAACCGTCAGAGAACCCTTCCGCTATTTCGGATAAGGAGATGAGAAAAAGCGATGGCAATGGAAATGAAATTCTGTGAAAACTGCGGCGCGAAGATGCCCGTCGAGAGCAAATTCTGCACCGAATGCGGCACGCCCTTCCCGAAGGTTGAAGAGAAGAAGGCGCAGCCCGCTCCCGCGGCAGAGGAAAAGCCGGTCGAGCAGCCGGCAGAACAGCCGGTGGAACGGCCTGTGGAACAGCCGGTCGAAGCGTCGATCCCCGCTCCGGCGGAGCAGCCGATCGAGGTACCGCGCCGTGATCCGGAGCCGCCCTATACCCCGGCGCAGCCCGTGAATCCGGCACCTGCGCAGCCGACGTACAGTCAGCCCGCCCAGCCGGCACAGCCGGTGAATCCGCAGCCCCGTCCGGCCCAGCCGGTGAATCCGACGCCGATCGTAACGCCTGCAGCCGCGCCGAATCCGGCACCCGCCTACACCGCTCCGGCGTACAGCCCGTATGATCCGGAGATCACGAAGGAGACGGTGAAGGGGACGAAATACGAACCCATCAGCCCGCTCGGGTGGGTGGGGATCTTCCTTCTGGTGGGGATCCCGCTCGTCGGTCCGCTGCTCGTCATCATCTGGGCGTGCTGCGGCTGCCGCAAGCAGAACAAGCGCACCTACGCCCGCGGCATTCTGATCACATGGCTCATCGGGCTGATCATCGCGGCGCTGCTCGGCCTCGCGCTGAAGGGGAAGATCACGTCCCTGGCGAAGGATTACGCGGCGCAGAACGGGATCCCGTACAGCGACAGCACGGTGGTGGAGGATGTGCTCAACAGCTTCCTGAACCAGTACGGATACGAGATCACGAAATAAACGCCGCGGGGTCCGCGGAGACAGGAGACGAACTCGCCTTGGCGCGAAGTGTGTCTGTGGAATACGGACAAGCGCGCCTGCGGCAAGTTCGTTCACCAATATTGAACTGTGCGTACCTGAAGAAGGTACGCCTTTTCTTTTGCTTGCGCGCTGACGCTTGCGGATTAGGAATCGACCAAGTCGATCGTTTTTTTTCGCCTGCGCGGCTGGCGGACAAAATGCCTTCACGGCCGGCCTCTTGTCAATCACCGCCGCCCAAGGCCAGTCCCCACGAATTCAC
>JAFPWV010000100.1 GCA_017412675.1 Clostridia bacterium
ACCACATCTCGGTCTTGCCGAGCTCTCCTTCGTTGGCGAGTCCGTATTCGTTGTCCGGATGTACCTGGATCGAAAGACGGTCCGCCGCGTCGATGAATTTGATGAGGAGCGGGAAGCGGTCGTAGCGTGCGCCGCAGAGGCCGAGAACGGAACGGCGGGCCGCGTCGATGTAGTCGCCGAGCGCGATGCCGGCATAGACGCCGTCCGCGATGACGCACATTTCCTTTTCACGGACCGTGAGCTCCCACGATTCCGCGATCTTCTCAAAAGGAGCCGTCTTGTTGTATTCGCGTCTGAGACGGTCGCCGCCCCAGATGATTTCCTTGGATACGGGTCTGAGCAGAAGCGGGTATTTTTTCATATTGACCTCCTTGTGGATCGTTTCGGATCGTGGATCGTTTCAGAAACTGCCTTCCGAGGGACCGTAGACGATTTCGTTGAGCCAGAGTTCGCGCAGGCTCATCGTCAGGCCGCGGTGGGAGTTGTGGGATTTGCACCATGCGCGCCGCAGCTCGGGCATATCCTCCGGCTTCATGCCGTACTGCATCCGAAGGACGTCGTTGAGGCTCGGGATGATGGCATCGCAGTCGAAGGGGAAGGCGAAATCGAGGATGACGGTGTGAGGACTGAGCGCGCGGATGAGGTTGTAGAGCGGGAGACCGAGGATCTCGGTGACCTCATCCTGATCCTTCGAGGCGGCGATCTTCTGCTCGATCGTGCAGCCGGTCAGCTGGCGGACGGAGCCGAGATCGCAGGCGTGTCCGTTTTTGCCGAGGATGAGATTGCCCGCGACGACGTAAACACCGCAGACGAAGTGGTCGCTGACATACCAGTATACGATGTTCTTCTGCTCGAAGTCCTCGACATGGCGGATATTCGAGCGGGCCGCGGCGTTGATGTGAGAATCGATGACGAGGGGCATCTGCCGGAAATGCTTTTTCACGACCTCGGCGAGAGGAAGATCTGCGAGCTCCGGTATGCGGGCGGTGAGGACCCGGTCTGCGGCGGCGTCATAAGGACCGGGGACCGCGACGCCGACGCCGATGCAGTTCTGTTCTATGCTGTAGGCGCGCCGGATATAGACCGTTGCCTCCTGAAGGAACGCCTGCACGTTTTCCGCGAAGGAAGCGTTCGGCCGGTAGTTGAACGTGAACTTGTCGAGCGTTTCGAGCCGCAGGTTGAGGACCGCGCACCGGAATCCGTACCGTGTGAAATCGAGGATCAACGCGAATCGCTCCGGGTTGATGCTGAGAAGCCCCGCGCGGCGTCCGGCCTGCGAACGGACCTCCTTGATCTGGGTGACGACGTTGCGTTCGAGAAGCGCGTCGGCGATCTTTCCGACCGTCACGAGGGAGAGATCGGTCTTTTCGGAGATCTCGGCGCGGCTGATGCGGTCGGTCTCCGAAATCGAATTGATGATGGCTTTGATGCTTTCGTATTTGATGCTTTTCAGGCTGATATTGGTCATTGCTCGTCCTTCCCGCGGTGATCGACCGCGCACGGAATACGGGGTTTCCTATCGTGATTTTATTATACAACAATTATTAAGCTGCGTCAAGGTTTTGTAAATAAATATTGTTAAAAAATCGTTAAATCGTGGACTTCATGTGCAAACGGCACCGCACAGCGTCGACGGGGACTTGACAATTTCACCGTGCAGCGGTATAATGATGCATACAAATACAACGACGGAGGACGACGGCATGAGTGAAATGGAAAGCGCGTTTTCCCGGCTGCCGGACGCGGAGCTCGACGTCATGCTCGCCGTATGGCGCTGCGAGGCTCCGGTCACGACGGCGCGCGTTGCGGTGCTGCTGCCCGAGGCAAGAAACTGGAAGACGGCGACGCTGATCTCCTTCCTGTCCCGGCTTGAAAAGCGCGGGTTTCTCAGAGCGGAGAAGGAAGGACGGGAATACGTCTACACCCCGCTCGTCGATCGGAACGAGTACCTCGGAAACCTGACGCGGGACTTTTTCTCGAGAGTCCACGGCGGATCGATCGGATCGATGCTCGACGCGCTCTTCGGGAAAGAACCCATCCCGGACGAGGTCCTCGACGGGCTGCTCTCCTGGCTGGAAGGCCGAAGCTGACATGGAGATCAACAAAGCGCGGTTTTATAAGATCGTCTATGAATCCACCTTCGATGAGCACGAGCGCTTCAACATCGGGACGTACAAGGAAAAGAAGCTCCACATCATGATGAAGCGGTATTTCGAAGAAAACGAGGATTACCACGAGGTCCCGACCTGCGGCTTCATCGCGGATATCCGGCGCGGGGATGCGATCACGGAGATCGAGACCTCCGGCTTCACGGGGCTGAAACCGAAGCTCGAGGCGTATTTTCCGGTGTATCACGTCACCCTCGTGCATCCGCTTGCCGGAAGGAAATACGTCTCGTGGATCGACCCCGACACACGCGAGATCTCCCCGCGGAAGCGATCCCCCAAGAAAGAGGGGGGCTACGAGCTGCTCTTCGAGATGGTGTACATCCTCCCGTTCGTCGCGGAGAAGAAGCTCACGGTCCTCGGTCCCATCCTCGAGGTGGATGAATACCGCCTGCTCGACGGCTGGAGCCGTGATCGAAAGCGCGGATCGCACCGCTATGAGCGCGTCCCGACCGATCTTCTCGACATGATCGAGCTGTCTTCAGACGACGATTACCGCCGCTACATCCCCGACTCCCTCGGCGAGCGGTTCAGCGCGAAGGAGTTCCGGACAGCCGCCCGTCTCGCCGATTATCCGGCCCGGGCAATCCTCAAGGTCCTCATGGCGCGCGGCGTGCTCAAAGAGGCCGGAAAAGAAGGGCGTTCGATGACCTACGCGCGGTCCTGACGATCTTCTCAAATGAAAGATCTCTGAGAAATCCGGATGATTTTAAACCTTTTCTTAAATCTTGAAAAAAGAACTTGCATTCCGGGCGGAAAACAGGTATAATATCTCAGGCGGTATGCCAAGAAAACGATAAGGATGGTATCGATCATGAAATACGGCATTCAGATGTATTCTCTCCGCGACATCACACCAGAGGACCTCGACGGCGCGCTCAAGGCAGTTGCGGACATGGGTTACGAGATGGTGGAATTCGCGGGATTCTTCGGCCATTCCGCCGAGGATGTGAAGGCCATGCTCGACAAGTACGGCCTCGTCTGCTCCGGCACCCACAGCGGTCTTTACGATCTTCTGAACGATTTCGAGGGGACCGTGAAATACCACACGCCGATCGGCAACAAGAACTACATCATCCCCGGTCATGACCTCTCCACGAAGGAAAAGCTCGACACCTTCATCGAGCAGGTCAACGAGATCGCGCCGAAGCTCCGCGCCGAGGGCATCGAACTCGGTTATCACAACCACTCTCACGAATTCTACGACATGCCCGAGGGTTATCAGATCCACCGCGAGCTGGAGAAGAGAGCCGATCTGTTCTTCGAGATCGACACCTACTGGGCTTACGTCGCCAAGCAGGATCCCGTCGCGACGCTCGAGAGACTGCGTGACCGCGTGCCCGTCATCCACCTCAAGGACGGCGACGCAGACGGACACGGCGTTTCCCTCGGACAGGGCACGGCTCCCGTCGCCGAGGTGCGCAAAAAGGCCATCGAATACGGGATGCAGATCGTCGTCGAAAGCGAAGGCCTCGATCCGACCGGACGCGAAGAAGTGCAGCGCTGCATCGACTTCCTCCATGCCGAAGACAGGAAAGACGCCGAATAAGCAAGAAATCGAATCCCCCTGAAATCCAGTAAAGGAGCGCGCGGACATTGGCGAACAAAAACAACAATTTTGACATTCCGATTCCTCTGATCGTACTTGCCTATATCTTCTACTGGCCGGTCGGGATCGTTCTCACCATTCTCCGCGTCGTCTCCGAGAATCAGAAGAAGCAGAACGCCGCGAACCAGAAGCAGTCGGCCGCTCAGATGCGCGCGGATTTCGAGAGACGCATGGAAGCGGACGCCGCGAGACGTCAGGCCGAACAGAACCGCATCTATGCCTCCGAGCGCCGCAAGGCCCGCGCCGAATACCAGACCAACACGGCGCCGAAGCAGCAGGCCAAAACCGCCGAGCCGCTCGTCACCAATCCCTATTACCGGGAACAGATCGACCGCAAGGCGGCTAAGCAGGCGAAGAACTCCGGCGGCTATGCGGGTCTCATCACGGGCGGCATCATCGCGGCCGTCATCGCGGGCATGGCGCTCCTCTTCACAGGGCTCGTCGCCGATTCCGCCATCTCGTTCTTCGGCGTTGTCGCAGTCCCCGCTCTGATCGCCGCGGCGTTCTTCATCGGCGCGAAGCTCTATAAGAACCGCGAGGTTGAGCTCAACCGCATCAAGAAGATCATCGGCACCAAGGAAAGCTACAATCTTTCCAAGCTGGCATCCGCCTCGGGCAAGAGCCTGAAAAAGATCCGCAAGCAGCTGCAGAAGATGATCGACAAGGGCGAATTCGGCGACAACGCCTACATCGACCTCGGCTCGAACAACTTCATGCGCAACCCCGACGCCTCCCCGGACGATCCCGAGGGCTTTGACTACAAGACCGTTTACGGCGATCTCTTTGCGAAGAAGAAAGCCGCGGAAGGCGAAGCGGCGGCTGAAGAGCCGGAGGACGACAGCGACGAGGCGAGATTTGCGAAGATCCTCGCCGAGATCCGCCGTCTCAACAATCAGATCGAGGACGGTCCCGTGTCCGAGCGGATCGACCGGATCGAAGATCATACGCGTCACATTTTCGACTATGTGACCGATCATCCCGAGGCCATGCCGCAGATCCGCACCTTCATGAACTACTACCTGCCGACGACCTTGAAGCTCCTCGAGTCCTACAGCCGGATCGAGCGTGTCGGCGTCGCCGGAGAGAACATGAAGAAATCGAAGGAGAATATCGAGAGCATCCTCGACCTCCTCGTCGTGGGCTTCGAGCAGCAGATCGATCAGCTTTTCCGCAACGAATCGATCGACATCACCGCGGACATCAGCGTCCTCGAAACGATGATGCAGAAGGACGGGCTGAGCGGAAAGAACGATTTCGACATCTCCTCCTATGTGGACGGGTACTCCGACGAGATCACGGACGAGATCAGCGACGAACTCGGAGGCGGAGCGGCTGCCCAGAGTGCGCCGACCGATCGGTAAGCCGTCACAACAAGCAAAGGACCGAACCTCATCGGTTGATGGGAACGGTCCTTTTTCATGTCCTCAGACGCTGAGGCCGAGCAGACGCACGGCATTTTTGAAATACAGGTTTTCCTTTCTCCCGGTCGGGAGGGGAAGGGCGTCGATCCAGCGGAAGGTCTCGAGAGGCGATGCCCACGGGCAGTCCGAGCCGAAGAGGATCTGTTCGCCGTCGTGCTTCATGAGCATCCGCGCGGCTTGTGCCGGATCGAGACGCATGAGCTTGCCGAGGGAGGTGTCGATGTACAGGTCCCGCCCGATCAGGCGGCTTTCGACCTCGTCGTACATCGCGTTCCCGCCGTAATGCGCGGCGACGAGAACGGTCTCGGGAGATCGCTCCATACGGCGGCGGATCCGCTCGGGCGTCGCATGGAT
>JAFPWV010000101.1 GCA_017412675.1 Clostridia bacterium
ACCTGAGGCAGGGGTGGAGTCCAGAGGCGGGGAACGCGCCTTTGGGGCCGGGTGATTGACAAGAGGGCCCGACCCGAGGGTCCTCTTGTCCGCCAGCCGCGCAGGCGAAAAAAACAATCGGCTTCGCCGATACCTAATCCGCAAGCGTCAGCGCGCAAGCTGGATAATCGATCCAACCCGCTCTCCGCGGGCTTGCCAACGGTGAGCCCGCCATGTGTCCCCGCGGACCCCGCGTCAGCGCGCCAGCAAAAGAAAAGGCGTACCTTCTTCAGGTACGCACTTTCTATATTGGTGAACGAACTTGCCGCAGGCAGGCTTCGCGTATGGAACGGACCCCTTCGGCCGAAGGCGAGTTCGTCTCCCGTCTCCGGGCACCGCCCGGTCCGCGGCACTGCCCGGCACGTTTATTCCCCGATCAGGACGGAATCCCAGAGCTTTTCGTAATAGCTGCGGATCTCGGGATCGATGTCGTGGAAGTACTCGGTCGGGGGCAGGGTCTCCGGATCGGGATAGAGGATCTCCTCCCCGTAGTACTCGTAATCGGGATTGCCGGACACCGACGTGTTCGGGCTGGCGTAGCAGATATACTCCGCGTTGGCGAGCGCGACCTCGGGCTCCATCAGGAAGTTGATGTACAGAAGGGCGGCTTCGTAACTCGACGCGTTCTTCGGGATGCAGCAGGCGTCCACGAAGATGTTCGTCCCTTCCTTCGGATACACGAACGCGAGGTCGGGGTTGTTCTCCTTCATGACGAGGAAGTCCCCGGCGTAGTACGGAGCGATCGCGGCGTTCGCGCCTTCCATTTTCGCAAAGACCTGATCCATGACCCGACCCTGCCAGATCTTGCTCAGCTCCTTCAGCTTTTCCGCCGCCGCGTCCCAGTCCGCCTTGTCGGTGGAGTTGATGTCCACGCCGATCAGGAACTGCGCGATGCCGAACGCGTCACGCGGGTTGTCGAAGATAAGGACGTTGTCCTTGTAGGTCTCGTCCCACATGATCGACCAGCTGTCGGGCGTCCCCTCCACCATGGTGGTGTTGTAGATCAGCCCGACCAGTCCGACGTTGTAGGGGACGCTGTACTGATTTTCGGGATCGTAGAACAGGCCCTTGTACTGATCGTCGATGAGATCGTAGTTCGTGAGCTTCGACATATCCAGCGGGAGGATCATGTCTTCCCGGATCATCCGTTCGATCATATAATCGGAGGGGATGACGACGTCGTAGGAAACCGCGCCGGAGCTCAGCTTCGCATACATGGATTCGTTCGAGTCATATGTGCTGTAATTGACGTGGATGCCGGTCAGGGCCTCGAACGCCTTGTTGACGTTGAGGGAGCCCTCCGAACCGTCGGAAATATACTCGCCCCAGTTGAAGACGTTGAGCGTGGTGCCGGCGTATTCGCGGGTGTATTCTGCGCGGGGCGATTCGATCGCGGTGTTGGAGCCGCAGGAGGCGAAAAGCAGGGGAACGGCGGCCGTGAGAACGGCAAGGACGGCGGAAAGAAGTTTTTTCAATTCGATAATCTCCTGTGTATATTGGGTTCGGATTTGTGTCAGTGTTTTTCGCGCTTTTCCTTCATGCCGGAAATGTTGGTGAACAGAAGAACGACAAGGACGAGCAGGAAGATGATGCTGTACAGCGCGTAGATGTGCGGCCGCACCGGCTTCTTCACCATGTTGAAGACGAACAGGGGAAGGGTCTGGAAATCCGTGCCGGTGGTGTAGTAGCTGATAACGAAGTCGTCGAGGGACAGCGTGAACGCCATCATGAAGCCGGACGTCACGCCGGACATGATCGCCGGCAGGACCACCCGGAAAAACGCCTCCGTCGGTGTGGAGCCGAGGTCCTGCGCCGCCTCCGCGAGATGGGGATCCGTCTGGTTCAGCTTCGGCAGGACGTTCAGGATGACGTACGGGATGTTGAAGGTGATGTGCGCGATGAGCAGGGTGAAGAAATTCAGGGAATTGAGCGCGCCGACCAGCCGCCCGACGAAGACGAAGAGGAGCATGAGCGAGACGCCCGTCACGATGTCGGGGTTCATCATCGGGATGTTGGTGACGGTGTTGAGGGTGTTTTTCCAGGCCTTGCTGCGGACGTAGTAGATGTAGACGGCGGCGGCGGTCCCGATCACCGTGGCGATCACGGCGGACAGGACGGCGAGGATGAGGGTGTTCCGCACCGGCACGCCCACCTCGGCGGAATTGGTGAAGAGCTCCGCGTACCATTTGAAGGAGAAGCCCTTGAACACGGAAGTGCTCCGGCCGGCGTTGAAGGAGAAGATCAGCATGACGATGAGGGGCAGATACAGGATGAAATAGATGATCGCCATGAAGATGTTTCCGAGAACCTTTTTCATGCGTCAGCCCCCCTTACACATACAGGTTTTCGTCGCTTTCCCCGGCGAAGAGCTTCATCAGCGCGAGGGAAAGGACGATGAGGACCATCAGCACCAGCGAAAGGGCCGCGCCCATGTTGTAGTTGTTCTGCGCCTGGATCTGCCGCTCGATGACGTCGCCGACCAAAAGGATCTTGCCGTCGCCGAGCTTCTGGCTGATATAGAAGGTGCTGACCGACGGGACGAAGACCATGGTGATGCCGGACACCACGCCGGGCATGGACAGGGGCAGGATCACGCGGTAGAGCTTCGAGAAGCTGCCGGAACCCAGATCCTCCGCCGCCTCGAGCACCGACGGGTCGATCTTCGACATGACGGAATAGATCGGAAGGATCATATAGGGGATATAATTGTAGACCATGCCGAAGATCACGGCGGCGGGCGTCCCGATCAGATTCAGGGGGGCGTGTCCCAGCTTTCCGAGCAGGGTGTTGATGATCCCCTGGCGCTCGAGGATGTTCATCCACGAATAGGTGAGGATCAGAAGGCTCATCCACATGGGGAGCATGACGAGCACCATCATGATCTGCTGGGTCTTCTCCTTTTTCCGGCTCATGACGTAGGCGAAGGGATAGGCCAGGATCAGGGAGATCACGGTCGCCGCGATGGAATAGAGGATCGATATCTTGAAGATCTGCCCGTAATCGGAGAGATTCTTCATATTGTCAAGGGTGAAGCTGCCGTCCGGTCCGGTAAAGGAATAGTAGACCACGATGAGCAGCGGGATCACGATGAAGATGGCGGCCCAGAGGACGTACGGCGCGCCGATGATGCGGCGGAGAAACGTGCGGTTCTTCATTTTCCCGCCTCCTCCGCGCCGTCCCCGGCCTCCTCCGTGCGTTCCGCCGCGAGCTCTTCCGCGTATTCCTCGGCCAGCTCCTCGGACATCTGGTTCATCTCCTCCATCTCGTCGGAGAAGGTGGAATAGTCGCCGTAGAGGCCGGAATACTTCGATTTCTTCATGACGTGGATGGCGTCCGGATCGATGGAGAGCCCGACGGTCTCGCCGACGCCGGCGTAATCGGTGGTCTGGATCATCCACTTGAAGCCGCCGATGTCCACGATGATCTCATAATGGACGCCGAGGAAGGTGACGGAGGTGACCGTGCCCTTCAGCATACCGTCCTCCGGCTTCACGATGTCCACGTCCTCCGGGCGGACCACGATGTCCACGGCCTCCCCGGGCGCGAAGCCGCGGTCGACGCACCGGAAGGTGTGGCCGGAGAACTGCGCCGTGAAGTCTTCCTTCATGATGCCGTCCAGGATGTTGGATTCGCCGATGAAATCCGCGACGAAGGCGTTCTGCGGCTCGTTGTAAATATCCTCCGGCGCCCCGATCTGCTGGACGCGCCCTTCGTTCATGACCACGACGGTGTCGGACATGGAGAGGGCCTCCTCCTGGTCGTGGGTCACGAAGATGAAGGTGATGCCCGTCGCCTGCTGGATGTTGCGCAGCTCCACCTGCATGTCCTTGCGCAGCTTGGCGTCAAGCGCGGAGAGGGGCTCGTCCAGCAGAAGGACCTTCGGCTTGAGCACGAGCGCGCGCGCGATGGCAACACGCTGCTGCTGGCCGCCGGAGAGCTTCGCGACGGACCGCTTGGCAAACCCCTCGAGGTTCACGAGCCGCAGCATCTCCATGACGCGCTCGCGGATCTCGTCCTTCGGCACATGCCGGACCTTCAGACCGTAGGCGACGTTGTCATAAACGTTGTAGTGCGGGAACAGGGCGTAGCGCTGAAAAATGGTGTTGACCTCACGTTTGTGCGCGGGAACACCATTCATGTTTTTCGAGTCGAAAAACACCTCGCCCTCGTCAGGCTCGAGGAATCCCGCAATGATGCGCAGCGTCGTCGTCTTGCCGCACCCGGACGAGCCGAGGAGCGTGACGAATTCGCCGTCGCGGATGGTGAGGTTCAGATTGTCGAGAACCGTCTCCCCGTCGAAGCGGACCGTGATGTTTTTGAGCTCAATGATATTCTTTTCGTGATTCATACTTTTGCATCCCCCTTTGCGGCAAAGGTATCACCGGAGAACAAGGGCGTTCTCCAGGAGCCCGTCATGCGGACGGATCGCCCGCTCCTGCCGCACCTCAGCGCGGCGGAGAGAGCCTCCTTCCGACGGACTCCGCGTAAGCCGTCTTACAGCTCTGCGCGAGACCCACACCCGGCGAATCGCAGCCCCCGCAAAGAGTTCCTGACGCCGGAGGGCCCGCCTTGGGTCCGCCGCGTGCTTGCCGCGATTTCTCAGATATGAAGGCATATCCCGGTTTTGTTCAAACTGCCGGATGTGAACATCGGATATTCAGTTGTGAGAACCGATTTGCGCGGGATATTTACCCGACGGGACCTGACCATCCCGCGGGGATATTTTTCGCCGCGCGCTTCGATGTTTCGGAACCCCGGAGGGTCTTTGCAACCTCCGGAGGTGTCAGCACAGATGCAAAAATCGTGCAACTTATATGATACTATTTTGCGCGCCGAAAGTCAAGGATTTTCCGCGAAAAGTTCCCCCCCGGCAAAAAATCATGGATATTGACAAAAAATCGCCCCGGAAAGGAGCGATTTGCACGAATGGGACAAGGGAAAGCGGATCAGCCGGGGATCGGCGCGAACGTGATCCGTCGGGTGGAAACGTCCGCCTCGATGAGCTTCACCGACAGCCGCGAGCCGAGCGTATAGACGCGTCTGCCCACGCTGAGGGTCATCTTCTCCTCGTCGGTTTTCGCGGCGGGAAAGGCCGATGCCGCAACGAAGCCCTCGACGAGCTGATCGGTCGAGACGAACATGCCGTTCTTCGTCACGGAGATCACCGTGACGTCGAAGACCTCCCCGATCCTATCGGCCATGTAGAGCGTCATATAGAGGTCCTCGATCCCCCGTTCCGCTTCGAGCGCGCGGAGTTCGCAGTCGGAGGAGGAGAGCCCCCGCTCAGGCGCCGCGTCCTCGAAATACGCCGCCGGATGGCCCGGGACCGTCACGTCCGCGCCGAGGTGGTCGAGCCCCGTCTTCTCGAGGACCGCCGTGAACACCGCATGCACGAAGAGGTCGGGATAGCGCCGGATCGGCGAGGTGAAGTGGCAGTACTTCTCCGCCCCGAGCCCGAAGTGCGGCGCGCACACCGACTGGTATTTCGCCTTCATCAGCGAGCGCAGAAGGACCCCGGAGACCGTCGGCTTCATGCCGCGCGCCTCTGCGTCGTCGAGGATCTGACCGAATTTCAGGAGGAGCTCCTTCGGCGTCGGCTCGCGTTTTTCGGCGCCGGCGGGCGTGATGCCGTGGGCGGGGAGTCCGAGCGCGGAGACAAAGGCGGCAAACGCGGCGATCTTCTCCCGATCCGGCTTCTCGTGGACCCGGTAGAGCCCCGGCAGCCCGAGCGAAAGGAGCATTTCCGCGACCCCCATGTTCGCCTCCAGCATGAACTGCTCGATCAGCTTTTCCCCGATTCCCCGCTCCGCACGCACGATGTCGGCGGGATGGCCCTCGTCGTCGAGCACGATCACGGCTTCCGCATCCTCGAGGGCGAGCACCCCGCGCGCCTTTGCCCGCTCGGCGAGGAGTTCATAGAGCGTCTTCATCTCAAAGAGCGTCGGCAGCACCTCGCGGTATTTCCCGGCAAACGGGCTGGCCTCCCCGTTCTCAAAGAGGTCGTTCACCTCGGTGTAGACGCCCCGCACGCGGCTTCGGATCAGGGACTTGAAGATCCGCGTCGACGTCCGGCGTCCCTGCCGATCGAGCGTCATTTCGGCGGAGAGCGCGTATTTGTCCTCCCCGGCGTTCAGGGAACACGCGCCGTTCGAGAGGGACTGGGGCAGCATCGGGACGACCTTGTCGGTGAAATACACGGACGTGCCGCGCAGCCGTGCCTCGATCTCCGTCGGGGATTCGGGCCGGACGTAGTGCGAGACGTCCGCGATGTGCACGCCGAGGATCCAGCCGTCCTCCGCTCCCGTCAGCGAGATCGCGTCGTCGAGGTCCTTCGCGCCCGCGCCGTCGATCGTGAAGATCACGCGATCGCGCAGATCGACGCGGTCCGGGGTGAGGACGAGCTCCTCGCGCGCCGCCTCGTCCGCATCGGCGAGAACGGATTCGGGGAATTCCGTGCGGATGCCCGAGGCCGCGAGGATCGCCGCGTAATTGGCCTCGCGCGTCAGGCCGTTCCCGAAGACCGACGCGATGCGTCCCTCGGTGTCGCAGCGGGGCATGTCCGCCGGGGAATATGATGTGCGCGGGCGATTGCGCGTGAAGAACGGCTCCTGTGACGGGATGACTTCGACCTTCCAGCCGTCCTTCGCCCCGGCTGCCTCGGCGTCCTTCACGGGCACGGCGATCTCCACGCCGAACCGACGCGCGTCCGGGGTGACCGTCGCCCAGCCGCGTCCGAGGTGCAGCGTCCCGATGATCGAGCGGTTGACGTGCTCGACGGAGAGGATCTCCCCCTCGGGTCCGTCCGCGCCGCGCCCCTTCACGGAGACGTTCACGCGGTCCCCGGTCATCGCGCCCATCGTCTCGCGCGGCGGGATGAAGACGTCCTCCCCGCCGAAGCCCTCGTCCGGCGTCACGAAGCCGAAGCCGCGCCCGCTGTACGAGAAGGTCCCCGTGATGCGGGTGTCTGTCCGGTCATAGATCCGATCGTCGCTCGCATAGACCCGTCCGGCCTTCTTTTTCTTCTCCCGCGCGGCGGACGCCTTTTCAAACGCCTCGAGGGCGGGATTCTGCTTTTTCCCGCGTCTTCCCATCGCGCGGGAGATGATCTTTTCGCGCTTGCGCGCATTTTTTCTCGGCAAAATCAAATACTCCTTTATCGATCTTCCGGTGCTTTCACGATCCCGTCGACGGACCGGCCTCCGCAGGTTCAGGATCGACGCGGCGCGGCCCGTTGATGCGCCGGGCAAAAAAAACGAAGCCGTCGTTTCGGCTTCGCTTTCTTCGGGGACAACTCAGTCGTTGCCACCGTCTTCCGCGTTTTCCGCAGCTTCTTCCGCGTTCTCGATGACCGCGCCGGCGGTGTCGTCGACCGTTTCGGTGCTGGCGGCGGGCGTGTTCACAGCGATGTCCCGGATGTCAACGGTATCCTGCATGAAGTAGGACGCGAGGACGAGGAGAACGAACACGATCGCCACGATGGTGGTCAGCTTCGAGAGCTTCTTGTCGAGCGTGGTGGCCTTGGACTTTCCGAAGAAGGTCTCCGCGCCGCCCGCGATGGTGCCGGAGAGGTTGTGGCTCTTGCCGGACTGCATGAGCACCGCGACGACGAGAAAGATTGCCGCTAAAATAAGAAGAATGCCGATTGCGATTTCCATAAGTGGAAGCCTCCGTGTGTACGTCGTTTCGGGATCGGACCCCGTTTTTTCAACTTAGCCTGTCTATTGTATCATAAAACTTTTCGAAATGCAATACCTTCCGTTTATTTTTTCCGCACGAAATTTCGCAAAAGTTCGGCGAACTTTCGAGAACTTTCACGAATCCGCCCGGGTGTTCGGGACCGGATCCGGGGCGGCGGCGGATTTTCGGGAAATCCCTTGCTTTTCGCCCGGCGATATGCTATACTGCAAAAAGGTACAGAATTCAAAGATCAGGATCCGGAGGTACGCACATGTTCGACGCCGCCGTCATCGGGGGAGGGCCCGCAGGTCTGTCCGCCGCCATCAATCTCACGCAGCTCGGCAAATCCCTGCTCTGGTTCGGCTCGCCCGCGGGGAGCGACAAGGTGGAGAGGTCCGAGAAGATCGCCAATTATCCCGGCATGGGGCTTGTGAGCGGCGCGGAACTCAACCGCCGATTCCGGGAGCACGCCGGGGAAATGGGGCTCACGCCCGTCGACCGGATGGTCACCCTCATCGCCAAAACGGACGAGGGGTTCAGCCTCCTCGCGGACAACGAGCTTTACGAGGCGAGATCGGTCCTGCTCGCGACGGGCGCGGTCACGGCGAAGGGCTTCGAGGGCGAGGCAGAATACCTCGGCCGGGGCGTGAGCTACTGCGCGACCTGCGACGGGTTTCTGTACCGGGGCAAGACCATCGCGGTCCACCTCGGCGCGGCGCGGTTCGAGCACGAGGCGGAATACCTCGCGTCGCTTGCCGGGCGGGTCTATCTCTTCGCGGGATACCGAAATCCTGCCGTCCGGGGGGAGAACATCGAATTCCTCGACAGCCCGATCGTGAAGGTCTCCGGCGGGCTGAAAGCGAATGCGGTCACCCTGAAGGACGGCCGGGAGATCCCCGTCGACGGGCTCTTCTGTCTGCGCAATGCGGTGGCGCCCGCGTCGCTCGTGCCGGGCCTTGCGCTCGACGGCGTGCACATCGCGGTCGACCGGGAGATGAAGACGAACATCGCGGGCTGCTTTGCGGCGGGGGACTGCGTCGGGCGGCCATATCAGATCGCGAAGGCGGTCGGCGAGGGGAATATTGCCGCGCACGCGATGGCGGAGTATCTCGCGAAGCGGTGAGATGGGCCGGGAGGTGCCCGGAGACCGGGCAGTGCCCGGGGACAGGAGACGAACTCGCCTTCGGCCGAAGGGTTCCGTACCATACGCAAAACCTGCCTCGGCAAGTTCGTTCACCAATAAAGAAAGTGCGTACCTGA
>JAFPWV010000102.1 GCA_017412675.1 Clostridia bacterium
CCCGCAGAAAATCGGATATAATATAGTCAACACCATCATCAAGGAGTCCACGCCTATGCGTATTGCCGTCATCGACGACCGGCCTGCCGACCGGGACTATATCGCCGCGCTTGTCTCGCGCTGGGCGAAGGATCGGGACGCGGCTGTAAATACCGTTCCGTTTCCCTCCGCGGAAGCGTTCCTGTTCGCGTACTCCGAGGACAAGGACTTCGACATCCTGCTCCTTGATATAGAGATGGGGGGCACGGCAGGCGAAGCGGTGCGTGCGATCAACGGCGTGGAGCTGGCGAAGGCTGTCCGAAAAGACAACGACGTCGTGCAGATGGTCTTCATCACCGGATTCCCGGATTTCATCGCCGCGGGGTACGAGGTCTCCGCGCTCCACTATCTCATGAAGCCCGTGGACCGGGACAAGCTGTTCTCCGTGCTCGACCGGGCGGCAGCGAATCTCGGGAAAGCCGAACGGTGGATCCTGCTCCCTTCAGGCGACGGACAGACGCGTGTCCGTCTTGAGCGGATCCTGTATGCAGAGACGTTCGGACACGATCTCACCGTTCACACGGAGGATGGAGATTTCACTTTCCGCAAGACCATCGGCGCATGGGAGGCAGAGCTCGGTCCGGTGGCGGGATTCGTCCGCTGTCATCGCTCCGTGCTGGTCAATCTGCGGTATGTCTCGAAAATCACGAGGACCGACGTGGTCCTTGACAACGGCACGGTTCTGCCTCTTGCCCGGAAAGCAGCGCAGGCGGTCAATCTGGCTTTTATCCGATATTACAGGGAGGGGATCGAATGAGACTGCTTGACAAACTGTTTGCGCCTATGATCGACCGCCGGATCGAAGCCTTCGAAAGCGACTTGATTTCCCGCCAGTGCGAAGAGGTGGAGACCATGTACCGGACCATGCGTGGGTGGCGGCACGACTACCACAATCACATCCAGACGCTTCTGGCTCTCGCAGGAGACGAAAACGAAGCCGTAAAGAACTATCTGCTGGATCTGAACAACGATCTGACCACGGTCGATACGGTGATCAGGACCGGGAATGTCATGGTGGACGCGATTCTCAACTCCAAACTCTCCCTCATCCGGGAGAAGAAGATCGAAGTGAACGCGAAGGCGGTTGTGCCGAAGAATCTCTCTGTTTCCGAAATTGACCTCTGTTCCATTCTCGGGAACCTTCTGGACAATGCCATTGAGAACGCCCGTACAGCGGACAAGCCTTGGATCCGCGTCTTCCTCGGCGTCATGAAAGGGAGCCTCTATCTCTCGGTATCCAATTCGATGGCGGACCTGCCCCAGAAAGAGGGGGAACGGTTCCTCTCCAGAAAAGGAAAAGGACACGGCTTCGGCCTCGGGCGGATCGACCGGATGGCGGAGAAATACGGCGGAACCGTGAACCGGCAGTTCGAGGAAGGCGTTTTCGCAACGGAAATCCTGCTCCCGCTGCCGGACAAAACGGGACAATAAACATATAAACGGCGTGACTTTACCGTTCATGCCGTTTTTTCTACCGTTCAGGACAAAACGCACACTTTTTCATCGGTTTATGGTATCCTTTCGGATAGAAGCAAACCAGCAATGAGAGGAGGGCGCGTATGGTTTTCGTCCATTATCTGCTGCGTGATTACGAAGCCTTCGAAAGCGACACGCGGCTGATCCTTCTGCCGAAGAAGTACCTCCTGTCCAAGCTGTTCGGTCTGAATTTCTGGTTCATGGCAGGCGGGCTGTTTTCCTACAAGCTGTTCTGGGCAGCCGCGATCTTCGCGTGGATTTATGGTTGGGCCTGCGCCGCGCAGCTCGCAAAGATCTGGTCGCTTCACCGCCTGTCCCTCGTCCGGTACTGGCTGTGCGTCGCGGCTTTCGTCCTGCTCTGCATCCTCATCGGTTGGCTGACGCGTTCCGCCTTGATCCGGCTCTGGCCATGAAAAGGAGGATCCCATGTATCTGCTGTACCCGAACACGGAACCTGACAACAGCTTCCGCAACGATGAGAAGACGGCGGAAACGCTGAAATCGCTCGGCGTCGGGCGTCTGCTTGCGGTGGAGGAAAGAGATCTCGCGCCGGTGTTATCCGCCGATCCCGCCGTGATCCGCCGCCGTCAGGCGTTGTTTCAGGACCTTGACGGCAAGCCGGAGTTGACAGAAATTCTGTCCCGTCTGCATGAATACCTGAAAAACATCCGGGAAATGGCGCAGAAGCGAGCGGGACTCGGTCAGACAGCCGAAGACGTGCTCTACTCCTTCGGTGAAGTGAGTCTGTTCATCGGCATGATCCGGGACATCAGCGAAGCCCTCAAAGCAGCCGAACCGGCCTCCGATGCTTTGAAAGAATTGTCCGCTTTGCTCCATGAAATTGCCGCCGACCCGCAGTTCGCGGAAATCGAGGACTATGTCGCAAGGCTCGCGGAAAGCCGGAACGTTGCCCGAAGTATCACCCTCGGGGTGAATCTGGACGCGGGCTTCAGCGTGAAGGAGGTCGGCGTGGTCTCCGTCAACGACGACCGCTACACGGTCTCGGATCTGTTTACCGCGATCTTCGGGAAAAAGCGTCAGGACGGCGCGCTGGTCTGCATGACGCCTCTCGTCGGAGGGGAGAAGACGCGCGGGCTGGAACAGGCAGTCTATATTGCCCTGAACTCCTATCTGCTGAAAGCCTTCGTCCGGGCCAGAACCGTTCTGCTCGGGTACATTTCCTCGGTGATCTCGGGCGTCACGCCGCTCATGGACGAGCTGACCTTTGTTCTTCGGGGAGCGGACTGGATGAAGGATCTTCGGGATCGCGGGGCGGTTTTCTGTTTCCCCGAGACCGGCGGTCGTATGCTGAAGCTGAAAGGCTGCTGGAACCCGGCCCTGCTGAGGAAAACCGAGGTCAAATCCATCGTTCCGAGCGACGTTTCGGCGGACGGTGAAACGACGATCCTTCTTGTGACCGGACCGAACAGCGGGGGAAAAAGCGTATTTCTGAAATCGGTCGGTATCTCCGCCGTGCTTGCCGCCCTCGGCCTTCCCGTCTGCGCGAAAAAGGCAGAGCTTCCTCTTTTCACTCGCATCCTCACCCATTTCCCGGCGCAGGATTCGGAAGAAGAAAGCCGTCTCGTGGAGGAATGCCGCGCCATGCGGGATCTGCTCGACCGAACGGACGAAGGGACGCTTCTTTTGATGGACGAATCCTTTGCCGGTACGGCGGCGGAAGAGGGGGCGGTCATTGCCGGGGAGGTATTGCAGATCATCCGGGACAGCCGCGCCTTCTGCCTCTACTCCACGCACCTGCATGCGCTGGCCTCCGCCGAAGCCGTGGAACGCTTCAACCGGGGAAGCCCGAAGCTGAAGACACTTTCGGCGGAATACCGGGACGGGGAGCGGACCTACCGTATCGTGGAACAGGCGGCCGCCGGACTGTCCCATGCCTACGAGATCGCCGAACGGTTCGGTCTGCGGTATGAAAAAGCAAAACAGAGTCTCGTGTGAAACGGGATTGAGGATGGATTCATGAAACCTAAAAAAGAAAAACCGGAGCGGAAATATTCCTTCCTCTCCAACATGAAATGGCTGCTTGGCGTGATCTGGAAGAATCACCCGGGGCTGGTGGTTGCTACTGTGGCCCTCGTTCCCGTCGGCGTGGGGATGAACTGGCTGTC
>JAFPWV010000103.1 GCA_017412675.1 Clostridia bacterium
CTTTGGGTTACACCAGTCTCCTGTTGTCCAAGCGTATCTGATTCCCCATACAGAAAACGCTTTGCTTTTTCTTCAAGAACAAAATCTCTTAATTCTTTATCATTTTTGCGCAAATTACACTGACTGCAAAGGATCTGACAATTATACTTGGTTGATTTTCCTCCTTTAGCATACGGCACAATATGGTCAAAGTGACAATCACTGATTGAAGCCAATTTTCTACCACATGTTTCACAATGTATTTCTCCATTATTACATTCCAGATTTTTCTTAACCACTTCAAATTTTACTGAATCTGAGAAAGTTCTATTTTCCATTTTAAACAATCCCCAAACGATCGCCTATATGCAACAGTATTCTTATATAGATTATAGCACAAAGACTAAGCAGAATCAAGCCATGAAATAAAAAACAGACACCTTGAAGATGCCTGTTTTTCAAATTGTAGTGATTGTCATGCAATTTGGAATAGTGTTTACTGGATCCCCTCCACGAGCGCTGTGACGTCTTCCGCGCCGAGGCCGTAGGTATCGTAATAGTCGCCCTGGCCGCGCACCATGATGCTGTAGCTGAAGTTGTCGGACACCCAGATCGCCTTCATCGTCCGGCCGTCCTCGTTGCCCATGCAGTAGACCGTCCAGCCGCCCACATCCTGCGTCCACGCGTACTTGTAGGCGGTGTAGTCGCCGGACACGTCTTCGCTGTCCTGCTTCAGGCCCTTGCGCACCGTGAGCTCCGCAGCGCCGACCGCGCCGTCCGCCTCCGCGAGGTTCTTCATGTACCGGAAGCCCAGAAAGTCAATGCGTCCGCCGGTCACTTCCGTGCCGTTCTCGGGCAGCGTAAAGTAGCCGACACCCGCACCATTCGCGGCTTCTTCCGCGTCGGCGACCTCGGTCCAGGGATTGGCTGATCCCTCGCCGCCGTCTTCATCTTTGGTCTCCTTCGCGCCGCAGGCCGTCAGCGCGAGCATCAGGATCGCCGCAAGCATCAAAACCAGAAATTTTTTCATGAATACCACTCCTTTATTGTTTCCGCCCGTGAGGACGGTGATTGGCCAAATCGTTCGGCTCTATTATAACCCTTTCTTCCCCATCTGTCAAGTCCCGCTTCCCCGTATTTCACAGCGTCGGCGCATCGCGTTGATCCATCTGTCTGAAGGCGGCAAGTCCCCCGGAGCGCGGGAGAACCGGCAGATCCCGGGCGTACCGATCGGCGGCGATTGAGCGCACGAAAAAACGGCGCCGAAAGCACCTGCACTCCGGATGAACGCCGTTTTTTGAATGGTTTTTTCAGTTTCCCACATACATCCTCTGGTACGGATTCCGGCTGTCGGGGGTGACGACGGTGAACTCCGATGCGAGGAGCTCGTCGGCGTTCTGCCCGAAGAGCGCGGCGAATTCTTCGAGGGGGACGCGGATCGAGGCCATGTCCTCCGCCGTCGCCGTCCGTGCCGTGACCTGCGGGGGGAAGGTGATCCCGGCGCACGATCCTCTGAGAAACATCTTTCCGCCGTGCATCCCGGTGCAGGGGAAGTCCCCGACGATCGGGCCCGCCGCGTCCAGTCCGAGAACGACGATCACGCCGCCCGCCTGATATTCGCCGAGAAAGCACCCGGCGCATCCTCCGATCACGATCAGGGGGACTTTTTCTTTGTATTCCTTCATGTGGATGCCCGCGCGGTATCCGGCGTTCCCGCGCACGAAAATCTTTCCGCCGCGCATGGCATATCCCGCCGCGTCACCGATGGAACCGTGGACGACGATCACGCCGTCGTTCATCGTGTCGCCGACCGCGTCCTGCGCGCTGCCGTGCACCGTGATCCGCGCGCCGTTGCAGTACGCGCCGAGGGCGTTGCCGGGGATCCCTTCGATCGTGATGTCCTCCGTATTCATGCCCGCGCCAATGAACCGCTGTCCGAGGCAGTCCGTGAGGAGGCAGTCCCCCGCTTCACGGATCGCGTCGTTGATCGCGCGGCTGTCCAGCCCTTTTGCAGAGATCGTCTTCCCGTCCATCACACCGCACCTCCGAATTTCTGCCGTCTCACGTCCGCCGAGAAAGCCGCTGTCGTCGCGGTCTGCTGCAGCAGGTCGAAATCCACCGTGTCGAGCGGGACCTTCTCCCGGATGAGCGAGGTGTAGATCCCCGCCCGCTCTTCGCGTCCCACGAGGGCGAACCCGATGAGGCGGTTCTCCTTCACATAGAATTTCTTCACCCATCCCGGGCCGCGTTCCGCAAAGACCCCCCCGTCCTCCTACGGCGCGAGAGAACACCCGGCGCAGAGCGCGTGGAGCCCGAAAAACCCGATGGCGTTCATGGGGATGGCATTGTCATAGACCCGGTCTCCCCCCGCCATGTTCACGCCCGCGCACTCCCCCTGAATCCTTGCGTTCGGAAGGATGGCGAGGACGCGGTTCGAGCCGGCGGAGGCATCGTATCCCTCGGCGCAGTCCCCGGCGGCGCAGATATCCGGGATGGACGTCTGCATCCGCGTGTCCGTGACGATGCCGCGGTTCACGGTCCCTCCGACCTCCCGGATCAGCGCGGTATTGGCCCGCACGCCCACCGCGAGGACGAGGGTATCGAACGCCGCCGTCTTCCCGCTCTTCATCACGGCATGATCCTTGCTGAACTGTGCGACGGTGTCGCCGAGGCAGAAGGTGATCCCGTGCTCTTCCAGCTTCGCCTGCATCAGGGCCGCGCCTTCATCATCGAGGATGCTGGACAGCACCCGCGGCGCGAGGTCGCAGACGGTGATGCTCTTCACCCGCTCCGCAAGCCCTTCCGCGCATTTGAGCCCGATCAGCCCCGCTCCGACGATCAGCACCCGGCTCTGAGGCGTGACGGCCCGATCGAGCGCGCGCATGTCGTCCATTGTCATGAAGGTGTATTTGTGCTCCACCGTGTCCAGCCCCGTCATGGGCGGCACGAACGGTGACGAGCCCGCCGCGACGCAGAGCTTCTTGTACGGCAGGACCGCTCCGTCGTCGAGCGTCACCGTATGCCCGTCGGGATCGATCCGCACCGCCGTTTTCCCGTAGAAGACCGTGCAGCCGTTCTTCTCATAGAAATCCGCCGGCCGCGCGTTCATGTTCGCCGGATCCGCCTTCCCTTCGAGCGCATAGGAGATGAGCGGGCGGCAGTAGGCGGGGTACGGCTCGGCGGAGATCACCGCGATGGGCGTCTCCCGGTCGATCTGCCGGATCCCCTCGATGCATCCGATCGCGGCCGCGCCGTTTCCGATGATGACATAGCCGGTCATATTCTCACCTCTCCTCATACACGATCGCCCGGTTGGGACAGCCCGCCGCGCAGGCCGGTTCTCCCGTAGCGTTTCTCAGGCACAGCTCGCACTTCTGCATCACGCCGTCCTCCCCCGGGGAGAGCGCACCGTAGGGACAGACGAGCACGCAGGTATAGCACCCCACGCAGCGGCTCCGGTCGATCCGGATCACCCCGTCCGCGTCCCGGCTCAGCGCGCCGGAAATGCAGGACTTGACACAGAGCGGATCCGTACAGTGGCGGCAGGACACGGCGTAGGTCACCCGATCCCCGCCTTCGATATGGATGCGCGGGAAGATCGGTCTGCCTTTCAGCGCGGACGCCATGTCGGACTTGCCGGAATTGGCGAATGCGCAGTTGTATTCACAGAGATGGCACCCGAGGCACCACTCTTCGTTCACATAGATTCGTTTCATCTCATTCCCCCGCGTGCGCGATCCCGAGGATCCCGAGTTCCTTTTCCGTCAGTCCCACGCCGCGCAGCATCAGGCGGTTGCCGCGGAGCGCTTCGACGGAGTTGATCCCCATCCCGCCCATGAGCTCCATGATCTCGTGCCGCCAGGCCGTCATCAGGTTGACGAGCCGCTCCGAACCGATGTCGGGATTCAGCCGCTTCACCAGCTCCGGCCGCTGGGTGGCGATACCCCAGTTGCACCGGCCCGTCTGGCAGGTCCGGCAGAGGTGGCAGCCGAGGGCGAGCAAGGCTGCCGTGGCGATGTAGCAGGCATCCGCGCCGAGGGCCACGGCCTTCACGACGTCCGCAGCGGAACGGATGCTCCCGCCGATGACGAGGGAGACGTCGCCCCGGATGCCCTCATCCCGCAGTCTCTTGTCCACCGACGCGAGGGCGAGCTCGATCGGAATGCCGACGTTGTCCCGGATGCGTGTGGGAGCCGCGCCCGTGCCTCCGCGGAAGCCGTCGATGGCGATGATGTCCGCCCCGGACCGCGCGATCCCCGAGGCGATGGCGGCGATGTTGTGCACGGCGGCGACCTTGACGATCACCGGCTTGCGGTATTCCGTCGCCTCTTTCAGGGACATCACGAGCTGCCTCAGATCCTCGATCGAATAGATATCGTGGTGCGGCGCCGGGGAAATGGCGTCCGAGCCCTCGGGGATCATGCGCGTCCGGCTGACGTCCCCGACGATCTTCGCGCCGGGCAGATGGCCGCCGATCCCGGGCTTCGCGCCCTGTCCCATCTTGATCTCGATGGCCGCGCCGGCTTCGAGGTAGTCCTCGTGGACGCCGAATCGCCCGGACGCCACCTGCACGATCGTGTTCGCGCCGTACTTATAAAAATCTTCGTGGAGTCCGCCCTCGCCGGTGTTGTAGAGGATGCCGAGCGCTTCGGCCGCCCTTGCGAGGGACGCGTGCGCGTTGTAGCTGATCGAGCCGTAGCTCATGGCCGAGAACATCACGGGCATACTGAGCGAGATCTGCGGCGGGAGACTCGGATCGAGCGAGCCGTCCGGCAGCCGTTTGACCGTCTTTGGCTTCTTGCCGAGCGTGACCCGGGTCTCCATCGGCTCCCGGAGCGGATCGATCGGCGGGTTGGTGACCTGGGAGGCATTGATGAGCATGTGGTCCCAGTACACCGGCAGGGGATTCGGATTGCCCATCGAGGAGAGCAGCACCCCGCCGCTCGACGCCTGCTTGTAGATCTCCCTGATCGTGGAGCCCTGCCAGTTCGCGTTCTCGCGGAAGGCGTTCGGGTTCTTCACGATCCTGAGCGCCCGCGTCGGGCACAGGCTCACGCACCGCTGACAGTCCACGCATTTGGTCTCGTCGGAGCGCATGATGCCGCGCTCTTCGTCGAAGGAATGCACTTCGTTCGCGCATTGCCGCTCGCACACCCGGCAGGCGATGCAGCGGTTTTCATTGCGAACGACTTCAAATTCCGGCTGGATATAGGCGATCGCCATCAGTCCGCGCCTCCTTTCCGGTTCAGGGTCACGATCACGGGTTCCCCGCCGACCGGAGCGAAAATGTTCTCCGCCTCCGGCTCCATCGCGCGGATCGCCGCCTCTTCGCTGGCAATATAGACCCGGGATCCTTTTTCGCCGACCACCATCGAGCGCAGCTTCAGCCGGTCGTTCAACGCCATCAGCCCGCCGTCGAAGCCGAGGACGATCGAAAACGGACCGGTGACGAGCAGCGACGGGAAGACCGTGCGCAGATACCGGAGCTTCTCGGCGGCCTTCGGATCCTGCATCGCATCGATCTTCGACCAGAACGGAGCCGCGACGACCGATGCCGCTTCCTCGAGGGTCAGGCCCTGCCGCCGGAGCAGGTAGTCCATGATGTAGGTGATCACCTCGGTGTCTGTCTGGAGCGTGCACTTATAGCCGAACATCTCGATCCACCGGCGGTTGGCGTCGTAGGAGGAGATCTCCCCGTTGTGCACGACCGACCAGTCGAGGAGCGTGAACGGATGCGCGCCGCCCCACCAGCCCGGGGTATTCGTCGGATAGCGTCCGTGCGCGGTCCAGGCATACCCTTCATATTCTTCGAGACGGTAGAATTCCGACACATCCTCGGGATAGCCGACCGCCTTGAACGCGCCCATGTTCTTCCCGGAGGAAAAGACGTACCCGCCGCGGTTTTCCGTGTTGATCTTCATGACGGTCCGCACGACGAATTCCCGCTCGTCAACCTGCTCCGCCGCGAGGCAGGATTTCAGCGGATCGACGAAATACCGCCAGATCACGGGCTCGTCCGTGACCGTGGGGATCTTGCGCGTGGGGATGAGCTCCGACTGAACGATCTCGAAGCGTTCCTTCAGGGATGCCTCGCAGCTCTTTCGCGCGTCGCGGTTCTCGAAAAAGAAATGCAGCGCATAGAAATCCCGGTATTCGGGATAGATGCCGTAGCCCGCGAATCCGCCGCCGAGCCCGTTTGAGCGCTCATGCATCGGACGCATGGCCTCCGTGACGAGCGATCCCGGCATCCGGCCGCCGTCCCGGTCGATCACCGCGGCGATGGCGCAGCCGGAAGGAATGCGGAGTTGACCTTCCTTCATCATATCGTTACCCTCGGTAAGAGTTATGAGCACTTCGTGCGTGTACAGTTATGATCGCTGTGCGAGTGATGATTCACCTTCGGCGAAGTCTTGGAGACGAAAAGAGCTTTCTCGTCAACAAGTGCGGCGCAGCAGCCCATAGCTTGCCAAAGGCAATCATAACTGTAAACGTTTGCGAAGCAAACTCATCACGAAATAACAAAACGGCGCTCATCGAGAAGCGAAAACTCCCCATGAACGCCATTGCTCATTTGTCCGTATTATAGCACAGCGCCGGCGGACCTGTCAAGGGATGGCTGTGCATAGATCACGAAAATTTATGCAGGGTGTTCCGGCGGATTTTTGTGCAATCCGGCAAATAGATTCCCCTTGACAAATCCGATCCGCCGGTGTATAATCAGGTCATCAAGGGCAACGGCGTCTTTGCGGAGGATCTTCGCAGAGACGCTTTCTCATTTGATTCAGTCACATATTTATGCGGAAAGGCAACGGCGTCTTTTCCCGGGGATTCGGGATCGCCCTTGCCTTTCTTTCATTTCAAACAAGCTACCGGCCCGAGCGCCGGGCGGAAGGAGCAGATCATGAAAAACCTGACGGAAACATTCGGCAGCATGGTATTCGACGACAGAGTGATGAAAGCGGTCCTCAGCGCGGAGGTGTACGCCTCCCTCAGAAAAACCATCGATGAAGGCGCGGAGCTCGACATCGGCGTTGCGAACGCAGTCGCGCAGGCGATGAAGGACTGGGCGGTCGAACGCGGCGCGACCCACTTCACGCATTGGTTCCAGCCGCTCACCGGCATCACGGCGGAAAAGCACGACAGCTTCATCGCAAAGGCACCCGACGGCGGCGTCATCATGGAATTCTCCGGCAAGGAGCTCATCAAGGGCGAGCCGGACGCCTCCTCCTTCCCCTCCGGCGGTCTGCGCGCCACCTTCGAGGCGAGGGGCTACACCGCATGGGACCCGACGTCCTACGCCTTCATCAAGGGCAAGACCCTCTGCATCCCGACGGCGTTCTGCTCCTACGGCGGGCACGCGCTGGACAAGAAAACGCCGCTGCTCCGCTCGATGGAAGCGATCAACCGGGAGGCGCTGCGGATCCTCCGCCTCTTCGGCAACACCGACGTGAAGCGCGTCACCACCTCCGTCGGCCCGGAACAGGAATACTTCCTCATCGACCGGAAGCTCTACGAGCAGCGTCCCGACCTGCGCTTCACCGGGCGGACCCTCTTCGGATCGAGACCGCCGAAGGGACAGGAGATGGACGACCATTACTTTGGTGTTATCAAGCCCAAGGTTCAGGAGTTCATGAA
>JAFPWV010000104.1 GCA_017412675.1 Clostridia bacterium
ACCGCCGCACAAAAGATTTGACTTGGGATGGGGATTTCTTTCGTGGATTCAGCATTGGGAATACTTAACCCACTATACATAGGCCATTATATCACATAGCGCAATCGGTGTCAAGAGAGCACATAAAAAATGTGAAAAATCCATTGCGGAATTTTGCCGAGATGGACCCAAAGCGTGCTCCAACATAGGATAGGGAGAGGATCATTCTGCATCCAAGCCTGCGCCGGATGGAATTCCGTCCCCTCACAGCATCACGCAAAAGACAACCGCCTGAACGGCATCAGACGGTTGCTTAACAAGAGACGGTTCACGCCTCCATCAGTTCCACCGCATTCCCGCGGCTGATCTTTTCATACGCGCCGTACGAGATCTTCCCGCGCGTCACGGCATCGTCGAGGAAGCCCGCGAGCTTCATCATGTCGCTGTGCATGTTCCGCGGGGAGCAGATATCCGTGCCGAAATAGAGCTGATCGGCAAATTCCTCGAGGAATGCCCAGCCGAAATCCGGATCCCTGGTGATCGCGTTGTACCCCGATCCGGCCGACAGATCGCCGCAGAGATTCCGGTATTTCCGCATGAGCGCCGGGACCCGCCCGGGCTTGACCTTCCCCTTCGGATAGCCGCCCCGGGATTCCTCGTCCGTTTCGCCGATCTCCGCCCAGAATTTCTGGGAGTGCCCGAGGAATCTCAACTTCGGGAACATGCCGAGTGCCTTTTCCAGCCGCGGCAGACCGAGGTCGTCGACGATCCCGTAATCCCCGCCGCGCCGCCCGATGTGGAAGAGCACCGGCATCCCGCAGGCCTCGCAGTGCCGGAAGAGATTCAGCATCATCGGATCGTCGAAGGGGCGGTTCTCGCTGATCTCCCCGACGCCCTTCGCTCCCGCTGCCTTGTACTGCATCAGGATGGCGGAAAGATCGGTGTCGGGCGCATTGTTTCCTGCGGCGGAGGACAGCGGCGCGAACCACCAGCCGAAGGTCTCGGGAAAGTCCTGGACGAGATTTCTCGCCTCGCGGGGAGAGCAGATGTCGGACGATCCTTCGGGATAGCACCCGTCCGGCAGGAGCACGCCGCGCTCGATCCCGTAGGCATCGTAGATCGCGCGCACCTCCTCCGGCGTCGGGTATCCGTCCCCGCTGCCCCGGCAGATCAGCCGCTCGGGGACCGCGTGCACATGGATGTCGATTTTCGGCAGCAGCTTCATGGCGCGCCTCCTTATTGATTCTCGGAGCCGTACCAGCGGCCGCCCTGCGCTTCCTTCGCGTCGCTTTCGAGGAGCTGCAGGTGGTTTTCGATCACCTTCCGGTAGCCCGCGGCGTAGCGGTCGATGATCTCCTTGTCCAGTTCATTGAAGCGCGGGACGGAGAAGCAGTATTTCGTCAGGGACGGATCGCACAGATGGTCGTCCTCGCGCACGTCGCGGTCGTTGTACCGGATGCGGGAGGGCGTGCCGCTGTGGGTGAGATCGAAGGTCTTGAACAGGGGGTGCGTATGGAGGCAGAAGTTCGCACCTTCGTAGCAAAAAGCGCCGTTTTCCGCGCGCACCGCCTCGGCGAACCGCTTCACGGACAGCCCGTGCAGCTCCTCCGGATAATAGGCGCCGTGCGGTTCATAGAACCCCGCCATGTTCGACCCGGTCGACTCGTCCACGCGGATCGGACGGATGCCCGGCAGGCCCTCGAGCTGATCCCAGAAGTAGTTCATCGCCCGGCGGATCTTTTGGCACCGCTCGTCGTAGTGCTTCAGCTGATCCCGCGCGATGGCGGTGCAGACCTGATTCGCCCTGCCCTTCACGCCGCCGAGCGCGATGTGGAAATACGGCTTCAGATCGTCGCAGTCGGTGATGTAGTTCGCGTTGTTCCGTTCGTAATGCCCGAACGCCATGGCGCGCTCGTAGATCTCCCGGCTGTCCGTGACCAGCACGCCGAGCTCGCCGCACGCGAGAGACTTCGTGCTCATCAGCGACATCGCCGCGACGTCGCCGAACGTGCCGAGTTTCTTTCCTTTATATAAGCCGCCCTGCGCGTGCGAGACGTCCTCGATCACCTTCAGGCCGTGCCGGCGCGCGATCTCCATGATCGGGTCCATGTCGCAGGGATAGGCGAGGTAATGCACGACCATGATCGCCTTCGTGCGCGGGGTGATGCAGCGCTCGAGATCGCCGGGATCCATCGACAGCATGTCGTTGATGTTGCAGAACACCGCGGACGCGCCGAAGTTCAGGGCCTGCGAGACGCTTCCCCAGTAGGTCTTCGTGGGGCAGATGATCTCGTCCCCTTCGCCGAGCCCGATGGCAAACATCGCCGCCGTCAGGGACATGGTGCCGTTGCAGTAGGCGATCGCGTATTTCGTACCCTGCCAGGCGGCGAATTCCTCCTGGAATTTCTCCGTGATGTCGGTGAACGAGAACGAGCCCGCTTCGATCACCTGCATCGCGGCAGCCTTCGCTTCCTCCGTCAGAATCATCTTCCGGAAGAGCCTGTCGTAGGTTTCGGGCGGGATCGAGCCCGCGGGAATGACGGGTTCCCCGCCGAGGATGGCAAGTTTTTCCTGAGTCATGGTGCGTCTCCTTTCAAGTCCGTCCGGCTTCGTACCGGCGGTTGGCGTCGGCGAAGGCGTCGGCCGCTTCGTTCATGCGGTCTTCGTTCTCCTCGAGGGTCAGGACCCACGGCGTCTGCATGAAGCCGAGCAGATGTTCGTCCGACAGGTGTTCCATGCAGTAGGCGGTGAGGCTCTCCATGTTCTCCCGGCACGCCCAGTTGCTCCCCGTCGGGATCTGATCGAACCCGGCGCGATCCAGCGTGTCGAAGGCGGTGAGCATGTTCGAGAGGGCGGGCGTCAGATCGGGCTCCGCGAACTCACGGTTGTAGTACCAGTTGCTCTGGACGACGGATTTCGGCATCTTCTCGAGGAATTTGTCCCGGTTGTTCCAGATATAGTCCGACCAGATCCACGCGCGCGCGCCTTCCCGCTCCACGCAGTCCGTCATGTAGTAGAAGTCGTGCCACCAGAGGTCATGCTGACGGATGACGCAGTAGTCGTAGTCCCGCTGATGCCCGGCGGTCTCCTCGTCCATACCGAGGTGGAAGAAGCGCGGGCGGAAGATCCCCATAACCTCGCGGATCAGGTCCGAGACGACCTCGTAGTAAACCGGCGTCGAGAGCATCCGCGCGTAATCCCGGAGCCATACGTCGTGGCATGCCGAGAAATTCAGCTTCGGAATCACATCACAGCCCATCGCCCGCATCGCGTCGAGCTCCCGGAGGAGCGCTTCCCGGCTCCACGATCCCTCAACGGCGAGCTCGGGACGGGATTCATACCGCAGCCCCTCTCCGATGTCGAGCACGATCATATTGACCCCGAACCCGGCGAGGCGTTTCAGATAGCGTTCCCACACCGGGCGGGAAAAGCGCAGCTTCTGTGACGCCACCGCATCCGGACAGTGCTCGCGTCCCCGGATGTTTCCTTCTTCGTTCCACATGTTGCCGCCGAGATGCAGCAGCACGCTCCAGATTTTGTTCTCCATGCCATGCCTCCTCTGTCGCAGTCGTCCGGCGGAAATGCCGGCATCCGTTTTTCCGCTTTCAGTCCTATTATAGCACGTCGAGCGCATGGTTGCAAGCGGAAAATGGGAAGATCGGGATAAGTTTGGCGGCAAAGAAGCCGTCGGACCGGCGGGAAAACTCCCTTTTCATATCCCCCTCCCTCCCCCTTGACACCGCCGTGCGGAGGGAGTATAATAGGGTCGGATCATCCGTTTCCGCCCGGCGGGAGGATGACCGGAACACCCATCCGCAGACACAGACGGAACACTCATCTTGATAAAGAAAGCGGGTCAAACATGAAAACAAAGATTCTTTCCCTGATCCTTGCGGCAGCGATGCTTTTGCCGATGCTCGCCGGATGCGCCGAGAGCGGCGAAGGGGCGGAAGACGTCTCCGGGGCTGTCTTGACCGCCGACGGGGAAATCGCGGCTCCCGCCGAGGAAGCGGAAACCGAAATGAGCCGGGAGAACACCCCCGACAACCTGCCCTCCGACCTCGATTTCGGCGGGCTGAGCGTGCCGATCCTCTACCGGGGCGGCGTCGATGAGCAGGAGATCTATGTCGAGGACCTGACCGGCGAAGTCGTGGACGACGCGATCTACAACCGCAACGCCTCCGTGAGCGAGCGCCTGAACATCGAATTCCAGTACCGCGCGTCCGGAAACGGCACCGCACAGGAATTCCCGGGCGAGGCGAGAAGTTCCATCACCGCGAACGCGGACGACTACGCCATCATCTCGTGGGCGCAGTATTCCACGCTCCCGCTCTGCCTCTCGAACATGATCATGGACGTGAGCGGCGCGAAATACATCGATTATGACATGCCGTGGTGGAACACGGACTACATGGACATCCTTCAGATCGGCAATGACAAGCGCTTCTTCCTCATGGGGGACATCGCCCTGAACTCTCTGAAGGTCACGGCGGCCGTGTTCTTCAACCAGGCGGTCTACACCGACCTCTTCGGCGAGTACGATTCCCTCTACGGCGACGTGCTCGAAGGCGTCTGGACGCTCGACAAGCTCTATGACCTCGCGGAAAAGGGATACCGGGACCTCAACGGCAACGGCAAGAAGGACAAGGGCGACCAATGGGGCATCTCCGCAACGACGGTCGCCAACACGGAGCTCTTCGCCTACGGCCTCGGCCTCAAGGTCATCGGACGTGACGCGGACGGCCTGCCCGAGCTCATCGTGGAGGACGAGCACAACTACGACATCCTCGACCGCCTGAACGAGCTCTACTGGAACAACGAGGGCATGAACAAGTCCTACGGCGACGGCGAAGCCTTCAACAGCCCCGTCGTGTCGAACCTCTTCGCCGCGAACGAGATCCTCTTTCTGCCGCTCTGGCTGAAGACCTGCGAATCGCTGCGCGACATGGAGAGCGGATACGGCATCATCCCCTACCCGAAGCTGAACGAAGCGCAGGAGAACTACATCTCCCTCGTTCAGGACACCTCGTCGATCTTCTGCATCCCGGTCACCTGCCTGCACGGGGACGAGATCGGCGCGGTCGTCGAGGCGATGTGCGCGGAGAACTACCGGACCGTGATCCCGGCCTACTATGACACGGCGCTCAAGACGAAGTATTCCCGCGACACGGTATCGGCGCAGATGATCGATCTGATCCACGCGACCTCCATGACCGATTTCGCCTACGCGTACAATTACAGCATCGGCAGCATCGGCACGGTCATGCGCTCGGTGGTGGCGGCAAACGGATCGCTCGCCTCGACCGTAGCCAAATCCGCAAAGGCGGTGCACAAACAGCTCTCGCGCCTCATCGACACCTATCTCGGCGATTGACGGATCCGGGACGAAAATATCATCACACAGGGAGGTATGAGCATGATTTGGAAAAGAGTGGCAGCCGCTGCCCTGGCGGTCCTGATGCTGTTGCTGGCCGCCTGTTCGGAAACGCCGCAGGAGAACGCCGTTGAGGACATGGGGACCGTCCCCGAGGCCGAGATCGCACCGGAGCCCGACGGAACCGACGACAAGACGGACCGCGCCTCCGTCCCGGACAACCTGCCCGAGCTGGATTTCGGCGGGAGGGATTTCCGCGCGGCGCAGCAGACGACCCGCACCTATGAATTCTACGCGGAAGAGCTGACCGGCGAGGGGACGAACGACGCCGTCTACAACCGGAACCTGAAGATCGAAGACCGGTTCAAGGTCAAGATCGTCTCGGTGGACTACGATTCCCTCTCCTCCATCACGAACGACGTGGCGACGCTGGTGAAATCGGGGACGGACGCCTACGAGGTCGTCTCGCACTATGCCTACCGGGCCTATACCCCGATCCACTCCCGCGCCTACCGGAACTGGCTCGAGGTGCCGAACATCGATTTCTCCCGGCCGTGGTGGAATTCGCTGGCGAACGAGCAGAACACCATCAACGGCATCCTCTACACGGCGACGGGCGACATCAACATTTCCTCCCTCCTGACCACCTACGCCTTCTTCTTCAACGTCCCCGTGACGGAGAAGTACGGCATCACGCCCGAATCCCTCTACAGCACGGTCTATGAAGGCACATGGACCATCGACCATTTCATCGGGCTGACCTCCTCCATCTACGAGGATTCCAACGGGAACGGCAAGCGCGACGACCACGACACCTTCGGCTTCGCGGCATGGCCGGGGATCAGCTGCGACGCGTGGCTCCCCGCCTTCGACCAGCCGATCACCGTCAAGGACGAGGAGGGCTTCCCCGTGCCCGCGATCAACTCCGAGAAGACGGTCGCCGCGCTCGAGAAGATCTTCCAGTTCTACTACAACACCGAAGGCGGCTACGGCGACGTGAGCTCCGCGGAAAACGAGGTCAACATGTTCGCCGAGGACTGCGTCTGCTTCGTGCCGTCCATCTTCAACGACGCCTTCACCGTGTACCGCTACATGGACAGCGCCTACGGCATCCTCCCCTATCCGAAGTGGGACGAGGCACAGGAGATGTATCTGACCAATTCGCGCGACCAGTACACGGTCATCGGCATCCCGACCTTCAAGAAGGACGATGACCTGACCCTGATCGGCACGATCGTGGAAGCGCTTTCCGCGGAGAGCTGGCGTTCCGTCTATCCCGAATACTACGACATCGCGCTCAAGGGCAAGTACTCGCTCGACCAGGACACCTCGAACATGGTGGACCTCGTCCTCGCCGGGCGGAACTACGACTTCTCCTTCCTGTTCGGGGAGGCCGAATGCGTCCGGATCCCGTATCTGTTCCGCGACATGATGATGGACCGCGACGTCAACTTCGCCTCGCGCTACAAGAAGATGGAGAAATCCCTCAAGGCCAACATGAAAAAAATCCGGGGATACTACGAATAAACGGTCCCCTGAAACCGCCGCCGCGGCGAAAATAACGGGTTGTCGCAAATAGGGCAAAAGTTTTCGTCCACCTTTTTCAAAAGGTGGTAGGGTGTCGGGGCAACGCCCTGACCCGCACTCCGCAGAGTGCGGAACACCCAAACCTTCCAGAGAGTTCCTCTTTTTAGTTCTTTTTCTCCTCGATAAAGGAGAAAAAGAACGCCGAAAGTGCTATGTAAAGAGAAAGGCTGTCGCATTTCTCCGTTTCTTGGAGTTCATGCGACAGCCCCTTTTCTCTTCTTCACTCAGAACGTCCCGAAGAAATGCAGGATGTTCATGTCCTCGATCATTTTGCTCCCGTGCGCGCCCCGTCCCCCTTCGGTCAGATGCTGGCCGTGGTCGGGCGAATAGGAGAGCAGCATCCGGTGCTTCCCCGAAAAGGTCTGCATCTCATGCGCGATGTCGGCGAACACCTCGGCCTCGATCGAAACGGCGTTGAGCCCCTCCTTCGATTCCGGGCTGTACGCGTGGGCGGCGTCGTCATACTCGAAGGTGTGGATGCTGATGAGATCGTACCGGTCCGACGCGATCAGCCCGAGCGCCTTCTCGCGGATCTCTGCGGCGTTGGCGGCGGCGAAATAGTCGATCGGCCGTCCGGTGAAGATGTGCAGAAAGGTCGAATCCTCCATTGCAAGGATCGCGCAGCGCTTCCCCGCCTTCACCGCCTCATCGTAGAGCGTGGAACAGGAGAGCTCGGGACGCACATAGGTCCTGATCCCGTGTCCCTCCGGATCCAGCCCGGTGTACATCGACGCGTGCGCGACGGGCGTGACCGATTCCACGGTGCTGAGAAAGGGGATCGCCATGGAGGTATAGCGGTAAACCGGCGCGAACAGCGGGGTGTATTTCTGCCATATATACTGTCCGACCGCGTCGGCATGGTACAGCACGACCCGGTCCGCCGCACCGCCGAGCCGCTCCCGGAGAATGGACGACGCCCATGCGACGGGCGGAGCGTACGTCTCGGGCAGGGGCAGGTCCATGCAGGCCGCAACGGTCGCGGCAAAGTGCTTCAGAGGATAGAAATTATAGTGGTCAGCCATGATACCCTCCCGCGGCCGCGTCAGTCAAAGTACACGGTCCGGCCGCTCTTGCCGCTCTTGTAGATCGCCTCGATGATCTCGGTCACGACCGCGGCCTCGCCGGGCAGCACGATCGGATCGATGTCCTCGACGACGGCCTGGATCCATTGCCGCGCCTCGTATTCCGTCGACGAAAGCTGCTCGTCCTTGAAATACGTCCGGTCGGCGGCGGTGGGTTTGTAAAGCTCGTCAAAGAGCTTCATCTCGCCGTCCTCGTTCGGGCGTTCGCCGTTGATCGCCACCCCGCCGTGCATCATCTCGATGCCGCCGAGCGTGCCGCAGAACGTCGAATGGCCGCCGTCCTGCACGTTCAGAAGCCACGACGCCTCGACGTACATCATCGCGCCGTTCTTGAACCGCACCATGCCCATCGCGCTGTCCTCGACGGTGAACGGCCGGTCCTCGCCCCACGGTCCCCAGCTTCCGTTGTCCTTGGCGTAGTATTTCAGCTTGTTGTTCACGACGCCGGTCACCGAGGCCACGTCGTAGTTGTTCGCCACATAAAGCGCGGCGTCGATCGAATGGGTCCCGATGTCGATCATCGGACCGCCGCCCTGCTTTTCCTCGTCCATGAAGACGCCCCAGGTCGGCACCCCGCGGCGGCGGATCGAGGGCGCCTTGATGTAGTACACCTCGCCGATCTTGCCCGCGGCGATCATATTGTGCGCGTATTGATACGAAGGTTCCGAGCGGGACTGATAGCCGATCGTCAGCTTCTTCCCGTTCCTCTCGGCGGCGGCGCACATCGCGCGGGCTTCCAGCGAGGTCGTCGCCATCGGCTTCTCGCACATGACGTGCTTTCCGGCGTCGAGCGCGGCGATGGAGATCTCGGCGTGCTTGTAGTTCGGCGTCAGCACGTGCACCACTTCGATATCCTTCATCGCCAGGAGGTCGCGGTAGTCGGTGAAGACCTTCGCGCCTTTCACGCCGTAATCGGCCGCGGCCTTGACGGCTCTCTCCTCGATGATGTCGCAGAAGGCGATCATCTCGACGTTGTCGCATTTTTTCAGCGCGGGCATGTGCTTGCCGTTGGCGATGCCTCCGCAGCCCACGATCCCGACCTTGACGGTGCGCAGTTTGCTCATGATCCATTCCTCCGTGATTGTTGATTTGTTGACGGTCCGATCTGTGACGAACCCGGCGGGCGGCATGTGCCGCTTCCGGAACCATTATAGCAGATCGGAGGGAAATTGGCAAGCGGGTTGGGGGAGAAAGCGGAAAAGTTCAGAGGAGGAGCGTCTCCTCCCTCTCCGTCAGCTCCTCCCGCTCGAGCAGCACGACGGTGCGGCGGCCGGTGTGCGTGGAATCGAAGCTCAGATATCGCCCCGACGGGCTCCAGCGGACATGCAGGTCGCACCGGATGTCGACGACGGGCGGGATCACCGTCTTCGCGCGCACGGGCTCCGTCATGACGCCCCGCTCCGTGTCAATCAGCCAGAGGCTGCGGGTGGGATTCCCGGCGCCCGGATAGCTGTCCCCGATGATCCAGCGGCCGTCCGGCGAGGGGATGCAATGGATGTCAAAGGCGGGATTCGGCTCCGGCAGGCGGGTCTTCTCCCCGGTCACGGCATCCATGCGCCAGAGG
This sequence comes from Clostridia bacterium, assembly GCA_017412675.1. Taxonomy (GTDB): domain Bacteria; phylum Bacillota; class Clostridia; order Oscillospirales; family CAG-272; genus UMGS1696. Next base: position 9,587 of record JAFPWV010000104.1, read on the forward strand.
GCGAAGCCGTTCTCCTCCGTCCTCGCCGACGAAACGATGAGGATCTCGCGGTCGTTCAGCCAGTAATAGTGCGAATTGAGGCAGTAGTCCGTCAGACGCGTGAGGTTCCCCTCGAGATCGGAGACGAGCAGCTGCGTCTTCCACCCACGCGCGCCGGGCTCGGGGAAATTCCGGAGCAGAAACAGGAACCGGTCCCCCGCCGGGTTGAACGTGATGTGATTCACTAAGAGCTTCCCGTCGGAATAGGGGGGCTGGGGGAATTCCCGTCGGATCCGGTCATACGAGACGAGCAGACGGACCGCGCCGGTGTCCGTATCCGCGAGGAACACCCCGTCGTCCGCGGGCGCGTTCTCGTCACGGTGCGGATCCGGACGTCCGGCATAGCCGTAACCGGGCCGGAAGTCGAAGATGCGGCTGAAATTGACCGACAAAAGGTGCCGTCCGTCCTGTGAAACGTCCGCCGCAGGAGCGGGGATGCGGACGGTGCGCCCGGTCCCACACAGGCGGATCTCCGCGGCGAATCCGGACGGCGTGCCCTCATCCCGGACGTTGTAGAGGACGGCGCCGTCCCCGTGGAACCGTCTCAGCATCGCCCCCTGCTGGAAATTCCATGCCGTCGTCCCGGCAAACGGCTCGAAGCGTCCGGTGCGAAGATCGATCTCGCCGAGCTCGGCGCGGTCGTCCGGCCCGGGCAGGCGGTCCATGAACCGGACGCGGTGGCACAGATGGCGGCTTTCCGTCGAATCAAAGGGCTGAAGATCGTAGTAACCGAAGAAATACTGGTACCCGTCGTCGGGCGTGATGATACGCATGGTACGGCCTCCCGCATGGCTGTTTGATGACTTTATTGTACCACATCCCGTCCGGATTTGCAAGGCGGGAGGCGAGGATTGTGCATCATGCCCTCCCCCTCTTGCATCCCGGCGCGGACTGTGGTATAATGGAGGCATCGAAGCAGTTTCAACGAAAACCGAACGCGAACATTCGAGGAGGTACGATATGAAACACATACGGCGGACAAAAATCGCGGCTGCGCTGCTCGCGCTGCTGATGCTGCTGCCGCTGCTCGCGGGATGCGCCGAGGGCAATCCGGGAGCCGCGGACACGGACAAGACGGACGACGCTCCCGTATCGGACAACACCCCTTCGGCGGAGGCAGTCCCCGAGACCGAAGAGGATCCGCTCGATCCGGCCGTCCTCTATGACGGGCTCCCCGCAGACGGGTACGGCGGGTACGATTTCCTCATGCTCATCCGGCAGAACGCCCGCTGGATCGCCGACATGGCCGCGGACGAGCTGAACGGCGAGGCGATCAACGACGCGATCTACCGGCGCAATTCGATGGTCTCGGAGAAATTCGACGTCACGATCCGCTATGAGGAATCATCCAATTATAACTACGAGACCGACGCCATGACCTCCATCCGGGCGGGCGACGACGCGTACGATCTGGTCATCCCGCACGGGCGCGCGTCCTTCCTCTACGCGAACCAGATGCTGTGCCTCGACTGGAACACCGCCCTGCCGTACGTCTCGCTCGATTCCCCGTGGTGGAGCCAGGACGCGCGGAACAGCTTCTCCATCCTCGGCAAGCTCTTCGTCATGAACGGCGACATCAGCTACAACAGCCTCGGATCCGCCGACGTGATGCTCTTCAACAAGCAGCTCATGACGGACCTCGGCCTTCCCTTCCCCTATGAGACGGTGCGCGAGGGCGCCTGGACCTACGATCTCTGGACGACCCAAGTGGAGGGCGCCGCGGCGGACCTCAACGGCGACGGCAGGATCGAGGAGGAGCACGACCGCCTCGGCTATGTGACGCAGAAGTGGGTCGGGCCGATGGAGGCCTTCGCCACGAGCGGGCTCCGCGTCCTCTCGAAGGACGAAGACGATGTGCCGTACCTCTCCTTCTACAACGAAAAGACCGTCGCCGTGTTCGAGCGCTACTTCACGCTGATCGACTCCGACGCGGCCTATGTGGACACCGCCGACGTGTCCTATTCGTCCGGGTTCATCAACGTCTTCGAGGAAGCCCGCGCGCTCTTCACCGACATGAACATGACCGACGTGATCACGCTCCGCACCATGGAGGCGGATTTCGGCGTGATCCCGTGGCCGAAGTACGACGAGGCGTCCGAATACTGCACCAACGTGGACGCGGGGACGAACCTCTTCCTCGTCCCGATCACGGCGTCCGATCCGGCGCGCACCTCCGCGATCCTCGAGGCCCTCTGCCGCATCGGCTCCCGCCTCGTGCTCCCGGCCTACTATGAGGTCACGCTCCAGAGCAAGGCGTCGCGCGACAACGAATCCGCGGACATGCTCGACATCATCAAGAGTGCTTTGATCTTCGACCTCGGCTATTACAACTCCGATCTGAGCGGCGCGTTCAACAACGAATTCGTCGATTTCGTCGGCTCCTCGAACCGGGACATCACCTCGTGGTACGAGAAGAACGCGAAAGCGGTCACGAAGACGCTCGAAAAGAACATCGCCAAGTACCGGGATTGATCCTCTCTCCGCCGGGTACTCGAAATTCGCCCCCACCCCTCCGCTGTAGCACATCACGCGCCCGGCGGAGGGTTTTTCGATTTTGGCGGGATTTTCCGGAAAGTTTTTTTGAAAACCCCCTTGACAAATCAGTCGACATAGTGTAGACTATAGGCGGAAAGTCTACATGCTGTAACACTTTTTCACGGAGGCAACTCATGATCAACTGCTCCCTCGGCGAAATCGAAGCGAAATTCGCGCAGATCATCTGGGAAAACGAGCCCATCTCCTCGGGAGAACTGGTCCGGCTGGCAGAGGCCCGGCTCGGCTGGAAGAAATCCACCACCTATACCGTCCTCAAGCGGCTGTGCGAGAAAGGTCTCTTTTGCAACGAGCGGGGAGACGTCCGCGCCGCCGTCAGCCAGGAGGAATTCTCGACCAGGCGCTCCGAACAATTCGTGAACGAGGCCTTCGACGGGTCCCTGCCGCGGTTTCTGACGGCGCTCTCCCGCGGAAAGAAGCTGAGCGGCGAGGAAGTGGACGCGCTCCTCAAATTCATCGACGAAAACAGCGAAAGCGGAAGCAGGGGGTGAGCCGGTGACAAACGTATTTCTGACCGTATTGCGCATGAGCCTGATGGGCAGCCTTGCGATCCTCGCGGTGCTGCTCGTGCGGCTGTGCCTGAGAAAAACGCCGAAGCGGTGGTCGTGGCTGCTCTGGGCCGTCGTCCTTCTGCGGCTGCTCGTGCCCTTCGGCATTCCCCTCTCCGTTGCGATGCCGGCGCTGCCCGATCTGTCCCTGCGCGCCGAAACGCCCGCCGCATCGGAGCCCGTCTCCATCCTCCCCGAGACGACCGGGAAGACGCAGGTTTACGCGCCTGCCGGGCTGGAACCGGCCGATGAGGTCCCCGCCGTCGAAACGCCCCTGCCCGCCGCCGATCCCGCTCCTGCTGAGGCCCCGTCAAAGGCGGTCGACTGGGCCGTGGTGCGCGCCCGCGTTCTGGAAGCCGTGCCGTTCGTGTGGCTCATCGGGGCCGCGCTCATCGCCGGGTGGAATCTGGCGGCGCTCCGGCTCCTGCGAGGCAGACTGGCGGAGGCGATCCCGGCGGGCCCAGCAAACGTGTACCTCACCGACCGGGTGGATTCCGCGTTCGTCGTGGGGCTGTTCCGACCGCGGATCTATCTCCCGGCGGGGCTGAATCCGGTGGAACAGGCCTGCGTCGTGTCGCATGAACGCGCGCACATCCGGCGGGGCGATCCGTGGTGGCGCCTCCTCTCCTTTGCCGCGCTGGTCGTGCATTGGTTCAACCCGCTCGTCTGGCTGGCGTTCCGTCTGTCCGGTCAGGACATGGAGATGTCCTGCGACGAGGCGGTGCTGCGCCGGACCCCGGTAGACATCCGCGCCGCCTACTCCCGCACCCTCGTGAAGTTCGCTTCCCGCGGCCGGATCGAAGGTCCCGCGCTGGCGTTCGGGGAGGGCGAGACGAAGAGCCGCGTGAAGAACATCATGAAGTATCAGAAGCCCGTTCTGTGGGTGAGCGTCGCCGCGGCGGTCGTCCTCGTGCTCACAGGCGCGGTGCTGGCGGTGAATCTGACGGTGAAGGACACCAGCCTGCCGTATTCCCGCTATACGATCGATGAGGTCCTGTATTTCCACGACGAACGGACAGATGATATCCTAAAGAACCTGCGCCTCGAAATCGCCGGGGACGGCTCGGTCTGGTCCTGTTTCGTCGGCTCGGATACCATCGCTTGGGAATACGACACCTCGATCACGCCCATCCCGACGGACGGTCTGACGGATTTCATCCGGGAACAGACCGGCGTGAAGATCGCGCGGATCACGGACGCCGCCCGGAAAAGCAACTATGAAAGCTCCAGCAAATGGCTGTTCTTCTCGACGGCATCGGGAGAGGTCTATCTCGCCGCCGTCCGGACGGAGCTCGGCGAATTCCGCTCGGTCTCCTGGCTCTGCCGTCTGGCGAACGAATTCCCGGGCGAGGGTGCGGTCATCTCCGAAGCGGACACCGATTATGTCAAGCATTCGCTGAACGGTCCCGCCGACCGGCAGATCAAAACCGTCAAGCTCGCCGAAACCGGCAATTCCCCGTATCTTGTCGCGGCTTTCACGGCCGGTCCGGTCCTGAAGGATCTGATCGCCATGGAGGGTACCGCCGAGGCGGAGATCCCGAAAACCCCCGGGATCGCGGTCTTTGAGACGAAGGACAATTCCGCACGGCTGCTTGCGTGGGCCCTCGCCGAGGACGCGGTCTTCAAAGGCGAAAGCGGAGCGTTCCCCTCGTTCGAGAACCCGGCGGACGGCATGTACCGTCTGACCCTCCCCGACGGGCGGGCGCTCACGGCGGAGATCACCCTCCCCGAGACGAAGACGACCCTCTTCGGCAGAACGGAATCCGTCGGCGACTGTTCGATCAACTTCTTCCCGGTCGAAGGCATCGGCGCGGACGACCTCGAAGCGGCGCGCGAACAGGGACGCCAGGACGCCGAATGGGAGCGGCAGCTCAAGGAATTGCAGCAGAAGGCGGCAGAAGAAGAACGGCAGCAGAAGGAAGCCGCCGAGCGGGAGGAAAACCGAAAATACTGGGAAGATCGGTGCGATGCCGCCTTTGACGCCTTCCTCGCGGAGCACTACGAGCTCGAAGAGATGTGGTCGGCCCTTGCCGCCTACGCGACCCGGCGGATCGATCTGAACGGCGACGGATGGAACGAGCTGATCGTCTACCGGATGCCGACGCAGTCCTCCTACCCGCTCGATATTTATGAATACGATTCTCTGAAGGATGAGGTCCGGGCGTTCCACACCTCCCTCGAAGGGATCCCGGCCTCCCTCAACGCCGATCCGGACGGGTTTTACTGCGCGCAGATCGGCTCGCACGACGCGGACAGCCCCGACGGCTTCTACGGGGACTTCTTCTCCGTCAACGGCGAGACCTTCCTCATCGCAATGGACGCCGGCGAGTTCTGGCAAAAGATCGTCTGCCATGCCTTCACTTCCGTTTCGGGCCGTCTTGCAGCGCAGACCGTCTTTACGGCGGAGCGGTACGGTGAATACTCCATCACAGAACCGGAGAAGGGCAAAGCCATCGTGAACGGACAGGAGATCTCATTCTTTAATTATTACTCCGAGCTGCTGCGGTGGCGATCGACGTGGAGCGAAAGGATGGGCGGCGCGTCGGTGCTCACCTGTCAGGAACCGCTGTGGAACGACTCAGAGGCGAGCGGCTGGCCGTTTGGATGGCTGAACAGGCCGCGCGTGGAAAACGGGACCGCGGAGTACTGGACCGCTCCCGGCGGGTGGTTCACGCTGACCCTCCCCGTCGGATGGTCGGATCACGTCGTGATGGAGGTAAAAGATTACCATCTCGAGGGCCAACTTCTTTGGCTCGACTTCATCGATAAGCTCGAACGGGATGAAGGTACCGGGCCCGGGGTGCTCGGCTACCTTGCCCTGGACCGCCACAGCCTCACCCGCTTCTACCCGACCAAGTACAAGGCGCTGTCTACGGTGATCTACCCGGACGGGGAATGCTATGACCTCGTATTGGTCTATCCGGGCGACGTCGAGTATTCGTTGGATATACAGAGCCATGTCGATCACTACTACCTGTACCAGACGAAGATGGAATCCGTCGCCGCGCAGGTCTCCTTCCCGACGGGCTGCCGGACGTCGATCCCGCCGGCGCGGGCCATGGAACTGCTCCACGACGCGCTGGTGAGGGCATACGAGAACATCTACGGGCCGTTCGAGCCGCTGTATGAGGATCCCACGCCGGAAGGAGCCGTCAGCGTCGAGGATTCGCTCTGGCTGCGGTTCGTCATCGCGCGGCTGACGATGAGCGACGGCCGCACAGGCGCGTACGAGGACGAAAACTACTACTACTTCCCCATCATCTTCCCCTTCGCCGTGGACAAGGAGTCCGGCGCGATCTACAAGGTCTATGAGGGCTGGGATCCGGCGACAAATTCCGAATACAGGCAGTTCACGCCCTTCAACTGGAACGATCCCGACGCGCTTGCCTTCGCCGGGTGAGCGGGAACAAAACGCGCGTTCAAAACGTCTAATAGATGTCGGGATTTTCCCGCAAACAAAAAAACGGAGGTACATCATGAAACGCCTGATCCCCCTGATGATGGCAGTCCTTCTGTCTCTCACGTTTCTGCCCTCGGCTGTTCTCGCAGCGGACGGCAGTCTCGCACATTTCAAAACCGACGCGCAGGCCCCGGCCTTCTCGGACGTCTCGACGGAGGATTGGTTCTGTGATTCCGTCGAAACCGGATCGAAAGCCGGGCTGATGATCGGCATCGGCAAAAATAGATTTGCGCCTGACGCCGACATCACGCTGGCGGAGGTCTATACCATCGCCGCCCGGCTCCACGCGATTTATTTCACCGGATCCGCAGAAGCCGCCGACGAATACGACAACCCGCCGGACAAACCGTGGTCTTATGGTTATGTCAAGTACTGCATGGACAAGGGGATCATGCCCGGCGAACCGGGGGACGTGGCGCAGCCCGCTTCCCGTGTGGAATGCGCGTCGCTTCTGGCCCGCGCCATGTCGGATAAGGAACTGACCCCGATCAACGCCATCGCAGACAACGCGATCCCCGATCTTTCGCTGTCGCCGGACAAACCGAACGCAGCGGATGTGTACAAGCTCTACCGGGCGGGCGTTCTGACGGGGATGGACAGCGCGGGGACCTTTTACCCGGAATCCAGAATCCGTCGGTGCGAGGTCGCCGCCATCGTCGCGCGTCTGATCGATCCCGAACGGCGCCGTGTGTTGGACGGACTGAGTATGTCAGAAGAATTCATCCGTCAAACGCGGGAACAGATCGACGCCGCCTACGACGCCTTCCTCGCGGCGCACTACGAACTGGAGAATATGGAATCCCATCTTGCCGCCTACGCGACCCGGCGGCTCGATTTGAACGGCGACGGGTGGAATGAGCTGGTCGTCTACCGTATGCCGGCGGAAGCCTACCCGCTCGACATCTACGAGTACGACAGGAGCCGGGGCGAGGTCCTGGCGTTCTGCACGTCCCTCGAAGGGATCCCCGCCTCCCTCAACGCCGACCCGGACGGGGACTGGTGCGCAGCGATCGGAGCACACGGCCCGGACAGTTTTTACGGGGACTTCTTCTCCGTCAACGGCAAGACCTTCCTCATCTCCCAGAATGCCGCGGAGTTCTTTGAGAAGATCGTCTGTCACGCCTTCACCTCCGTATCGGGTTCCCTCGCCGCGCAGACCGTCTTTTCGGCGGAGCGGTACGGGGAATTTGTCGCCGATGAGACGAAGAAAAACAAGGCCTTCGTGAATGGACAGGAGATCCCTTACGACGAGTATAACGACGCCGTCATGTCGTGGCGGCAGACGTGGGAGGAGCGCATGGGAGAATCCCCCGTGATCCTCGTGCAGACCCCGATTTGGGGCGAATTCGAGCTGAGCGGCTGGCCGTTTGGATGGCTGAACAGGCCGCGCGTGGAAAACGGGACCGCGGAGTACTGGACCGCGCCCACCGGGCTGTTCTCGCTGAACCTCCCGGAAGGATTTTTCGACGCGGTCGAAGTCCGGACGGGAGAGCAGTGGGAAGGCGGATCGGACGAGCCGGAGTATTGGGCCAGCTTCAAATTGAAGGATCCGGGGGACGGGGACGGCGTGCTCGGTTCGCTGGTCCTCTACCCCCACATGCTCGAACGGTATTATTTCACGGGCCGGCAGGAGTATGCGACGCTGACCTTTTCGGACGGACGGAGCTATGAATTTGTGTTCGTGCTCCCGGAGGATCCCGCGCTCAACAATCCTTCATATCCTGCGGGCATATATGGTTACTATCTCAGTCAGCTGAGGACCGCGGCGGCGTCGGCAAAATTCCCGGAGGGCACTCGCGTGACGGTCTCTCCAGGAAATGCGGCAGATATGCTTGCTACTGCACTAATCAAGGCCTATAATAATACCTACGGACACGAACCCATGCCGCTTGCCGAGGATCCGTCCCCCTGCGACGACGAGACCTACCTCCGCTACGCGATCAACCGGATCCTGACGGGAACGCTCGGGGAGAAAGGATCGTGGGAGGACGATGATTTCTACTGGTACCCCGTGATCTTCCCCTTCGCCGTCGACAAGGAGACTGGCGCGGTCTACAAGGTCTATGAGGGCTGGGATCCGGCGACAAATTCCGAATACAGGCAGTTCACGCCCTTCAACTGGAACGATTCCGACGCGCTCGCCTTCGCTGGGTGAGCGCCGGGAACAGAGAAAAACAAAAAACAGGAGCCGGATCCGCTGGGAACGGCTCTTGTTTGCTGTGGGAGAGATGGGTGGATTCCGCATGGAGACAGCAAAGTGGGCTCACCGCGTTATCGGCGATTTCGCGCACTCTGCTTTCAGGCATGCTGTATCGTCACTCCTTCCAATCCGTTCAGATAAGTCTGTGGGTCCATATAGAGGTTTTCCAGAATGTACGGCATATCGATATAATCTTCGTACTGACCCTTCACTCTTCCGAGGCAGTCGACGACAAGATAGCCGTCCTTCCATTCCTTGATGCGCAGGTATTCCAGCAGGTCTTTCCCGTGCAGGAAGGTGATGGTCTTCCCCTTGAACATGAATTTCGTATATCTTCCGGCGTTCATGATGACCGCATGGGTCTGGTCCATCGTCCTCTCCTCCTTCCGGCATTCTCTGAATCTATTGTACCGTATTTCACGAAGGTTGTCAAGAGGATCCTCGATCGAATTCGGTCACGGACAGATTTGTCATGCCCTTCCCGCTTTCTTCACGTTCTTCCCCGTCCGGCGAGATTCCCTATTGCGCGCGCGATGCAGATATGCTATAATAAGGGTGTGAATCCCCGTGGACCGCGGCGATCCTGAAAATCGGCCGCTTCCCTCAGAGAACGGCGCGCCAGCCTTCCGCCGAGGTCCGCCGCCGCATCTGCCCGGGCCAAAAAACGATCTGAAAATCCGATCAAAGAACAGGAGGAACCCCCATGGCACTCTTCGAGAAGAAAAACTGCTCCGTATGCGGGGCCAAGATCGGCCTGCTCGGAGGCCACAAACTATCGGACGGTAATCTCTGCAAGGACTGCGCGAAAAAGCTGTCGCCGTGGTTCACGGACATCAAATCCGCCTCGGTGGAATCCATCCAGGCGCAGCTCGCGGACCGGGAGGAAAACAAGAATCGCCTCGCCGCCTTCCAGACGACCAAATGCTTCGGCGAATACGGCTCCATCGTCATCGACGAAAACGCCCGGGTGTTTGCCGCGATCGACGACAGCGCCACCTCCCTCTTCGGTGAGCGCAAGGAGATCACGGACATCAGCCAGATCATCGACCGCAATCCGGACGTGATCCGCTTCGACCAGGTGACGGACGTCGACATCGACATCGTCCAGACGCAGCGGGAAGAAAAACAGACGGTGAACGGACAGCAGGTCAGCTACAACCCGAAGCACATCCTGTATATGTACATCTTTTACGCGGTGATCAAGGTCGATCATCCTTATATCTCCACGATCCGCGTCCAGCTCAACAACGACGCCGTGCAGATTCCGAACGAGGGCGAGCGGCTCCGGAACAAGATCGGGCTGCGGCTCGCCGAGTATCTGCTCGATCTGCCGATCCGCGACGTGAGAAAAACCGAGAAGATCTACAACAACAATTCCCTGAAGGACGTGCTGCTGCGGAATCCGTATGCCATGCCCGATTACTCCTACGGCTTCAAGTGCAGCCTCCGCAACCGCGAGGGGATCCAGCGGTACGGGTATTATCTGCTGATGACGCAGGAGATCCTCGAGACCGTCCGGCAGATGAAGGCAGCCCCCGCTCCGGCATCCGCACCCGGCGTCCCGATCCAGGCTCCCTTCCCGTACGCGGATCCCGCTTACGGCGTTTTGGATCTTGAGCTCGCCTGCACCGTGTCCGGGGAGTGCGCGCTCGGAGACGATTATATCAAGACGATCGCCCAGACCGCCCTGCTGAGGGAACTGCAGACGCTTGCGGCAGAGGGCCGCTCCTACCGGGATCTCTCGGCGGAAGCGCCCAGACTGCGCCAAGCCCTCGAGACGGCGTTCTCCTCCGTCCAGATCCGCCTCATCGACTTCTCCGATCTTCGGATCGAGCCGGGCGAGAACGGCCGGAAAAAGATCGAGCTGATGGAACAGCGAAACGCCGTCGCGGCCATGTCCCCCGAAGAAATGGCCAAGAAGATGGAGGAGGTGCAGAAGCAGGCAGCGGCCGCTCTCGCCAAATCCGGAGCAGAGGCCGAAAAGCCCGCCGAATCCGTCCCGAAATTCTGCCCGAACTGCGGTACGCCGACGAACGGCGCGAAGTTCTGCTCGAGCTGCGGGGCAAAGCTGTAAACCGTCCCAGCCGATCCCGCCGCGGAAAACCCTCCGATCCGGTGTGATTTCTTCATCCGTTCCGTATCTTTTCGGCGATTTCGGGGCATCCTGTCAATCGTACCTGAAAGGAGGCTGAAAGGATGATCAATCAAGATACCGTGCGGCTGCTGCGGGAATGCGATGCGGGCGCGAAAATGGGCGTGGACGCGATCGACGACGTCATGAAGGACGTGCGGGACAACGCGCTGCGCGATCTGCTCGACAGCTCAAAGCAAGAGCACGAAGCCCTGTCCGGGAGTATCCGGGAACACCTGAACCGTTTTGAGGATGAGGGCAAGGACCCGCCCATGATGGCGTCCGCCATGTCCTGGTTCAAGACCAAGGCCGAGCTGATGATGAACCCGGGCGACCACACCGTCGCGGACCTGATGACGGACGGCTGCAACATGGGCGTGAAATCCCTCTCGAAGTATCTGAACCAGTACAAAGCGGCGGATGAAACCTCCAAGGACTGCGCGAAAAAGCTCATTGCCGCGGAGGAACAGCTGACCAAGGATCTCCGGGCGTATCTCTGAACAGGAACACGCCAAAAAAGAACTGCTGCACGAACTCCCGAAAACGGAGCTTTGCAGCAGCCTTTTTCTCGTTGTTCACCCGGATGCGGAATGTGCCGGTCATCTCCCCGGCTTCACGCACATGCCCTCTTTCAGCGCCGCCTCCCATTCGACAGCGACCGCGTCGGAAGCGGAGATCGAGCCGTACCCGAAGAGGACCGTGCCGTCCTGCTCCGCCTCGATCTCGATGGGGCAGGCGTTGACGACGAACGCGGGTTCCGGGTATTCGTCCGAGCGGCTGACTCGCCAGACGTAGGTCCCGCCGTCCTCGCCTTCCCAGACGGCGGATGCGGGGAGTGAGTTCCACATCTGCCCGTCCATATCCTGATAAGTCGGATAAGTGTACCGGATCTGTGGCGACAGCGCCGCGCGGATCTGCGGCCCGAAGAACATGAAGACCGCGACGGAGAGGAGGAAGAGGATAAAGATCGTGATGGTAATTTTGCGTTTCATGGTTAGTTCTCCGTTTCTTCTCAATATCCGTTTTTAAACGCTTTCGTAATATCCTTGAAATGACGTACCAGCCATTCGTCGCAAAAATACTCTTTTCCGTCATACTCGACAACGCCGACAGCATATCCCAAGATACCGACATATCCCTCGAATACGATGGTATGTATCTCTCCATCGTTTGTGTATATATGCAGAGCTTCCTTGTTGGCTCTGAAATGCCTTTTGATACACGGTCCGTAGAGATTGATTTCCCTGAGTGAACCTCTTAAATCAGCAATATCCCTTTCTTTCAGCTCTTTCTCTATCTCATGAGAACCGGAACTGTATGTGATTTTGTCCATGCGCAGGATCATGTCCGCAAAAGGCTCTGTTCTCCGATAGTGAATGACGATAAACAGGAACACGATATTTTCGGCGAGAAAAGCAAGCACACACAGCAGAATAACGATTCTTTTGGCCCTTTTCATCTCATTCTCCTTTCGTTTCCCGTCATTTCAGTCCATAATCCCCCAATCCTTCCATGACTTCGTCCTCAAAGAAACTGAACAGCAGGAGGGGCGCCAAGAAGAACATCAAGGTCGCCGCGAAGCCGAGGATGTCGCCCGCTCCGATCTCGTTCAAGAGGATCGCCAGCGGGTATTTCTCGCGCGTCTCCATCAAAATGATCGGTTCGGCAACGGCGTTCCATTGCTCGGTGAACGAGAGCACCCACGCGCAGATGATCCCCGGCCGGATCGTCGGGACGATGATGTGCCAGATGATTTTGAGCGTCGAGCCCGTGTCCAGCCGCGCCGCCTCGATCAGCTCGTCCGGGACGGATTTCATCACCTGGGTCAGGAGAAACGCCGCGAACGGCGCGAAGATCCCCGGCAAAATCATCGCCCACGGTGTATCGTACAGCTCGAACCGCCGCGAAACGATGTACTGCGGCAGAAGCGTCACCTGAAACGGCATCATCATGACGATGATGTAGAGGTAGAAAATCACGCTCCGCCCCCTGAACTTCACCTTTGCGAACACATACGCCGCGAGGACCGAGACCACCACCGTCCCGAGGCTCGCCGACAGACTGATGACAAGCGAATTCGCAAGCCCCCGCAGATACGCCGGCTTCCAGACGTAGAAATCCACAAAGGGCTTTGTCCCTTCCGAAAACGCCCGCACCGCTACGATCAATACCGGCGACACGATAAACAGGGCAAAAACAATGAGCAAGCCAGAAGCGCAAAGGTCAACCCACTTCTTTTTCCCTTTATAAAGTTCTTTGCCAGGCTTTCTTTCAAGAAAGCCGCGTCTCTCTCCGCGTTCCCCCGTACCCCTCACCATATCGACTCGCTCCATTTCTTCTCCGCGACGAAGACGACCGCGACGACGGTATAGACGATCACCGCGAAGAAGATCGCCGCCGTGGAGATGTACTGGTAGTTCAGCTTGGCGAAGTGGTTGTTCAGAAAGTTCTGGAGCATGTAGACCGTTTCGTCCGGGTAGTTGCCGTAGAGGAGATAGCTTTCCCGGAAGACCTTCAGGGAGTTCACCACCGAGAGGATGAACGTGAAGAAGAGCGTCGGCGCGATGTTCGGCAGCGTCACCCGGACGGTCTGCTGAAACACATTCGCCCCGTCGATCCGCGCAGCTTCGATCATGCTTTTGTCCATCCCGGACAGGGCCGTGAGCATCAGCATGACGTTCAGCCCGCCGTACTTCCAGAGGAAGATCAATAAGAGCGACTGGAACGGCGTGAAGGTCGAGATATAGGCGTTCCAGAGCATCACGATGGTCGCCGAGGGCAGGATCACCGGCAGGAACAGGGCGGACTTTACGAACGGCAGGCGCGTCGCAAACCGGACCAGCAGGAGGGCGAGGATCAGGGAAATCGCCATCGTCAGCGGGACGGCGAGAACCGTGAATTTCCCTGTGTTCTTCATCGCCAGCTTGAAG
>JAFPWV010000105.1 GCA_017412675.1 Clostridia bacterium
CCCGCCCGCTGACCCGCTTGAAAAAGTGGATTTGCTGCTGAATTTGTCTTTCAAAACGTCAAAAACGCTACGCTATAGGGACCTCTTCTCTATATAATAAAGGGTTTGTCACCAACAATGTGCAAGTCAGGATTTTAATACATATCCGTCCTCCTCGTCGCCGTCAGAGATACCGGCGGATCACCGCTGCCGCGGCTTCTGCGCAAACGGTGTTCCCGTCCTCGGTCAGGTGGATGTTGTCATCCTCGCGGACGAAGCGGTCGATATCCGCGGCGACGACCGAGAAGAGATCGTCGATCACCACGCCCTTTTCCTCGAGGATCGGGACGAGAGCGGCGTTGTAACGCCGGATGTCGGCGGTCGAGATGTTCGGGTGGACGGCGGTCACGGGCGTGGTCGTCGCAAAAATCAACGTCTTCGTGTTCCGGAGCAGGATGTCCGCGATCCGGCTCATCGTATGGAGATAATCGTCGAGGAGGGCGAGGGGCTGCCCGTCCGTGCCGATCTGAATGTCCCAGAGGCCGTTGTTCCAATGGATCACGTCCGCATCCCGGATATCATTCTGCCAGTAATGCATGATCGAATGCAGCGTGAAGGCGGAATACCGTCCGTTGTCCGCGGGCTGCCAGACCTCGCAGGCATCGCCGAGCAGCGCGGGGAGCTTCGGTCCGTAGCCGATCAGCCGGATGGAATCGCCGAGGAGGACGACTTTTTTCTTTTTCAAAGCTTCTGTCATATCGTTTGTCCTTTCGTCGCAGGATGGATTATTCCTTGCCGAGGTTTTCGTAGCCGCGGATGACTTTTTCATAGACCTTCGTGGTCAGCTTGAGGTTCTTCTTGAGGTTGGAGGCAAGGTCGGTGCTCCTCGCCTTCATGAGATCCGGAAGGATATAGAGGAAGTTCGCCTGATTCGAGAAATTCATGCCGAAATCGTACACGCTGGTCTCGAAAATGATGTCGAGCATCTTCCTTGTCTCCTCGTGCCGCGCGATCTTGCCGTCGAGCAGGTAGTCGAAGTAAGCGGGCAGGACCTGCTTCTTGCTCTCATAGCCGAGCTCCTCGGACACCATGCCGACCATCTCCTTGTCCCGGCAGGAAACGGGGACGCACTGCAGGCCGGTCCAGTTGAGGGAGACATAGTCCGCCTGCTCCTCGTCGTACTTCGGGAACGGGATGATGCCGTAGTCCACTTCGGTTGTCCGGTACTGCTCCATGGAGCTGAGGGACATGTAGTAGAACAGCGCGTGGTAGGTCTCGAACGGGATGTAACGGTCGCCGACGCTCGAGTTGAAGAAGGCGCGGTCCCCTTCGCAGAGGAGCTTGTATAGCTTCTCGATCACGTTCGCGGCACGCTCGGTCTGAAGCGCGACCTGCGGCATGCCGTCGACGAATTCCGCGACGTACTGATCGCAGCCGTACATGAAGCTGATCATCGGCCAGCCGTCGTTTCTGATGATGCCGTACTGGTCCTTCGCGTTCATCTTGCCGTCGCCGTTGAGATCGCGGATGACCTTGTCGCACATTTCCGCCATCGTGTCGAGGGTCCAGGTGCCGTCGAGGACGGTGTCGTAGATGTTCCCGATGTTCGCGTCCGTCGCGATGTCGTTGTTGAACCAGATCACGTTCGGATCGGCGATGAGCATGTCGCTCGCCGCAAACGGGGTGACGCCGCCGATGGTGAGCATCTCGAGGATGGACTGGTTCCAGTAGGGCTTCGAGAGGTCGACGTAGGGGATGGTGTTCCAGTCATAGATGAGGTTTTCGGTGAGCAGCCCCTGCAGGCCGTTGATGCAGTGCGTCACCGCGAGGTCGTAGGACGAATCCCCCGCCGTGACCGTGCTCTTGACCTCGGAGAGGATCGTATCGATATAGCCCTTCGTGACGAAGCTGATGTCGACGCCGAGCCGCTCGTTGACTGCCTCGGTGCGGTTGACCATCGCGTCGTTGATGACGTCGCCGTTCAGCTCATCGGCATTGAGATAGAATTCATACAGGGACCAGTTCGGATAGATCACGGTGAACGCTGCGCCGCCGAAGTCCGCGTCCTCGGGGATATCCGGCGCGGGGATGGCATCCTCTTCTTCCTCGGGGACGATCTCTTCGGGCTGAGGTGCTGCCTCCGGTTCCGCCGCTGGCGATTCGGCGGGCTGCGTCGCCTCGGAGCATCCGGCAAAGAGTAACAGGATCGCCAGAAGAAGGGCCGCGCGTTTTCGGATTGTCTTCATCATCAAAACCTCCGCAGAATGTCTTTGGATCCTGCCTTATTATAGCAGGAAAGGAGCGCGGTGTCAACGGGAAAAGACGGCTTCGGAGCGGCTTCGGGGGCGGAAAATTGTACGGAATGCCGAAATCCCTTGACAAAACTCCGCACGGATGATAGAATATCCACAGAAAACAAGCCCATCAGGAGGTTTCCTATGAAATTCCGGATCGACCACGATCTGCACATCCACTCCACCCTCTCCCTCTGCTCCTCGGATCCCGCGCAGAATCCCGCCGCCATCCTGGCCTACGGCGAGGAAAACGGCTTCACGACGCTCTGCCTGACGGACCACATGTGGGATCCCGCCGTCCCCGGCGCATCCGGGTGGTATGCCCAGCAGCCCTACGAACGCACCCGTGAGGCCCTTCCCCTCCCGCAGTCCGAGAAGACCCGCTTCCTCTTCGGCTGCGAGACGGACATGGACCGGTTCTGTACGATCGGCGTGTCCCCCGCGGTGGTGCGCGAGCTCGATTTCATCATCGTCCCGACGACGCATCTGCACATGGACGGCTTCACCCTCGACGGACGGGAAGGAGCCGACGAACGCGCCGCGCTCTGGTCCAGCCGGTTCGACGCGCTCCTCGACGCGGATCTCCCGTTCGAGAAGGTCGGCGTCGCGCACCTCACATGCAGCCTGATCTGGCGGAACCGCTATCTCGAGGTGCTCGAAAAGATCCCCGCCGAAGAATACCACCGCATCTTTGAGAAAGCGGCGAAGCGCGGGATCGGCATCGAATTGAACTTCCCCGCGGAGAACATGGACGCCGAGACCGCCCGCCTGACGCTCCTTCCCTACCGGATCGCGAAGGAGGAGGGCTGCCGGTTCTATCTCGGGAGCGACGCGCACCATCCGGCGGGGCTGAAGGCGGCGAAGGCCAATTTCGAGGCGATCGTCGACCTGCTCGATCTCATGGAGGACGACAAGATCCCCTTCCTCACCGAAAGGCGTTGAAGCGCTCTGGATCCGGAAAATCCGCGCTCGACTATTTCGATAAGCCGTACAGGACGCTGAGCTCTGTGCCGGCGAGTGACCGAAAAACAAAACCAGAACCGGAAAGGACACGATCATGATTCAGAAAACCGCCTCCTCCCTGACCGTGAATCTCGGGCATGAGACCCTCCGCATCGAGGCATGGGGCCGCGGGATCCGCGTTCGCGCTGTGCCGATGGGCCCGATCCCCGATTATGCCTGGGCGCTCGATCTCACCCCGCCCGCCGTCCCCGCCGCCGTCACCGACAACGCGGTCGAATGCGCCGGGATCCGCTGCGAGCTCGCCGGAGGACGCCTCCGCTTCTTCCGGGGGGACCGTCTGCTCTTCGAGGAACAGGACTATCCGTGGTCCCTCCACGAGAGGGCGAGAAGCTACAAGACCCGCACCGGCAGCCCGAGCTTTGCGGCGACCGTCCGCTTCGAGGCGAATGACGGCGAAGTCTTCCACGGCATGGGCCAGTACCGGAACGCGCGGTACAACCTCAAGGGTACGACGCTCGAGATGGCCCAGCGCAACTCGCAGATCACCGTTCCCTTCCTCCTCTCGAACCGCGGATACGGCTTCCTCTGGAACAATCCCGCAATCGGCCGCGCGACCTTCGCCGAGAACGTGACACAATGGCAGGTGGAGGCGACGTCCTGCATCGACTACTGGGTCACCGCCGCTGAGGAACCTGCCAAGATCCTCGCCAATTACGCCGACGTCGCCGGACACGCCTCGCCCCTGCCCGAGAGCCTCATGGGGCTCTGGCAATGCAAGCTCCGCTACCGGACCCAGGACGAGCTGCTCTCCGTCGCGCGCGAATATCACCGCCGCGGCATCCCGCTCGACTGCATCGTCATCGACTTCTTCCACTGGATCTATCAGGGCGACTGGAGCTTCGACCCGGCATACTGGCCCGATCCCGCCGCGATGGTGAAGGAACTCCGTGAGATGGGCGTGCGCCTGATGGTGTCAGTCTGGCCGACGGTCGACCCGCGCTCGAAGAACTATCCCGGATTCGCCTCGAACGGCTATCTCGTCCGCACGGAGCGCGGTATGCCGGCGATGATGGACTTCCTCGGCCACACGACGTTCTACGACGCAACCAACCCAGCCGCGCGCGAATTCGCCTACAACATCCTGCGCGAGAATTACGGAAAATACGGGATCGACATGTTCTGGCTCGACGAGGCGGAGCCGGAATACTCGGTGAACGACTACGACCACTACCGCCATTACCTCGGCTCCTCCCTCGAGGTCGGGAACATCTATCCGCGCCTGCACACGCAGATGGTGTACGACGGGCAGACGGCCGACGGCGTGCCGGATATCCTGAACCTCGTGCGCTGTGCGTGGATCGGATCGCCGCGGTACGGCGCGCTCGTGTGGAGCGGGGACATCGAATGCTCCTTCCGCGAGATGAAGGTCCAGCTCGCAAACGGGCTGAACATGGGCGCCGCCGGGATCCCGTGGTGGATCTCCGACACGGGCGGCTTTTACGGCGGAAACATCCACGATCCCGCCTTCCGCGAGCTCCTTGTGCGCTGGTATCAATGGGCGGTGTTCATGCCCGTCCTCCGGATGCACGGCGACCGGGCCCCGAACATCGGCGCGCTCGCGCATGACGTCGATCACGGCGGCGGATTCTGCTCCTCTGGCTCCCCGAACGAGCTCTGGAGCTATGGCGAGGAGGTCTACGATATCCTCCGGAGCTGGCTCGACATCCGCCTCGAGCTCAAGCCCTACATCAAGAAGATCGCCGACGAGACGGTCGAAACAGGGCTTCCGATGATGCGGGCCTTATACCTCGCATTCCCGTCCGATCCCGTTTGCTGGACGATCGCGGACGAATACATGTTCGGCCCGGATTACCTCGTCGCACCGGTCACGGAACTCGGCGCGCGGGAGAGGAAGGTCTATCTGCCCGCCGGAACGTGGGAACCCTTCCGGGGCGGCGATCCGGTCGAAAGCACGGGCATGTGGATCACGGCGGACACCCCGCTCGAAAAGATGCCGGTCTACAAACGGATCAAATAACCTCAAAACAAAAGGGACTGCTGTATTTCTCCGTTTTCAGGAGGCTGCAGCAGTCCCTTTTTGATTCGGTTTTGTTCAGACGAGCGCGGCGCACACCTCTCCGTCCGCCGTCCATGCCCGGACCGTGTCGGGCGCGAAGGGCAGATCGACGGTCCAGCTCCCGCCGGGTTCCAGCGCGATCGATCGGGTGAGGCTCGCCTCCCCGCGCCGGACCGTGATCGAGGTGACCGGCTTCGGCAGTGCATCGGCGAGCGTGAGTTTCCGCCCGTCGCAAAACGCCCAGACAAACGCGCCTTCGCGGAAGAGGCAGACGCCGTCCGTGCCGGGGACCGCTTCTGCCGCGCGCCGATCCGCCTCGAGCGTGAGCCCCGTGCCGCCCTCATAGGCGTGGAGCCCCGTCACCACCTTCGCCCGGCCCGCCGCCTTCTTCACCGTGCCGCGGGCGACTTCGGCGGTCCAGCGGGCGTCTTTGTGATACGCCTGACTGTATGCCATCGGGAGAAAGAGGTCCGCGAGGTCGGCGAGGCGTTCGTAGCGCTGGCCGTAGTGCAGATCGGCGAACGCGGAATCGGTATAGGCGCCTTCCGGCATGAGCGCCATGCTGAGGACGGCGCCGCTCTCCTGCCGCACGACCTGTGCGAGGGACGATGCGAAGCGCATCACGGCGTCCGCGCGCAGCTCCGCCAGCCGGATGACATCCGCGTCACCCGCCCGGTACGCGTCGAAGATCGCCTTCGTCGGCCCGTCCCCGCCGTAAAAGGTCTTCCGAAGGAGATCCTCGATATGGGCAAGGTCGATCCCGGCATCCCGATATCGCCGCCGGTCAGCCTCGTTCCAGCCGTAGAGGAGGTGGTTGTAGCGGATGTAGTCGAGGTGCACGCCGTCGACGTCATAGCGGCAGAGCATCTCCGCGAGCACGGACTGCATATAGCGCGTGTAGTCCGCGTCGGCGATGCTCACGATTTTTTCGCTCGGCCCCTTCGTGAAGTGGCAGAGGCCGACCTCGGGATGCGCCGAACAGTAACGCGCGTCCGACGCCGAGGTGAACCACGCGTGGAGGCGGATCTCCCGCTCATGCGCCGCGTCGAGCGCTTCCCGGAGCAGATCGCGTCCCTCCTCTGTCGGCGGGGCGAGCGGGGAGGGAAACGCCGTCGTCCCGGCCAGCCCCTTCGTGAGGAAGAATACATCCGTGATCCCCGCGCGCCGGCAATCTCCGAAGACCGCATCCGCGCCGCGCAGCCGCACACTCTCCGGCCACATCCATACGCCGAACATCCGCTCCACCCGCCTTTCTCCTTGATTCCCGTGTCGTTTATGCGCCGTAGAATTCCTTCATCTTGGCGATGTCGTCCGCGGTGAAGACGCCGTCGACGAGGAGGAAGTCGTCGAGCACGGCGGAGAGCGGCGCATACTTCCCCGTCGCGTCCTGCGCGATCCGGACCTCATTGCCCGAGCCGAAGTCCGCATCCGCGAATTTCTCGGGGATCTTCGCGGTCTCGGGCTGACCGAAGTCGAACGCGCACCGGAGCTCACCTGCCTCGCGGTCGACCGTCAGCGCGGTGTGGAACCAGCCGCCGGCGAAATCGAGCGGCAGACGGAAAGAGGAATCCATGCGGTCCTTGCCGTTCCCGTAGTTGAAATGGATCGAGGTGCTGTCGAGCGCGATGACGAAGCCGGGATTCGAGCCGCTCGACCAGACCTTGTCGGAGAGGATCGCCGGGTCGGCCGTCACGCCGTCGGACTTCATCCAGAGGGCGAGGGAGAAGCTCTTTTTGCCGGGCTTCCACGAGAGGGAGACATACCCGTCGTCAAGGCGGATGCCCGTGCCGTTATAGCCGTCGATGTAATAGATCTTGCCCGAGGTCGCGGTCTTCGTCTTCCCGTTTTCGTCAAGCGCATCCCCGTCGAAGGGCAGGTATGCGGCGACGCGGTCCCGGCCGATCACGGCGGACAGGGCGTCATCCCCGTCGGGTGTCACGCCGGGCTTGCGGGTGCGGTATTCGTAGGCATAGGGGACCTCGAAGACCGGACGTTCGCCCGCCTCCACGCCCTCGAAGAGGCCGGAGGGAACGCGCGCGGTCCAGGAAGCGGGCTGCTTGAGTCCGAGCGCGTAGAGCACGATCGCCGCCGTGTCGCGCACACCCATCTCGCCGATCGTGCCTTCCTTCACGCCGCGTCCCGTCGCCGCGAACATGATGTATTTCTCGCCGTCGGTCCAGCCGCCGTGTCCGTGGTCGAAGCCGCCGTGGTCCGCGGTCACGATGAAGAGCGTGTCGTCGAGCCAGCCGCGCGCCTCGTAGGCTTCCCACATCTTCTCGATCAGGCCGTCGCTGATGCCGATCTGCCTGAGGTGTCCTTCTGTGCCGTAGCCGTGGCCGTGACCCGCGCCGTCGACCTCGTCGAACTGCACGAACACGAAGACGGGATCGTGCTCGGCGACATACGCGCAGACCTGTTCAGTGACCGCGGCGTCGTTGCCGGTCCCTTCCGTCACGCCGAGATTGTTCTCGATGATGCCGAAGTTGATCGGGTTCCAGTTGCAGAACGAACCGAGCTCGGCGTCCGGCATGGCTTCGCGGATGACGCGGAAAACGGACGGAAAGATCGAGTCGGTCGGATACGGCTTCGAGCTGACCACGCCGTTCGTAAGCCCGTGCATCTCCGGGGTGACGCCCGTGAGCATCGAGCCCCAGCACTGGCCGCTGATGGTGGGATTGGAGGTGAGGACGTCGTAGCTGACGGCGCCGTGCGCGAAGATGCGGTCGAGGTTCGGCGTTTCGGCCTGGCGGAAGAACGTGCCTGCGCCGTCCACGCCGATGACGATGACATGCGAGTATTTCATGATGTTGTCTCCTTTTCCGGTTTCGGAATCTCCGGTGTTGCTCTTTTGAAATTCAGGTCCGAGGGCGGACTTTCGGACGGGCTGTCCGGTCCGTCTCTATTATACACGCCCGGCGTCCGGATTGCAACGGTCTCGGGCGAATTCCGTCAAAAAGAAGTCATCGGTCCCGGGAGAGCTCCCAGAACGCGACCGCGGCCGCCGCGCCGACGTTGAGCGAATCGACGCCGTGCGCCATCGGGATCTTCACGGTCCAGTCCGCGCGCCGCACCGTCTCCGGGGACAGCCCCGTTCCCTCCGTCCCGAGGATCACCGCGAGCCGCTCCGCTTCCTTCAGACGCGGGTCCCCGAGATCCGCCGTGTCGTGCGAGAGCGCCATCGCCGCGATCCGGAAGCCCATTTTCCGGAGTTCCGCCATCCCGCGCTCCGGCCAGTCCTCTGCCCGCTCGCCGATCACCGTCCACGGGATCTGAAAGACCGTCCCCATGCTCACCCGCGCAGCCCGCCTCAGAAGCGGATCGCTGCACCGCGGCGTCACGAGCACGGCATCCATCCCGAGCGCGGCCGCGGACCGGATGATCGCCCCGACGTTCGAGGAATCCATGATGTCCTCGAGCACCGCGATCCGGCGGGCATTTTGGCATACCGCTTCGACCGTCGGCATCGCGGGCCGGCACATGACCGAGAGCACCCCGCGGGAGAGCGCGAACCCGGTCAGCTCTTCGAGCACCCCGTCGTCGGCGGTGTAGAGCGGGACGTCGCCCCATCGGTCCGCGAGGATCTCTGCGGCGAGGTCCGCCGGTGCGCCCGCCATCTGACTGCGGTCCATGAGGAACGAAACGGGCCGGATCCCGGCCTCCAGCGCGAGCTTCACGACGGTGCGGCTCTCCGCGATGAAAACGGCCGCCTCCGGATCGCGCTTCGGGCGGAGCTGCCGCTCAGTCAGACGCGCGTACGGATCGAGCGCGGGGTCTGCGATGTCGTGGATTTCGATGATCCTGCTCATAGAGCGCCTCCCTTTGTTCTGCGGGATTTTTGAAATTCGCGTCCGCGTCCTTGCCAACCGCGCCGCGCTGTGGTATAATAAGGGCAGTTCAGCACCGCAAGGAGGCATGTAACATGATGGACAGCCGCATTCCCCCCGTCGACCAGGACGCGCTCGTCCGGATCCGCCGCCGACTCCACGAATACCCGGAGCTCGGGTGGGATCTGCCGATGACGTCCGCGCTCGTGCGGGAGGAGCTCGATCGGATCGGGATCCCCTACGAGGCGGACCGGTACGGCGAGTATACCGTCGTCGCGACGATCCACCCGGAGAAGACGGGCTTCACGCTCGGGCTGCGCGCCGACATGGACGCCCTGCCGATCCGGGAAAACAACGAGGACAAGCCGTACCGCTCGAAGCGCGACGGGATCATGCACGCCTGCGGACACGAC
>JAFPWV010000106.1 GCA_017412675.1 Clostridia bacterium
ATTCCTTCGTCTTTCCGTCCACGGTCACGGCTGCATGTACGGGCTTGAAGTGAAACAGAAGTCTCTTCACCGCGATCCCGGCGTAGTTGATCGGCTTGTCCGTCGTCTCCCGGAGCCGGTCCCCCACCTCGCAGCAATAACCGTCAATACCGAAGCCCACGCCGTTGATGAACTTGAAGCGCTTCCCCTTCACCGTCACCGTCGGAAGACGGGAAATATAGTCCCCGATCGGGACCGGTACGTCCGCCGTTCCGAGATCGCGCATAAAATCATTGCCCGTCCCCGCGCCGCTGAAATAGAGTTTTTCCGGGAGTTCGAGCCCCGCCGTATCGTTGACGAAGTGATTCAGCGTCCCGTCCCCGCCACAGATCACGAAGGTGTCGCCCGCGTCGAATGTCGGGAAAAATGTTGCGAAGTCCGAGATGGTCGTGATGTCAGTAAAGTCCGGATTCTCGTACTGTTCGGCGAGCCTGTCCGCAGCAGCGCGTCCTCTGTTCTGGTTGGATTTCGGATTATACAGGATGTGAACCATGGTGATTCCCTCTGATGATCGGATGAAATGTGGAATTATATCGAAAGGCTTGACTTTTACCCCATATGTGTATTATAATGGGTCACAAGGGAATTTCCAATGGACAAAAAAGCGAAAAACAGCGGTTTATGCCGCATTTTGCGCCCGGTGTGTTTCTTATGCCGCAGAAAACCGCCAGATCGGGGGAGAAGACGATGGAAGAAAACGTGCGCCAGGACAGGCGCGTCAGACGGACGAAGCGGGCGATCCGGAATGCGTTCGCCGAACTCTTGTCGGAAAAACCGTATGAAGAGATCACGGTGACGGACATCACGGAGCTGGCCGACATCAACCGCAAGACTTTCTATAACTATTACGCCGGGGTCTACGAGGTCGTGGCCGAGATCGAGGACAGCATCATCGCTTCCCTCGATGATGCGCTCTGCAACGTTGATCTGAACACGGCGATCCAAAATCCGCAGATCATCTTCGAGCGCATCGCCGAAATCATCCACTCCGATCTCGACTTTTACGGCCATCTGCTCCGCATGAAAGGCAATGACGGTCTCATCGTGAAAATGGCCGAGCTCTTGAAAGCCCGGCTGCGCGATGTTCTGTCGGATCAGATCGGCCTTTCCTGCGAAAAGCTCGACGTCCTATTGGATTTTGAAGTGTACGGGATGATAGGCGCCTACCGCAACTGGTTCATTGCCGGCACCGATCAGAGCATCGAAGTCCTGTCTGAAGAGGTCGGGATCCTGATATTCCAGGGGATCGCCGGGTTTTTGGCCGGACGGGATCCGGCGTGATCCTCCCAGTAGTCACAAAATACGTCCTGTATGAGTGGAGTCCTCATGAACCAAACCGAACAACTGAAAACCGGGGAGCATTCCCCGTTCATCACACTCGAAAGAGTCAGCAAGATCTACAAAACCGGTGACGTGGAGATCGCCGCCCTGCGCGACGCGGAGTTCATCGTGGAAAAGGGAGAGTTCTGCGTCATCGTCGGCGCGTCTGGAGCCGGAAAAACCACGTTGCTCAACATCCTCGGCGGGATGGACACCGCCACGTCCGGAAAAGTCACGGTGGACGGCGTCGAAGTATCCCGCATGACGGAGCGCGAACTCACGGAATACCGCCGTTCGGACGTGGGATTTGTGTTTCAGTTCTACAATCTCATCCCGAATCTGACCGCGCTCGAAAACGTCGAGCTGGCCTCTCAGATATGCAAAAGCCCGATGGACGCCGCGGACGCGCTCCGCAGCGTCGGGCTTTCGGATCGGACGGACAATTTCCCGGCGCAACTCTCCGGCGGCGAACAGCAGCGGGTAGCCATCGCCCGGGCAGTGGCGAAGAACCCGAAGCTGCTGCTCTGCGACGAACCGACGGGCGCGCTCGACTACGACACGGGAAAATCCGTCCTGAAGCTTTTACAGGACGCCTGCCGGAAGGATGGGAAGACCGTGCTGGTCATCACCCACAACCAGGCCCTCTGCGCCATGGCGGACCGGGTGGTCAAGGTGCGCTCCGGCTCCGTAACGGACGTGATGGTTAATCCGTCCCCCGTCCCGGTGGAAGAGATCGAATGGTGAGCTGTACATGAGAAAAAAGCATCTCGATCTGACCGCGCTGCTTCGGGAAATCGTCGGGCACCCGGGGCGTTACCTCGCCATGATCGCCATCATCGGGCTCGGCGTCGGGTTTTTCGCGGGGCTGAGGATCTGCCGCGACGACATGGTGGAGACTGGGTCCGCGTACCTCGGGCGGCAGAATCTGTTCGATGTCCGCCTGATCTGCGGCGTCGGGTTCGATGAGGAAGCCGTGGAGCAGCTGAAAGCGCACTCGTCCGTAAATGACGCGGAGGGCGGGTATGCCTTCTACGGGCTCTTTCTGACGGAGGAAGGCTCGGAGGCGGTCGCGCGGTTCTTCTCCGTCCCGGAGCATATCAACCGCCCTCTTGTCACTGACGGACGCCTGCCGGAAAACGAGAACGAATGCGCCCTTGACTGCCAGGTTTTCACGAAGGATAAGATCGGCACGACTTTCGTGCTCTCCGACTCGAATATGGAAGACGGGGCCCATTTCACCCGGACGGAATTCACCGTGACGGGGCTCTGCTTTTCCCCGCTGTATCTGAACTACGAGCGCGGGACCACCTCGCTCGGCACGGGCAGCGTGTCCTGCTTCGTGTACCTGGCGCCAGAAGCCTTCGATTCGGAAGCCTATACCGAAGCGTATCTCACCTTAACGGACGCCCCCGCCGCCTTCTCGGACGGGTACCGCGATTTTTCCGACGATGCCATGCCGCATGTCGAATCCCTGCTTGATGAAACTGCCGCCGCGAGACTGGAACGCGCCACGGCGGACGCGCGGGAAGAGATCGCGGACGGGGAACAGGCGATCCTCGACGCGCAAGCCGATCTCGACAAGGCGGAAACCGAAGACCTCCCGAAGCTTCGGGACGGGATCGAAGAGGCGGAGGACGGGATCCGCCAGCTGGAAGAAGGGATCGCCCAGGTCGAAGACGGTCTCGCGTCCTTCGATTCCATGAGAGAATCGGCACACGACGCGGTTCTGGCAGAAATCGCCGCCGCGCTCGGAATCCCGGCGGAAATGCTGCCCGCCGATCATCCCGCCGTCGAAGCTGCGCTCGCCGAAGCCGACTCCGAACTGGAAAAACAAAAATCCGCCGCAGAAGAAACTGCAGGCGAACTGAAGATCAGGCTGGACGAAACAGTGTCCCAGCGGGACGAACTGAAGGAGAGCTTACGGGACGCGGAGGAAGAGATCGAAGAGAACCGCCGGACGCTCGCCGAAAAGAGTGAGGAACTCGAGGACGCGAAGCGGGAGCTCGCCGAGGTCGAAAGCCGGAAGAACTATGCGCTCGACCGCTTCACGAACGTGGGGTACGCCTGTTTCGAGAACGACGCCGCCATCGTGCAGGGGATCAGCAGGGTCTTCCCGATCTTCTTCTTTCTTGTGGCGGCTCTGGTCTGCGCGACGACCATGACCCGCATGATCACCGAAGAGCGGACGCAGATCGGCACGCGGAAGGCGCTCGGATATTCCGCCGCGGCAATTTCGCGCAAATACCTTCTCTATGCCGCGTCGGCCGCCGTGTTCGGGTCCGTGGGCGGATACCTGCTCGGCACGACCGTCATTCCGGAGATCATCTGGAAAGTTTACGAAATCATGTACGGCCCGATCGCTGCCCTCAGCCACATCAGGAGTCCGCTGCTCTTCGGGGTTTCCTTTACCGCTGCGGCACTCTGTTCCGTCGGAACGGCGTGGGTCACGGGACGGGCGGTGCTCTCCGAACGCCCGGCGGAGCTGATCCGTCCGAAAGCGCCGAAAGCCGGACGCCGCGTTTTTCTCGAACGGATCCCCTTCCTCTGGCGGCGCATGAGCTTTCTGCACAAGGTTTCGGCCCGGAATATCCTGCGCTACAAAAACCGGCTCTGGATGATGATCCTCGGCATCGGCGGCTGCACGGCCCTTCTGCTCACCGGGGCGGGCATCCGGGATTCGATCTCCGGGATTGTCGAAGTCCAGTACGGCCGCGTCGCCCACTACGATTATGTTCTCACCGTTTCCGATCCGCTTTCGGAAGAGGAACGTGAGGATCTTTCCGAGGTTGACGCCGCCCGAAATATCCTCTGGCTCCACGAAAGCTCCGTCGAAGTCCGCTCCCGGAAAACCGTCAAGACCTCGATCCTTGTCGTGCCAGAAGAGACCGGGAGCGCGTTTGCCGATATGATCACGCTGGAGCACGAGGGGCAGGATATTCCTTTCCCCGGGGAAGGCGCGTGTACGATCGATGCGCATCTGGCGGAGCAGCTCGGCGTGAAGCCCGGGGACATGCTGACAGTCGCGTCTGGGGACGAGACGGCGGAGGTGAGACTCGAATCCCTCTGCGACAACTACGTGAACAGCTATATCTATCTCACCCAGGAAACCTACCGCACGGCGTTCGGAGAGGACGCTTCCGTCAGAACGGCCTATATCCGCGCGCCGGAGGGCCTCGATCCGTATGAGGGAGGCGCGATGCTGCTCGATTGCGATGACGTCGTCAACGTCACGGTCACGCAGGCGGTCAAGGACCGGATCTCGAATTTCCTGCGCAATCTCTACTACATCGTCCTCCTGGTGATCGTGTGCGCGGGGCTCTTGGCGTTCATCGTCCTCTACGAGCTGACGGAGATCAACATCACAGAGCGGGTGCGGGAGATCGCGACGGTCAAGGTCCTCGGCTTCTACCGCGGTGAGACGGCCGCCTACGTGTTCCGGGAAAACCGGGTACTGACGCTGCTCGGCGCGCTTGCCGGAATGCCGCTCGGGATCCTTCTCCACCGCTTTGTCATGAGCCAGATCAAGGTGGACATGGTTTCGTTCATCCCGCATATCTCCGCTCTGACCTACGTTTTCGCGCTCGTCATGACGTTTCTTTTCGAGGCCGTCGTGCATCTCTGCATGCGGCGGCGGATCGCCCGGATCCCCATGGCTGAGAGCCTCAAATCGGTGGAATAGGCGGTCTGCGGGGCGGGCAGAATTCAATCAGGAAAAGAAAGGTCGTATGACCGACGGCATCCCCCCATGACTCCCCTCGCGTTTCACGACGTGGGGCTTCCGCTGTCTTTCAACTTTTCCGCCATGACGCTGACCTCCTCAAAGAACTCCCTGCGAATTGTCTCCGCTTCCTCGGACGTGATCCTTCCCACCTCCGCGTCTTTCTGGGACTGCGTATATTCCCTGAGCAGGCGCGCGAACTTCCTGCCGAAACAGGCGCCTTCCGTTCGTATGGAAGGAAGTACCTCCTCCGTCAACCAGTCGGCGAATTGTTCTCCTACTGGCGTGCGGGAATGGAACAGAAGCCGGTAGAAATCACCTTCGCAGATATACTTCCGGTGGATTACCTGCACGGCATCAATCCCGTCTCTTCGTCTTCCTGTCACGACAATCTCGTCCACCGTTTTCTTCTCCCGTTTGCAGTGCCGCCGGATCGCGTCGCGCGGGTTGTGATATCCGAGCCGCTTTGCACATTCAATGGCGGGAAAGAAAAGATCCTCCCCCTCCTTAAGCGGTTCGATCCTTTCCAGTTCCGTTTCATCAAATGAGCCTATGAAGGCTGTAATGGCAAGATCTTCCGGTATATTCATGGTTTTTGTCCTTTCCGATTTACCCTCATTTGAAATGAGGGTCACTCCATGTCTTTTGTTTGACTGTAGTCAATAGAGAACCGTAGCTTGTTGCGGCAGATGTGTGTGATGCGCTGACTATTTCCACTAACAGAGATGCCATGCGGAGATTAGATGAAAAATAGAGTACACCGCTTTCTCCCCCGCACCGGGCGCTGCAACTATAAGTGCCGCCATTGCTTTATGTCCGCGCCACACGCGGCCCAGGGCGAACCAAGCTGGGAGCAGCTCATGACCATGCTGGACGCGTTCCAGCGCTGCGGCATCCACAACCTGAACCTGACGGGTGGCGAGCCCATGTTCCGCCGGGACTTCTGGGAGCTGGTGGACGAGATCCATAAGCGCGGCATGGTGGTCCCGACACTGTACTCCAACGGCCTTCTCATCACCGACGCCTTTCTCGACGAACTGGACAAGCGGCATATGCGCCTCGCTATCCAGTTCAGCTTCGATGGCGTAGGGCATCACGACTGGATGCGCGGTGTCCCCGGCGCGGAGAGGATCGTGGTTGACGCGCTGAAACACTGCCGGGATCGCGGTATCCCCACCTCTGTTTCCATGGTGGTATGCCGAGAGAGCGTAGGAAGCATCCGGGAATCGGTAAACCTCATGGCCTCCCTGGGCGTGCGGAGCATGAAGGTCGGCAACGCCTCTCCCCAAGGTGAATGGAAAAACGAGCCGGAGCACTATCTCACGCAGGCGGAGCTGTACGAGGCGTTTCTGGAATACATCCCCCACTATTTTGAGGACGGTAAGCCCCTGACGTTGGGGCTGGAGGGCTTTTTCCTCTACGACACGGACATGGAAAAGCTGGCCGCTCTGCACGAGAAGAACATCCAGGAGACGGACTTCCCCAAGGCACTGATGTGTGGCCACGTCCGCCGGGAGATGTACATCAGCCCTAAGGGAAACGTTCTGCCATGCATGAGTATAGTGGGCGGCCCCATCGAGGAACAATTTCCAAACATGCTGGAGACACCGTTGGAGGATATCCTCGACCGGGATTCCCTCTACATGGACATCGTGAATTTCCGCATCAGCGATTTCATGGAGCACAATCCGGAGTGCCAGGAATGCGAATACCGGACGGCCTGCTGCGGCGGTTGCCGGGCCATCGCCGTGCGAGACCATCCCACAGATTATCTCGCGAAGGATCTGATTGCCTGCGAATACTTCAAGGGCGGGTGGAAGGAAAAAAAGGACGCAGTGCTGAAAAGCATCGGGGAGTTATAAAATAGTAAACAACAAAAGGAAAGAAAACACAATGACAATCGACAGAGAAGAACTCAAAAAGAAGGCCATGAAAGCCGCAAGCGCAAAGGAGGTCATGGGAATCGTCCGGGCCGCCGAAGAGGAGATCTCGGCGGAGGAAGCGGAGCATATCTTCAAAAAGGCGCAGGAGAAAAAGGCGGACAAGGAGCTCTCCCTTGACGAGCTGGATGCGGTTTCCGGCGGGGAGGATCGAGACTGGGTTGCGGATGGCTGTGCCGCGACGGTGGAATACGGCAGCTGGTGCGGGTCGAATGATATGTGCTATTGGATCGATGTAACCTATGACCATGAACCTACAAGCTATCTGTGCCCGAATTGCGGACAACACATGTATCTTCACGAGCGGGAATACACGGGCAACTTGGGCAGCGGTCCTATTTATAAGAATTGGTACAGATGTAAGTTTTGCGGATGCATTCAGACGCAATATCAGCTAGAGAAATCATGACGGATCCGCCAATGCCAAATACGGAGGAGAAGGAAGCGCTTTTCGACACGCCGGAAAACGCGGAACATCTGGACGATACGATCCTGGCCATCTCTCACGCCGCGTGGGACGAGATCAGCGACGAAATGAGCGAGGTGCCGGGCTACGTCGACACGCCAATCGAGAAAAAGGGCTACCTCAGCGAACGGACCACGAGCGGCGGCAACTGGATCACGGGCCTTAAGGCTACAAAAAACAACAAAACCAAAACAATAGAAGTGTACCCCTCAATGTGGGTCGAGCCTCATCGCAAAGAATTCATCTTCATAAGTGATGCATATATAAAATACGCAAAGCCTTACGCAGTTCAAAAAATCATAGATGCCATGGAATGAAAAGAGGGAGCCGTTTCCCCAAAGGGATTCGGCTCCCGAGTTTTGTCATCTCTCTGCTCATCCAGTGGTTAATCTCCAGGATTCTGTCTCGGACAAACTTGTTTAGTTGCACCTTCATCAGTGTATATGAAGCATACGAGACTCGAACTCGTGACCCCAACACTGCCAGTGTTGTGCGCTCCCAGCTGCGCTAATGCCCCAGCTTTTGAGAAAGAACCGTTTCTCATGCACCTCCAGGGACTCGAACCCTGGACCCGGTGCTGTAGGAAGGGATACAAACTGGCGTGTTTTTGTCCGAAAAAGTGTGATGGAGACCTCGATTTTGCTCATCGGAGCGTCACATCGCCCCGATAAATTTGTAGTTGACTGTGATTTCCTGCGACGTGACTCCGTCCGTTTTGATCCGGTCGCCAATGGTGACGGACGCGATCAGGCGGTTCAGCATTTCCTTATCAAGTTCCGTGATCTCGTCGTACTGTTCCGCGATCTCGACAAATTGTTTCAGTTCCTGTTCAGGCTCTCCTTCGGAGGAGATGCTTTTTCTCAGTACAGAGAGCCGTTCTTCCGCTTTGGTCTGCTCCGCTTCGCACCGTTCCGCGAGTTCCTTGAACTTCCGGTCGGACAGCAGACCAGCGAGGCGGTCGTCGTAGAGCCTGTCGTATTTCAAGGACAGTTCTTCGATCCGTCTGACCAGATCCGCGATCTCCCGCTCCGTCTGCTGTCGCTGTGAACCGTCGCTGTCGCTGATTCTTTCCAGAACCCTGCAGATGAAGTCTTCCTTATTATAGTGGACTTCATGCAGTACTTCCTGAAGATCAGTGAGCACTGCGCCGTACAGCTCGTCATACGGAAGGTAATGGCTGGTGCAGTGACCCGGACCCTTTTTCTTGTATGTATTACAGACGAAGTAATTGACGTGATCCTTGGTGTTGGAGATGCCGAGGTTCCGACCGCATCGGTCGCATTTCAGAAGTCCCGCGAAAATGTTGACGGAGCCGGTGATGCTTTCGTGCTTCCG
>JAFPWV010000107.1 GCA_017412675.1 Clostridia bacterium
CTGGGCGGTGTCGTACTTCAGAAGATGGGCGAGCATGTCGGGGCTGGTGAGGTCGTTGATGGCGACGACTTCGTAACCCGGGGCGCCGAACATCTGACGGAACGCGAGGCGGCCGATGCGGCCGAAACCGTTAATGGCAACTCTTACGGACATGGGTGAATTCCTCCAAAATATATATAGTTTATTTGGGCTTGTTTGCGGAGAGCCGGAGCCCTCCATCGGTATATTGTACCCTATTTTCCGGATTTATACAAGGGCTTTGGCGCAATTTCTCCGTATTTTACAATTTCTCCGTTTATTCTCATCCGTTCTTCGGCACCTTGTCCGGGAAGTATCCGAAATCAAAGCGCACTTCCCTGCGTTCCCGGTCGCGGTTGGAATAGCAGCAGAGATCGTATCCGATCAGAACGAAGCCCTCGCTTTCATAGAAGGCGATCGCGCCGGTGTTGCAGGACTGGGTCTCGAGCATGATCGCGCGCCGTCCTTCCCGCTCGGCCCGTTCCTTTGCGGCGGCCATGAGGCGATGTCCGAGTCCCCGGCGGCGGTACGGCTCCGCGACCCACATCTCCGAGACGATGAGGCGGTTGCTCCAATCCTCCGGGAAGGTCTCGATGCAGCCGAGGAGTTCGCCGGTCTCCGAGACAATCCCCCACGCTTCGGCGTCCGGACGGTAATCCTCGTAGAGCTTATCCGGGAAATCGTATTCCTCCGGCGTATGCGTCACGGGCTCCTCGAAGCGCTTCTTCTCCAGCCGGATGTGCCAGCCGTCCGCCGTCCGCTCGGAGACGACGTCGTAATAGGTTTCGGTCGTGTAGCGGATCGGAACGACGGCGCCCTTCCAGACAGATGCGGGAAGCGGAACGACCGGGAATGCTTTCGGGTCCATGAGATCCTCCTTATCGGGCAAGAAAAACGCCGCCGCGGAAAAGGTGCGGCAGCGGTTCTCATGTCAGTCGGAAATATAGGGAAGAAGCGCAACGTGACGGGCCCGCTTGATGGCGGTCGTCAGCTGTCTCTGATGCTTCGCGCAGGTGCCGGAAATTCTTCTCGGCAGGATCTTCGCGCGCTCGGAGACGTACTTCTTCAGACGGTTGACGTCCTTGTAGTCGATCTCGTCGATTCCGTCGGTGCAGAATGCGCAGACTTTCTTTCTTCTGGTTCTGTTGGGTCTCTGAGCCGGTCTCTGGGGAGCGGCGTTTTCGGTTCTTTCGGTATTGGCTGCCGGAGCTGCGGCGGGGGCTGCAGTTTCTTCGACAACGACTTCGGTCTTTTCGGTATCCATCTTACAAGAAGCCTCCTTGCTTCGTTTTTCGTGTGCCGTCAGAACGGCAGTTCTTCATCGTCCGATAAATCTTCAAATTTGGGAGCGGTCTGGTTCTGGGAACCGGACGCATTCTGATTCCCGAAATTGGAATAGCCTTCGGGAACATAGGAGGTAGACTGGGCGGGGGTGTTCTGGAACCCGGCGGCTGCCGCTTCACGGACGACGAGCGGGCTCTCGCTCTTCGCGTCGACGAAGAAGGCCTCATCCGCGACGATTTCCGTGGCAAAGCGCTTCTGGTTGTTCTGGTCGGTCCAGGAACGAGTCTGGATCGAGCCGACGACGCAGATCGAGCTGCCCTTGCGGAAGTAGCGGGTGACGAACTCCGCGGTCTGTCTCCAGGCGGTCACGTTGAGAAAATCCGCCTGCGCATCCTCGCTCTTGGAGCGGCGGTTGACTGCAACCGTGAAGGACGTGACGGGGATCCCGGAAGGCGTGGTTTTCAGCTCCGGATCCGCGGTCAGGCGTCCGCCGAGGATGACTTTGTTGAAATTGAAGTTTGCCATGATTCAGTTCCTCTGCGTATGCAATTCTTTACGCTTCGGCCTTCGGGGCAGGCTTCTTTGCGGAGGGCTTCTTCTCCTCGTGACGGATCACGATGGAACGGAGGATGCCTTCGGTGATGCCGAAGATTCTTTCCAGTTCGCTGGGAAGAGACGCTTCGCTCTTGAAGTTTACCAGGACGTAGTAGCCTTCCGGCTTGTCGTTGATGGGGTAGGCGAGTCTGCGCTTGCCCCACTCGTCGACCGTCTCGATCTCGCCGTTGTCGGAAATCAGCTTCGTGAACTTTTCCACGAGCGCTTTCGTCGCTTCCTCGGTCAGATCGGGATCGATGACAAAGAGGGTCTCGTAAGAGTTGATGATCTTTTCCATTTGGTAACCTCCCTATGGACTTCAGACCGCCGACGCAATATTTTCGGCGGCAGAGAGACAGGCCCATCACGGCCCGTTCAAAGGGTTATTATACCATATTTCCGCCTTTGTGTCAACTCCTCTGCTTCATTCTTTTTTCGGCAAAGCGCATAAAAGATCGTCCCCCGGCGCGCTCATCCCCGTTTCTTTTCCCGCAAGTCACCGAAAATTCATGATTCCGTGTTGACATCCGCGGGAATTCTGTGGTAGAATATCAACACAGACGGCTTCCCTGCCGCCGTACCCGACAAGGAGACATCACCATGAAACGTATCGCCGCCGCCCTCTCCGCCGTTCTCCTCCTCACCGCCGCATCGTGCACCCTGAAGAACGCGGAGCCCCTCCCCGATGAGGAGGAACACGCCGACGTCGCCATAGAACAGCCCGCCTCCGCCCCCGCGGACGTACCCGAAGAAGAACCCGCAGACGAGCCCGCCGCGCCGACCGACCCCGTCTACGTCTCGATGAAGCCGCTCGAGCTCGAGAGCAAGCCGTATTTCCAGAACGGCGAGCTGATCCTCTACTTCACCAACCATGAGATCTGGTATGAGGAGAACGAGGCCGCGTACATCGGCATGATCTCCGACGGCTCCGCCATGTCGGTCCCGGCGTCCATCGTCACCTCGAAGCACCCGGAGCTTGAAGCCGGCGAAGACTATCTCGGCGTCGCGCTGCTGCCCTCCGAACCGATCCCGGCGGGGTCCTATACCTTCACCGTCACGTTTTCCGAATACATCGTCTCGTTCGAGATGACCGTCGACTGAGGAGGCGCGGGATGAAGCTGCATTTTCTCGGCACGGGCGCCGCGGACTGGGACCTCTCCCGGGCGGACGCCTCGATCG
The DNA here is from genome assembly GCA_017412675.1 of Clostridia bacterium. Lineage (GTDB taxonomy): Bacteria > Bacillota > Clostridia > Oscillospirales > CAG-272 > UMGS1696. The sequence goes on from JAFPWV010000107.1 coordinate 3,076, forward strand.
ATTTCCGCCGCAACGCTTCCCTGCTCGTGGACGGGCGGCTCCTGATCGATCCCGGCGCGTGCATCTTTGAATTCGAGAAGACCTTCGGCTATCGCGATCTCTACGCCGGGGTGACGGACGTGATCTGCACCCACCGGCATTCGGACCACTATTCCCCGGAGAGCGTCGCGCTCCTCGAAGCGGCAGGCGCGTCGTTTCACGTGACGAACCCCTGGGACACGCTGGAGCTCGCGCATTACACCGTCCGCGCGTACCCGGCGAATCACCGGACGGCGGAGAACCCGATGCATTTCGTCGTCGAATCGAAGGACGACGGGCGGCGGTTCTTCTACGGCTGCGACGGGGCATGGCTCTTCTACGACACCTACCGGGCGCTCATCGGCCTCGAACACCTCGATTGCATGATC
>JAFPWV010000001.1 GCA_017412675.1 Clostridia bacterium
CGCAGGCAGAATGAGCGACCCAACCTGCTCTTCGCGGGCTTGCGCAGTGAGCCCGCCTTTTGCCCGCGGGGGCTCCCCGCTGTCTCCGGGCACCGCCCGGTGAGCCCGCCTTTTGCCCGCGGGGGCTCCCCGCTGTCTCCGGGCACCGCCCGGTGAGCCCGCCTTTTGCCCGCGGGGGCTCCCCGCTGTCACCGGGTACCGCCCGGCGCAAGCCTTCATTTTGCGATCGCACTCCCGATCAGCCTGTCGAGCAGCGCGCCGTACGCGATCCCGTCGTTGATCATCATCTTCGGGTACATCGAGATCGGCGTAAATCCCGGCAGCGTGTTGATCTCGTTGAACACGATTTCCCCGCCGTCGCGCGTATAGAAGAAGTCCACGCGGGCGAGCCCCCGGCAGTCCAGCGCGCGGAAGATCGCCTCGGCACAGCCGCGCACTTCCTCCTGCGCCGCCTCGGGGATCCGCGCGGGGATGTAGAACGACGACGCGTCGCTGATGTATTTCGTCTCGTAATCGTAGAATTCCGACGAACCGCAGTCGATCTCCGCTGGATGAGCGACGGTGTAGACCCCGCCCTCTTCGAGGACCGCGACCTCGATCTCCCGGCCGTTGATCGCCTCCTCGACGAGGACCTTCGAGTCCTCCGCGAACGCGAGCTTCAGGGCGCGCGCGAACTCCTCCGGCTTCTTCACCTTGTTCACCCCGACGGACGAACCGGCCCGCGCGGGCTTGACGAACATCGGGTATCCGAAGGCGGCTTCGGCCTCGCGGCGGGCTTCCTTGATCCGCGCCTCATCGGGACAGGCCTCTCCGACGCACTTCACGACGATGCCGCGCGCGGTCCTCACGCCGGTCTCCGCTATGACGATCGCCTTCGTCACCGCCTTATCCATGCAGACGGCGGACGCCTGGCAGTCACACCCGACGACCGGGATCCCCGCCACGGCGAAGAGCCCCTGCAGCGTCCCGTCCTCGCAGAACTTCCCGTGGATCATCGGGAGCACGGCGTCCGGACGGATGTGCTCGATCGTGCCATCCCGGTCGACCGAGAGCGTGCCGTTTGAGAGATCGACGGAGAGCGGGAATTTCCGCCCGTCGGTCCAGGTGCCGTCCGCGATCTTTTGGGGATCGTCCTCATAGAGCCAGAAGCGGCCCTCGTCCTTGGTGATCCCGCAGAGGAGAACGTTGTATTTCCGGCGGTCGATGTTCTGATAAGCTCCGGTCGCAGAGGAAAGGGAAACCTCGTATTCCGAGGACTTCCCGCCGAAGAGGAGGAGAATGGTGTTCATGATGGTATGTGCTTGCCTTTCGTTAGTGTTGGGAGGGAGGAATGAGGAATTCAGAATTCAGAATTAAGAATGAAGGTTGTTTCCATTCTGATTTCTGAATTTGCTTTCATTCCTCATTTTGTCTCGTTTTGAGCATATATTCGACCGAGTCCCTGAGTGCCTGCCAGCTGGCGTTGATGACGTCGGAGGAGACCCCGACCGTGCGCCACACCGACCGGCCGTCCGTCGATTCGATCGCCACGCGGACCGCCGACGCCGTCGCACGGGAATCGAGGACGCGGACGCGGTAGTCCGTGAGGTGCATCTCGGCGATCTGGGGATAGAAGCGCAAGAGCGCGCGTCGCAGCGCCTCGTCGATCGCGTTGACCGGGCCGTTCCCCTCGCCCGCCGTGAGGTATTCCCGCTCGCCGACGGCGATCTTGATCACCGCCGATGCGGAGAAGGCGTCGCCCGCGTTCTCATCCACGATCACCTTCAGCGATTCGAGGCGGAAGAAGGACTGCCGCACGCCGAGCGCCTCGTCGAGGACCAGCATGAGCGACGCGGAGGCATCCTCGTAGTCGAAGCCCTCGGCCTCGCGCTCGCGGATCATGGAGGCGGCACACAGGACGCGGGGATCGTCCTTCGAGAAGCGCTCCTCGGGGAAGGCCGCGCGCATCTTGTCGACGATGGCCGCCCGCCCGCTCAGCCCGCTGACGACGGTGTTCCGCTCGTTGCCGACGGCCGCGGGATCGATGTGCTCGAAGGAGCGCGGACGCTTCGTCACGCCGTCGATGTGGGTCCCGGCCTTGTGGGTGAACGCATAGCCGCCGACAAAGGGCTCGCTCTCGTCGAAGGAGAGGTTGGCGGCGTCGGAGACGGCACGGGCCGCGGACGTCAAGGCGGACAGGCGCTCGCCGATGCAGTCGAAGCCGAGCTTGCACTGGAGGACGGGGATGAGCGTGTTGAGGTTGGCGTTGCCGCACCGCTCGCCGATCCCGGACACGGTCCCCTGCACATGGGACGCGCCCGCGAGAACGGCGGCAACGGAGCACGCGGCGGCCATGCCCATGTCGTTGTGGCAATGGATGCCCACCCGGTCGTACTTCCGGCACACGGCGCCCGTCACGAGCCCCACGACGTCCGGGAGCATCCCCCCGTTGGTGTCGCACAGCACGACCCGCGACGCGCCCGCCTCGAACGCCGCGTCCACCACGGACATGGCGTAGTCCGGATTGTCCGCCCAGCCGTCGAAGAAGTGTTCGGCGTCGAAGAGGACCTCCTTCCCGGACGAGACGAGATAGGAGACGCTGTCCCGGATGAGCCGGAGGTTTTCCTCCGCCGTCGCGCCGAGGACCTCGGTGACCTGCCAGAGCCACGCCTTGCCGAAGACCGCCGCCGCCGGGGTCGGAGCCTTCGCCGCCAGCCGCAGGAGGGGATCGTCCGCGGCAGCCGTGCCGACCTTCGCCGTGGGGGCAAAGACGCAGAGCTTCGCGCAGGAGAGCTCCTTCTGCATGGGCCCGAGCGTCTCAAAGAACGCCTCGGACGCCGCGTCGGTGATCATGCCGGCTTCAATGTAGTCTACGCCCAGCCGGTCGAGGACGTGAATCACGCGGCGCCGGTCGTCATCGGAGAACTCCACGCCGACACCCTGCGCCCCGTCGCGGAGGGTGGTATCATAGATTTCGATTTTCATGATGGTGATGAGTGTTGTGAATGCAGAATTCAGAATGCAGAATTCAGAATGAATCATTCATCATTCTTAATTCTGAATTCTTAATTCTTCATTTTCTCCCATTTGTTGATCGCCCCGAGGTAGGCCTTGATGGACGCCTTGATGACGTCGGTGGAGACGCCGCGGCCGGTGAACACGGTCCCGCTCTCACAGTCGGCGATCTTGACGCGCGCCTCGCCGAGGGCGTCCGTGCCTTCCGTGACCGCGGTGATCCCGTACGAGACGAGCTCCACGTGCCCGTCATCCGCGCCGGCGATCCGATTGACCGCGTTGAACGCCGCGTCGATGGGGCCCTCTCCGGGAGCCGCTTCCGTCACGATGACCGGCTCCTTCGCGGGGTCGCTCGTGTCCTTCGCCGAGAGCGAGACCAGCGCCATCGCCCGGATGTGGTTCCCGGACTGGATCTGGAAGGTGTCGAGATAGTATTTCCCCTCGAGGGAGTCGAGGTATTCGCCCACGATCGCGCGCACATCGTCGTCCGTGAGCACCGCCTTCCGGTCGGCGACCTCCTTGAAGCGCGCGAAGGTCGCGTCGATCCCGGCGGGATCCAGGGAATAGCCCATCTGCGCCACCCGGTCGGCGAACGCGTGACGCCCGCTCAGCTTGCCGAGGACGATGGTGTTCGCGTTCAGCCCGAGGTCCTCGGGATTCATGATCTCGTAAGTCCCCCGCGCCGCCATGACGCCATGCTGATGGATCCCGGACGCGTGCGCGAAGGCGTTCTGCCCGACGACGGCCTTGTTCGGCTGCACCGGCACGCCCGACAGGGAAGCGACCAGGCGGCTCGTCTCGGTGATCTCCTGCGTCACGATGCCGCAGACGAGCTCCTCGCCCCCGCACCGGATCGCGTCGCGCCGGACCTTCAGCGCCATGACGATTTCTTCCATCGCCGCGTTGCCCGCCCGCTCGCCGAGGCCGTTGACGGTGCATTCGATCTGCTCCGCCCCGCACTCCGCCGCCGCGAGGGAATTGGCCGTCGCCATGCCGAGGTCGTTGTGGCAATGCACGCTCATGCGCCAGTCCCCGGGAACGCGCCCGCGCAGGCGGATGAGGATCTCCTGGAACTCCGCGGGCGTGGTGTATCCGACGGTGTCCGGCACGTTGACGATCCCGGCACCGCCCTCGACGGCGATCTGCACGGCCTCACAGAGGAAGTCGAAGTCGGACCGCGTCGCGTCCTCGGCGGAGAATTCGATCTCGTCGAACGCGCCGAGCGATTTTCCGTAGGCGGTGCAGGTCCGGATGCGCTCAAGGCACTCCTCCCGCGTGATCCGCAGCTTGTTCTGGAGGTGGACGTCGCTCGTCGCGATGAAGATGTGCAGGCGTCGGTGCTTCGCGTCCCGGAGCGCTTCGGCCGCGGCGTCGATGTCGGCGGGCAGCATCCGCGCGAGGGCGGAGACGACGGCGTCACCGAGCTCCCCTCTCCCGGATGCCTCGGCGACGGTCTTCACCGCTTCCATGTCGCCGTGCGAGGACGCGGGGAAGCCCGCTTCGATGATGTCCACGCCGGTTTTGGCGAGGCGGCGCGCGATGTCGAGCTTCTGGCGGACCCCGAAGTGGACCCCCGGCGTCTGTTCTCCGTCGCGCAGAGTCGTATCATAAATATGAATGTATGGCATGATGGGATGGTCCTTTGTTATCGTTAGGAGGTAGGGGGTGAAATTCAGAATTCAGAATTAAGAATTAAGAATGAATTCCGTTTGAGCGCAAAGGATGAATGTGACGGCTTCGCAACGCACATCATGTGTCATTGCGAGGAGCAGGTCCCTCGACCTGCGACGTGGCAATCCGCGTCCCCTGTCTGTGTGAGGAAGCCACGGAGAATGCCTGCAGGTTCTGTGAAGGAGTACGGATTGCCACGGGCTTCGCACTCGCAATGACACAAACGTGCAGCTCACCGCCGAAGGTTCAGCGGAAAATGTTCAGCCCCGTCCCATTCTGAATTCTCCTCATTTCCGCTGCGCGGACGTTTCCGCCGTAATCGCGCAGGCAGGCGTATTCATAGCCCTCGGCCTCGGCCATACGGCGCACCGCGTCGGCCTGCCGCCAGCCGTGTTCGAGAAGGAGGACGCCATCCGGGGCGAGGTGCTTTCGGTAGAGACGCAGGATCGCGGCGATGAGCGAGAGTCCGTCCCCGCCGTCCGTGAGGGCCTCCCGCGGCTCCCACGCGAGCTCCGGGGCGAGTTCGGTCATCTCCTGTGCCGTCACATACGGGGGATTCGAGACGATGACGTCGAAGAGGGCGTCGCCCTCGCCAAAGGGATCGTCCCGCAGATCCGCCGTCACCACGGTGCACCGGTCAGCGAATCCGAGGGCTTCGAGGTTCTCCCGGGCGAGCCGGGCCGTCTCCGGGATCAGCTCGAGGGCGACCCCGGTCGTGTGCCGGTCTGCACTCAAGGCGCACACCGCCGCCGCGATGCAGCCCGATCCGGTGCAGAGGTCGAGGAAGCGTCCGTTATCCGGCAAAAGCGCCGCCGCCCGCTCCGCGACGATCTCGGTGTCCGGCCGCGGGATGAGGCAGCGCCCGTCGACCTTGATGCAGAGGCCGCAGAATTCCCATTCGCCGAGAATGTATTGCAGCGGCTCGCGGGCGCATCTCCTCTCGACGGCATGAGCGAGGGCGAGGGAATCGAGTTCCCGCTCCCGGTTCGCCAGAAGCATCGCGGGGGAGACCCCGGCAAAGCGCTCGGCGAGGAGGAGGGCTTCGTGCCGCGCGTCGTCCGGTGCGATCCCGGCGCAAATCAAACGGGAAGAAAGTTCAGAAAAGGTCATGGCTGAATGAGGAATTAAGAATTCATACTGTTTTCTGTCTGAAATGTTGCAAAGCCCCCTCATCCGCCCTATCGGGCACCTTCCCCACGGCGGGGGAAGGCAACAAGGAGAGTGCAGCGCCATTCTGCAACCAGCACCAATCCTCCACGGAAACCGTCTTCTGTTAAGAAACGCTGTATGTTGTGAGGCTTCCCCCTCCGTGGGGAAGCTGTCACGAAGTGACTGATGAGGGGGGCTCGAACGACCTGTGTTCGCAATAATTTTAGAAGGGAAAAGAATCAGAATTCAGAATGACGGCGTGCGGTGCGGAAACGATGCGGGACGTTCCCTCATTCCGCATCCTCTTCTTCCGCCGCCGCACACGTCGTTCCGTCCGGCTGCAGCTTGCCCGAGGGCTGCACGATGCCGCCGAATTCGACGGGGATAGCGTTCTTTAATGCCGTGAGGGCGACTTCGAGCTGGCTGTCGTCCGGCTCGCGCGTGGTGATCCGCTGCATCCAGAGGCCCGGCGCGGACACGATCCGGGTGAAGAGGTTCGTATGCCCGCCCGCGTAGCGGATGAACTCAAAGCCCACGCCGACGATCAGGGGGATCATCAAAAGCTTCGAGCCGAACCGCACCCACACGTTGTCCCAGGTGAGGAAGGAATTCACAATGATCGAGAGCAGCAGCATCACGAAGATGAAGCTCGTCCCGCAGCGGGGGTGGAAACGCGTGCAGCCCCGGGCGTTCTCCGGCGTGAGCTCCAGCCCGCGCTCGAAGCACGCGACGGATTTGTGCTCCGCGCCGTGGTATTCGTAGGTGCGCCGGATATCCGGCAGCAGCGACACGCCCCAGACATAGAGAATGAAGATCGCAATGCGCACCAGCCCTTCGACGAGCGAGCGCAGGACGCGGTACTGTCCGATCACGCCGCCGGATAAATAGTCGATCCCCTTGGCCGCGAAGGTCGGGAGCATGAGGAAGAGCCCGACGCCGAGCACGAGCCCGAGCACCGTCCCGATGCCCGCGACGACGGACATGAGTTTGTCCCCGAACCGGTCGGCCAGCCATTTTTCAAACTTGGTCTCCGGCTCGTCCATGTCGATGCCCTGCATGTCGGCGGATTTGGTGAGCATGTCCATGGACAGGCGCAGCTGCTCGACGAACGCGATCACGCCGCGGACGAGGGGGAGATTCGCCGCCTTGTGCCTGGAACGCAGGGAAGGGTGGGTGGAGTTATCGAGGGTGATCCCGCCGTCGGGTGTGCGCACAGCCAGGGAGCAGCGGTCGCCGGATTTCATCATCACGCCTTCGAGCACGGCCTGTCCGCCCACGATCCCGATCCGCGGGTCTTTCGTTTTTTTCTGTTTCATGGAAAAATCAAGGGTCCTTTTTGAGAAGATACGGATTCAGAGTAATTATACCACAAAGCGGAGGGGAATGCAAGGGAATTCGGAATTCAGAATGATGAATTCAGAAGGATCCGTCGCGCCCGGCCTCCCACTCTCTCTTCTCATTCTTAATTCTTAATTCTGAATTCTGAATTCTCAACGCATTGACACCCCCTCGCCGGTATGCTATAATAAATCCACCCCATCCTCCACTCTCCAAGGAGCTCTTGACCGTTTCGCATGAAAGACAACAAATTCCACCTCGTGGCGCCGTTTCAGCCGACCGGGGACCAGCCTGACGCCATCGCGCGCCTCACCGAGGGCGTCGAGCGGGGCATGCGCTGGCAGACCCTCCTCGGCGTCACCGGCTCCGGCAAGACGTTCACGATGGCCAACGTCATCGCCAACTGCAACCGCCCGACCCTCGTCCTCTCCCACAACAAGACCCTCGCGGCCCAGCTCTGCACCGAGTTCCGGGAATTCTTCCCCGACAACGCCGTCGAGTACTTTGTCTCCTATTACGACTACTACCAGCCCGAGGCCTACATCCCCGGCAAGGACATGTACATCGAAAAGGACGCGCTCATCAACGACGAGATCGACAAGCTCCGCCACTCCGCCACCTCGGCCCTCTTCGAGCGGCGCGACGTCATCATCGTCTCCTCGGTCTCCTGCATCTACTCCCTCGGTCCGCCGGAGGAGTACGCGGGCCAGATCGTGGGGCTGCGTCAGGGCATGGAGATCTCGATGAACGAGGTCATGGCGCGCCTCGTCTCCGTGGCGTACGAGCGCAACGACGTGAACTTCGTGCGCGACAAGTTCCGCGTCCGCGGCGACGTGCTCGAGGTCTATCCGGCGGGCTACACCGACCGCGCCGTCCGCGTCGAATTCTTCGGCGACGAGATCGACCGCATCTCCGAGGTCTCCCCGCTCACGGGTGAGGTCTATGAGGTTTTGAACTACGTTGCGATCTACCCGGCGACGCACTACATGGTCGATCCGGCGATGCGCGAGCGGGCGTTCCGGGAGATCGAGGAGGAGATGGAGGAGCGCGTCGAGTGGTTCCGTTCGCAGGACCGCCTGCTCGAAGCCCAGCGCATCGAGGAGCGCACGCGCTACGACCTCGAAATGCTGCGCGAGGTGGGCTTCTGCTCCGGGATCGAGAATTACTCCCGCATCTTCGCCGGCCGCGCGCCCGGATCCACGCCGTACTGCCTCCTCGACTATTTCCCGAAGGATTTTCTGCTCTTCATCGACGAGAGCCACGTCACGATCCCGCAGGTGCGCGGCATGAGCGGCGGCGACCGGGCCCGCAAGACCAACCTTGTGGAATACGGCTTCCGCCTGCCCTCCGCGTTCGACAACCGGCCGCTCTTCTTCGAAGAATTCACCGACAAGATCAACCAGACGATCATGGTCTCGGCGACGCCCGCGGACTTCGAGGCTTCGGTCTCGGAGCAAACGGTGGAGCAGATCATCCGTCCGACGGGTCTCGTGGATCCCGAAGTGGAGGTCCGCCCCGTCGAAACCCAGGTCGACGACCTCATCGGGGAGATCCGCGACCGCACGTCCCGCGGGGAGCGCGTGCTCGTGACGACCCTGACGCGCAAGATGGCGGAGGACCTCGCGGAATACCTCGACGAGCAGGGCATTCGCGTGAAGTACATCCACCACAACATCGAAACGATGGAGCGCACGGAGCTGATCCGCAATCTGCGTCTCGGTCTGTACGACGTGCTCGTGGGCATCAATCTGCTGCGCGAAGGCATCGACCTGCCGGAGGTGACACTTGTCGCCATTCTCGACGCGGACAAGGAGGGGCTATTCCGCTCGACGCGCTCGCTCATCCAGATGATCGGACGGGCGGCCCGCAACGCGAACGGCAAGGTGCTCCTCTACGCCGACCACATCACCGAATCCATGCGCGCCGCGATCGACGAAACGGAGCGCCGCCGCGCGATCCAGACGGCGTACAATCAGGCGCACGGCATCGTCCCGCAGACGGTCACGAAGAAGGTCGCGGATCTCATCCGGATCGGCGTCTCGGACGAGAACAAGAACAAAAAATCCCGCCGGGGCGAGAAGAAGAACGGCACGCAGCTGCCCTCGGACCATCCTGCCGCGTCGCCCGTCGAGGAGATCGAGCGCCTCCGCGAGGAGATGAAGCAATGCGCGAAGGAGCTGCGCTTCGAGGAAGCGGCGTTTCTCCGGGACAAGATCAAGGAGATGGAGAAGGCGGCGCAGACGTAAGAACGGCGCAGCCAATGTTTCACGTGAAACACCGGGCGGTGCCCGGGGACAGTGGGGAGCCCCTGCGGGCACGAGACGAACTCGCCTTGGCGCGAAGTGTGTCTGTGGCATACGGAAAAGCGCGCCTGCGGCAAGTTCGTTCACCAATATTGATTAGTGCGTACCTGAAGAAGGTACGCCTTTTCTTTCGCTTGCGCGCTGACGCTTGCGGATTTGGAATCGACCAAGTCGATTGTTTATTTGTCCTTCCGGACGGGACCCAAGAGGCTTCCGCGGCCAGCCTCTTGGGGATCACCGCCGCCCAAGGCCGTTCCCGCCTTGGGAATCCACCCTGCCTCAGGTACAACCTCCTTTTTCATTCTGAAGCTCCGTTCAATGGGGCATAACGC
>JAFPWV010000108.1 GCA_017412675.1 Clostridia bacterium
CCCGATGCGGATCGGACCGGAGCCGAGGACGAGGATCTTCTTTTTGTCCGAGACGATCGATTCGTTTTCTTCTTCGTATGTGGAATAGAAGTACGGCACATAGCTTGCGAATTCCGCCGCGCAGGTGTCGATCATCTTGTAGACCGGCAGGATGCCGTTCTTCTGCCGCAGATCCCGGACCGCCGCCTCATCCGTATGCCAGAGCCCGGCGATCGTCTTGTCCGCGAATCCCATGCGCTTCGATCCCCGGAGGAGATCCGGATCGAAGGGATGCGCCGCGAGTTCCGTTTCCCGATCCGTGATGCGCTTGATCTGCGTGAGGAAGAACCTGTCGATGCCGGTGAGACGGTGCAGGGTTTCGGGCGTTTCTCCGCGCCGCAGCAGCTCCGCCAGCGCGAAGAGCCGCTCGTCAGCGGGATCCCGGATGAATGCGAGCAGCTCGTCGGTCGGTTTTGCGGCGAGCTTGTCCGAATCGAGATGGAGGTGTCCTGTCTCGAGGGAGCGCACGGCTTTGAGGAGGCTTTCCGGGAAGGTCCGCCCGACGCTCATGACCTCGCCCGTCGCCTTCATCTGCGTGCCGAGGACGCGGTTCGCACCGGGCAGCTTGTCGAAGGGAAAGCGCGGCAGCTTCGTCACGACGTAATCGGGCGCGGGCTCGAACGACGCCGGGGTGTTGGCGAGCGGGATCTCGTCGAGGGTCATGCCGACGCCGATCTTGGCGGAGACCCGCGCGATGGGATAGCCGGTCGCCTTCGACGCGAGGGCGGAGGACCGGGACACGCGCGGATTGACCTCGATCACCGCATACCGGAACGAAGCGGGGTCCAGAGCGAACTGCACGTTGCAGCCTCCCTCGATTCCGAGCGCGCGGATGATTTTCAACGCCGACGAGCGCAGCATCTGATATTCCCGGTTCGCAAGGGTCTGGCAGGGGGCGACGACCGCGGAATCCCCGGTGTGCACGCCGACCGGATCGATGTTTTCCATCGAACAGACGGCGACGGCGGTGTCGTTCTTGTCCCGCATGACCTCAAATTCGATCTCCTTCCAGCCCTTCACGCTCTTTTCGACGAGGACTTCGGAGACGGGGGACAGCTCGAGTCCCCGCCGGATCAAGGGGAGGAGCTCGTCTTCGTTTTCGGCGAATCCCCCGCCCGTGCCCCCGAGGGTGAACGCGGGCCTCAGAACGACCGGATAGCCGATCTGCGCGGCGATCTTCCGGCCTTCTTGCGGCGTGTGCGCGACGTCCGAGGGGAGAACGGGCTCGCCGAGCGATTCGCAGAGGGCCTTGAATTTCTCCCGGTCCTCCGCCGCCTCGATGGATCTGCTCTTTGTCCCGAGCAGCTCAACGCGGCATTCTCGGAGGATGCCCTTCTTTTCGAGCTGCATGGCGAGGTTCAGTCCCGTCTGCCCGCCGATCCCGGGGAGGATGGCGTCCGGGCGCTCCGTGCGCAGGATGCGGGCGACGAATTCGAGGGTCAGCGGCTCCATGTACACCCGGTCGGCGATCTCCGTGTCCGTCATGATCGTCGCGGGATTGGAGTTGACGAGGACGACTCCGTAGCCCTCTTCCTTCAGGGCGAGGCAGGCCTGCGTCCCGGCATAGTCGAACTCGGCCGCCTGTCCGATGACGATGGGGCCGGAGCCGATCACCATGATTTTGTGGATGTCATTTCTTTTCGGCATGGAACGCCTCCGTCATGCGGATGAAATCGTCGAAGAGGGCCGTGCTGTCCTCCGGTCCCGGCGCGCTCTCGGGGTGGTACTGCACGGAAAACATACGCCGATCCGGAGCCGCCAGCCCTTCGACGGTCCCGTCGAGGAGATTGACGTGCGTGACGGTCAGTCCGCGCCCCGCAAGGCTGGAGAGGTCCACGGCGTAGGAATGGTTCTGCGACGTGATCGCGATCTTTCCGGTCGAGAGCTCCTTCACCGGGTGATTCCCGCCGCGGTGTCCGAATTTCATCTTATAGGTCTTTGCCCCGCAGGAGAGGGCGAGAATCTGATGCCCGAGGCAGATCCCGAAAAGGGGGAACCTCCCCATGAGCTTCCGCGCGGTATCCGCCGTCTCCGGGACGCTCTCCGGGTCGCCGGGACCGTTCGAGAAGAACACGCCGTCGGGCGAAAACGACGCGATCGTCTCCGCCGGGGTGTTCCACGGCACGCGGATCACGCGGCATCCGAGGCGGCGGAGGGTGCGGACGATGTTTTCCTTCATCCCGCAGTCCACCGCGGCGATGACGAGGCGCTCTTCCGCCTCAGCGGGGACGACGGTGATCTCCTTCGGGCTGACGCGGCTCACCTGATCGTGCGGAACGGGCGTTTCCCGGATGCGCGCAATACAGTCCTGTGCCGGGATGTCCGCGTCCGCCAGAACGGCACGGCGGCTGCCCCGGTCCCGGATCGAGCGCACGAGGCGTCGCGTGTCGACCGAGGCAATGCCCGGCACCTCTGCGATGGCCAGCGTGTCATGCAGCGCCTCTTCCGAACGGAAGTTCGACGGTTCAGCCATGACCTCGCGCACGATCGCGGCGGAGGGAGCGACCCGGCCCGATTCGCCGTCGACGCGGTTGACGCCGTAGTTCCCGATCAGCGGATAGGCGAACACGACGCCCTGATCGGTGTAGGACGGATCGGTGAGGATCTCCTGATACCCGACGGACGAGGTGTTGAAGACCAGTTCAAACGGCGAAGAGGCGCCGCCCCGAAGAGCCGCGCCGAAACCAATCCCGGGATAGACCTCCCCGTCTTCGGTGACGAGTTTTCTGATTGGATTCATGTTCCTTTTTCCTCTTTTCTGCTGATTCTCTCTTCAAACCGGTCTTTCCGCGTGTCTGTCGGGAGCGCCGTCGGATAGTTCCCGTCGAAGCAGGCGGAGCAGAGCGGCTTCCCTCCGACCATCTCCTCGAGTCCGGAAAGCGGCAGATACCCGAGAGAATCCGCGCCGATGATCCGGGCAATTTCGTCCGGCGTATGCCTGCAGGCGATGAGATGATCCCGCGAGTCGATGTCCGTGCCGTAATAGCAGGGATGGAGAAAGGGCGGGGCGGAAACGCGCATGTGGATCTCCCGCGCGCCGGCCTCCCGCAGCAGTCCCACGATCCGCCCGCTGGTGGTGCCGCGCACGATCGAATCGTCGATCAGCACCACGCGCCGGTCCCGCACGGACGCTTCCACCGCCGCGAGCTTGATCTTCACCTGATCGATCCGCTCGTTCTGACCCGGTGAGATGAAGGTACGCCCGATGTACTTGTTTTTGATCAGTCCGATGCCGTAGGGGATCCCGGATGCCTCGCTGAATCCGAGCGCGGCGTCGAGGCCCGAATCCGGAACGCCGACCACGATGTCCGCGTCCGCCGGGCATGACCGCGCCAGGATCGCACCCGCCGCGCGTCTGGCGAGATGGACGGACACGCCGTCGATCACGGAATCCGGGCGGGAGAAATAAATGTACTCAAAGGCGCAGAACCGCCGGGGCTTCGTCTGGCAATGCTCGCGCCGCGAGATCATGCCGTCCTTCGTAAAGACCAGGATCTCTCCCGGCTCGACGTCTCGGATGGGCTCCGCGCCGACTGCCTTCAGGGCACAGCTCTCCGAGGCGGCGACCCACACCCCGTCCGCCGTTTTCCCGAAGCAGAGGGGGCGGAATCCGTAGGGGTCTCTCGCGCAGAGCAGCTTCTGCGGGGACATGAGCACCAGGGAATACGCGCCGTCGAGCTGGGTCATCGCCGCGGAAAGCGCGTCTTCGATGGAGGGCGTCCGGAGGCGTTCCTTGGTCACGATGTACGCGATGGTTTCCGTGTCCGAGGTGGTGTGAAAGATCGCTCCGGAGAGCTCCAGCGCGCGTCTCAGTTCGGCGGCGTTCGAGAGATTGCCGTTGTGCGCGAGCGCCATCCTGCCCTTGACGTGGTTGACCTCGATGGGCTGGCAGTTGGATCGGCTGCCCGCTCCCGTGGTGGCGTAGCGGATATGCCCGACCGCCATCGATCCGCGCGGGAAACGGTTCAGCGCGTCATGGGAGAAAACCTCGCTGACGAGCCCGATGTCCTTGTGCGACACAAAGATGCCGTCGTCGCAGACCACGATGCCGCAGGATTCCTGTCCCCGGTGCTGGAGCGCGTAGAGACCGTAATAGACGAGTCCCGCCGCGTCCGTCGGCTCCGGAGAAAACACGCCGAAGACGCCGCATTCTTCATGGATTCCCATTGCTGTCTCACACTCCGCTTGCGCCGTAGTTGGAGAGCACCCGGGCCGACGGATCGTTCACGTCGCAGCCCTTCCAGCTCTTGTTCGGCATCCAGTAGTCCGCGATCATGGCGGCCTGGCCGGGGTAGTGCTTCTCGAAGATCTCCCGGTACAGGAGGGATTCCTTCGTGAACGGCGGACAATATGCGTATTGCTTCCGCTTTTCCTCGAATTCCGCGTCGGTGAAGCGCGTCTCGGCGTATTCCTTCAGATCGTCCACCATCGAGTGCCCGACCGCGTCCGAGAACGCCGCCTTTTCCCGCCAGAGGATCTCGTCCGGCAGCCAGTTCCCGTCCGCGAAGGCCCGGCGCAGGAGGTATTTGCCCTTCCCGTACCGGTTCCTCTTCATCTCCGGGTCGAGCGCCATGACGGTTTTCACGAAATCGAGGTCGCCGAACGGAACGCGGGCTTCGAGGGAATTGACCGAGATGCACCGGTCCGCGCGGAGCACGTCGTACTGATAAAGCTCGCGCACCCGCTTCTCCGCCTCCGCCTGAAACGCGGCCGCGTCCGGGGCGAAGTCGGTGTATTTGTAGCCGAAGAGCTCATCCGAGATCTCCCCGGTGAGAAGGACGCGGATGTCCGTGTTCTCGTGAATCGCCTTGCACACGAGGTACATGCCCATGCTCGCGCGGATTGTCGTGATGTCCCAGGTCCCGAGCAGGGCGATGACATCCTCGAGCGAGGAGAGTACCTCTTCCCGCGTCATCGTGACCTCGGTGTGCTCGCTGCCGATGAAGTCCGCCGCCTGCCGGGCATATTTCAGATCGATGGCGTCCCCCTCCATGCCGATGGCGAAGGTGCGGATCGGACGCGCGCTCTTTCTCTGCGCGATGGCGCACACGAGGGAGGAATCGAGTCCGCCCGAGAGCAGGAACCCGACGTTCACGTCCGCGACGAGGCGCTTTTCGACCCCTGCGATGAGCTTTTCCCGGATGGCGCGGCACGCCTCGTCGAGATCGCACCGGATCACGCGGGACGGGCGGGCGATGTCGGAATACCGGACAAATGCGCCGTCCTTCCAGTAACATCCCGGCGGGAAGGGAACGATCCGCTCCGTCAGCCCGACGAGGTTTTTCGCCTCCGACGCGAAGAGGATCTTCCCGTCCGGACCGTAACCGTAAAACAGGGGCCGGATGCCGATGGGATCGCGCGCGGCGACCAGACTGCCGCTCTTCCCGTCGTACAGGACGCACGCGAATTCCGCGTCGAGGAGAGGGAACATGTCCGGTCCGTATTCAAACCACAGAGGCAGAAGGATCTCGCAGTCCGAATCGCTCTCGAACGAATAGCCCCGCTCCCGGAGGTCGTCCCGCAGCGCGCGGAAGCCGTAGATCTCCCCGTTGCAGACGAGGAGCGAGCCGTCCCGCTCGAAGGGCTGCATCCCCTCCGGCGAAAGTCCCATGATGGAAAGCCGGTGGAACGCCATGCGGAGGCCGTCCTTTTCGAGGATCTGGCTGTCATCCGGTCCGCGGGATTTTGTCCGTTCAAACCCCTCGCGGAATTCTGCCTCCCTGACGGAGGAGGTATAGCAAGTCATGATGGAACACATACGGTGATATCCTTCCTCGTGCTTCGACGGAAAGAGTGATGGCCAAGTAATGGAGTGATGGTTGCCTTCGGCAAGTGATGGAGTGATGGTTGCCTTCGGCAAGTTATGATTGCCTGCGGCAAGTGAGGGAGTGATGGTTGCCTTTGGCAAGTGATGGAGTGATGAGCGGCTGAGCCGCGTTTGGGGAACGGGAAAAACGCTGTTCCGTCTCTCCCAACTTCGCCGAAGGCGGATCATCACTTGACGCAGAGGCGTCAATCATAACTGTTAACGTGCCGAAGGCGCTCATATCTTCTTATTCTACGTCCTGCAGCGCGTCGTAGCCTTCTTCGCCCGTGCGCACCTTCACGACGTTTTCGACGTCATAGACGAAGATCTTGCCGTCGCCGATATGGCCGGTGTAGAGGACCTTCTTCGCCGTCTCGATGACTGCGCGGACCGGGATCTTCGACACGACGATGTCGACCTGCACCTTCGGCAGAAGCGTCGCTTCGACCGCGATGCCGCGATAGTATTCCGTCCGTCCCTTCTGCTGACCGCAGCCGAGGACGTGGGATACCGTCATGCCGGTGATGCCGAGATCGGTCATGGCGTTCTTCAGCGATTCAAACCGGCTTTCCTTGCAGATGATCTCCACCTTCGTGAACTTCGGCCGGCCCTCCTCGAAGGACGGCACGCGATGCACCGTCACCGCTTCCGCGGGCGGGGTGTCACCCGTCACGACGATCGGGGAAGGTGCGGCTTCCGCATCCGTGCTCGAGGTGTCGGGCGACATGGCGAAGCCGGCATAAGCGGTCAGCAGCCCGTGCTCCGAGACGTCGAGGCCCTGGATCTCGTCAGCCGGTTCCGCACGGAGTCCGACGGTCTTTTTCAGGATCAGGAAGACGACTGAAATGATGACGGCGACATACGCCGCGACGCTGACGACGCCGAGCGTCTGCACGCCGAGGAAGTGAAATCCCCCGCCGTAGAAGACGCCCTTTTCGGTGGAAACGCCCGTCGCGAAGAGGCCCGTGAGGATGGTCCCCAGCGCGCCGCAGACGCCGTGCACCGAGATCGCGCCGACCGGATCGTCGATCTTCGCGGTTTTATCGAAGAACTCCACGGAGAAGACGATCACCGCGCCGAAAACGAGGCCCATGACCGCCGCTCCGATCGGGGAGACCGCGTCGCACCCCGCCGTGATGCCGACCAGCCCGGCGAGCGCCGCGTTGTACGTCATCGAGACGTCGGGCTTCCGATAGCGGAGCCATGTGATCACGAGCGTCGTGCAGCAGGCGACGGCGGCGCAGAGGTTGGTGTTGAAGAAGACGAGCCCCGCGCTCTCAACGAGGGCATCCGAATCCATTCCGACGGTGGACGCGCCGTTGAAGCCGAACCAGCAGAACCAGAGGATGAACACGCCGAGCGCCGCGACGGTCAGGTTGTGGCCGAGGATCGCGTGAGGCTTGCCCTTTTGATCGTACTTGCCGATGCGCGGACCGAGGATCGCCGCACCGATGCACGCGCAGACGCCGCCGACCATGTGGACGCAGGTCGAGCCCGCGAAATCATGGAAGCCGAGCGCG
Source organism: Clostridia bacterium (assembly GCA_017412675.1). Classification (GTDB taxonomy): domain Bacteria; phylum Bacillota; class Clostridia; order Oscillospirales; family CAG-272; genus UMGS1696. The sequence goes on from JAFPWV010000108.1 coordinate 7,366, forward strand.
GCAAGCCAGCCCCCGCCCCAGATCCAATGCCCGGAGACCGGGTAGATGAAGAGCGAGATGCAGAGGGAATAGATGCAGTAGGCGGAGAATTTCGTCCGCTCCGCCATCGCTCCGGAGACGATGGTCGCCGAGGTGGCGCAGAAGACGGTCTGGAAGATGGCGAAGGCCCAGAGCGGGACGCCCGCGGGGAGGATGTAGCTGTAATCTCCCATGATGAGCGGATCGAGACGCCCGAAGAGCGCGGTGCCCGACCCGAACATGATCCCGAAGCCAACGAGCCAGAAGGCGGGCGTACCGATGCAGAAGTCCATGAGGTTCTTCATCAGGATGTTGCCCGTGTTTTTCGCCCGGGTGAACCCGGCTTCGCACATCGAGAACCCGGCCTGCATGAAGAAGACGAGTGCGGCCCCCAGCAGGACCCAGATGGTATTGACAGATGAATAAGTCATAAATACACCTTACGATTAGGAGTTATGGAGTTTACGGTTATGATTTTGCTTCGCAAAAGTGATGAGCGCCTGCGGCGCGTTGGGAGAACGGGAAAGAGAGAACCTGTGCTCCGTTTTCTTCTGACTTCGCGAAGCGCTCATCGCTCTTTCTTAGTTCACGCTGAACAGGAGTTCGCCGTACGTCGGCATCGGCCAGAATTCCGCCGCGGTGACCGTTTCCGCCTCATCGCAGCGCGCGCGCAGAGCGGTCATGGCCGTGAGCACCGTGTCGCGGATGGCGAAGGACTGCGGACCGATCTCCTCGATTTTGCGCGCGGCATCGGCCGTTTCTTCGAGCGCGTCGACCCGGTCTTCGATCTCGTCGGCCAGGGCGGAGAGCTTTTCCGCGGTCTTGATCTCATATTTGCAGGCGATCCCGGTCGAGACGGCTTTCTTGGCTGCCGCCTGTGCCGCAAGGGTCGCGGAATACTTTTCGACCGCCGGAAGGATCTGCCGCCGCGTCATGTCGATCATGGTGTTCGCCTCGATCAGGACGGTCTTGCAGTAGTTTTCGAGCATGATCTCGTACCGGGACTTGAGCTCCTCGACCGTGAAGACGCCGTGGGAGGTGAGCATTGCGACGTTCTTGTCCGACAGCAGCTCCGGGAAGCAGTCCGGCGTCGTGCGGTAGTTCGGCAGTCCGCGGACCTCGGTCGCCTCTTTGATCCAGGCGTCGTCGTAGCCGTTGCCGTTGAAGAGGATCCTGCGGTGTGCCCGCACGACGTCACGGATCAGCTGATGGAGCGTTTCTTCAAAATCATCCGCGCCTTCGAGCCGGTCGGCGAACTGCTTCAGGCTCTCGGCCACCGCCGCGTTGAGCATGATGTTCGCGCAGGCGATGGAGTTTGACGAGCCGAGCATACGGAACTCGAACTTGTTGCCGGTGAAGGCGAAGGGCGAGGTGCGGTTGCGGTCTGTGGCGTCGCGGCGGAACTTCGGGAGCACGTCGACGCCGAGCTTCATGACCGTCTTCTCCGCCGCGCTGTACGGCTTGTCCGCCTCGATGGCGTCGAGAACGGCGGTCAGCTCGTCGCCGAGGAACATCGACACCACGGCGGGCGGGGCCTCGTTCGCGCCGAGACGGTGATCGTTCCCGGCCGTCGCCACGGAGATGCGGAGCAGATCGGCATAGTCGTCCACCGCCTGGATCACGGCGCAGAGGAAGGTCAAAAACTGCGCGTTCTCATACGGCGTCTCGCCCGGGGAGAGCAGGTTGACGCCCGTGTCCGTCGCGATCGACCAGTTGTTGTGCTTGCCGGAGCCGTTCACGCCGGCGAAAGGTTTTTCATGCAGGAGGCACACCAGCCCGTGCTTCGCCGCGACCTTCTGCATGATCTCCATCGTGAGCTGGTTGTGGTCCGTCGCGACGTTGGTGGTCGAATAGATCGGCGCGAGCTCATGCTGGGCGGGCGCGACCTCGTTGTGTTCGGTCTTGGCGAGGATGCCGAGCTTCCAGAGCTCCTCATTGAGATCCTCCATATACGCCTGTACGCGCGGCTTGATCGCGCCGAAGTAGTGGTCGTCGAGTTCCTGACCCTTCGGGGGCTTCGCGCCGAAGAGCGTGCGCCCGGTATAGACCAGGTCGGGTCTCTGCCGGTAGAGCGCACGGTCGATCAG
>JAFPWV010000109.1 GCA_017412675.1 Clostridia bacterium
CAGAAAATCAAAGACCTGCGCAAGAAGGCCGACATGACGCAGGACCGCCTGGCGGACTACCTCGGCGTCACGGCACAGGCCGTCTCGAAATGGGAAGTCGGACAATCGGCCCCGGATTTGTCGCTCATTGCGCCGCTGTGCCGGGTGTTCGGCGTCACGGCGGATGAGCTGCTCGGGATCGAGGGCGGGAGACGGGAAGAGAGGCAGGAAGCACGGCCGGCCGACGGAAAAAGACACATTCTCATCACGGCATGCTATATCCTCGAAGCGGAACGAAATGAATTCTGGGACGCGCAAACCGGGCGGCTCACCGAAACAAACGAAGCGTTTTTGAAAAAGACAGCGTTCCCCCCGGAGTTGGAATTTCCCGGCGGGCGGCTTGCAGAACGATATTACGTGACACATCGGATCGTCGATTACCCGCAGTATAATTTCCTCTCCTGCCCGATCTGCGGCAGAGCGCTGACCGATCCCGCGAAGCCGCATCCGATTTACGAACTGGACAACTGCGTCAAGATCGACGGTGTCGGTCTGTGTTCCGGCTGCGCGCATCAGCTTGATCTCGAAATCAAACGGAACGGCATCCTGAAGGTGATCGGGAAATACCGCAGGAATGCGGGGGAGGAGAACTGACATGGAACACATCGGACAGAAAATCAAAGACCTGCGCAAGAAGGCCGACATGACGCAGGACCGGCTGGCGGACTACCTCGGCGTCACGGCACAGGCCGTCTCGAAATGGGAGGTCGGACAATCGGCCCCGGACCTCTCCCTCATCACGCCGCTGTGCCGGGTGTTCGGCGTCACGGCGGACGAACTCTTGGGGATCGGACAGGAGAAGGAGGACGAGAGGGAGGCCCAGTTTCTCAAAGAAACGGATCGCTCTGAAAACATCGCTCTCGACAGTCGAACATATTATGAAAAATGCCTCCGGGCCGTCGAAGAATTTCCCAGAAACATGACTCTGCAAGCCTGTCTTGCGGCGGCGGAGAACAGCCTCGCGCTGGAATGCCGGTCGCCGGAAAAGGAGGAACTCTTCAAAGCCGCTGAACGCCGCTACCACTTCATCCTCGACGAAGTACAGGACGAGAAACTGCGGCGGTACGTCATCAATTGTTTCGTCCACTTTCTTGTGAATCAGAACCGGCATGAAGAAGCCGTCCCTTTTGCGAAACAGAGCCCGGACGCCGATTTTCTTCTCCTGATCTGTCTGACCGGGGAAGAGCGGCGGCTTCACTGGCAAAGATATACACAGGGGAAGCTTTTCGAGTTCGTCACAGCCCTCGGAATGGATAATGATTCCCTCCCGGCGGCGGAGCTCACGGAAAAACTCATCCGGGACGCGATACCGGACGGAAATTATCTGAATCTGCTTCCCCCTCTGTGGTATTCGCTGGAAAAACAGGCCCTTTTGCTGACCGACTTCGGGCGGTACGATGAAGCGATGGAAAAGCTCAGGGAATACGGCAGACTCTCGGAGGATTTTGAAGTCCTGCGTCAGGAGGGAGAACCGCTCCCCTACACCTGCCCGCTCTTCGATCTTTTGACCTGCCCCCGCCCGATGTTTTACAGCAATTCGACCATGCGGGAGATCGCTGCCTTTGATTTGTACAACGCCCGGTTCATTCCCCTCCGCGAGAGAGACGATTTCAAGGCCCTTCTGGCAGAGCTGGAATCCCCCGGGGAGAACGCCTGACGCATCCTCAATTCTGCATTCTGCATTCTGCATTCTGAATTCTGAATTCTGAATTCCTCCCCCTCCTCCCCGCTTGACGCCCCTCCCCCGGATGTGCTATAATATACCCATCACACAATACGCGGGAGGCGGACATGGCGGATTACCGGGCGCAGGACGCAGCGCAGAAAAACGAGACGCAGGACACCGTCTCCGGGATCGTGGATTCGATCATCTATCAGAACGAGGAAAACGGCTACACCGTGTGCGAGATCGAGGACACGGCCGGCGAGCCCGTCACCCTCGCGGGGATCATCCCCTACCTCACCGAGGGCGACAAAATCACCGCCGCCGGCGCGTGGGTTACGCATCCGCAGTACGGCAGGCAGTTCCGGGTCGATTCCTACGAAAAGGTCCTCCCCGCCGAGGAGGGCGACATCCTGCGCTATCTGGCGTCCGGCGCGATCAAGGGCATCGGGCCCCGCACGGCGCAGCGCATCGTCGACAAATTCGGCACGGATTCCTTCGAGGTGATCTCCGACCACCCGGACTGGCTCACCGACATCCCCGGCATCACCGCGAAAAAGGCCGCGGACATTTCCGAACGCTTCCGATCGATGTCCGGCGCGCGAGCCGTCATGATGTTCTGCCGTGATTTCTTCACGCCGCAGACCGCCATGAAGATCTACAAGCGCTGGGGCGGGTCCGCCGTCGACCGGATCCGGGAGAACCCCTACCGGCTCTGCGAGGAGTTCTGGGGGATCGGCTTCAACCGCGCGGATCAGATCGCAATGCACCTCGGCATGGCGCCGGATTCCGACGAGCGCGTCCTCTACGCCGCCGTCTACGTCCTCCGCTCCGAGGCGACCCGGTCCGGCCACACCTGCCTGCCGCTCTCCGAGCTCGTCCGCTGCACGATCGACCTCCTCTTCGGCGAGGCGGCGACGGCGGAGAATGCGGCTGCCGTTTCCTCAGCGGTCGAGCGGGGCATTGAGCTCCTGAAGCTCATCCCCTGCACGCGGCGGGACGGCGAGCGGCTGGTCTTCGAGCCTCGCTACTACACCGCCGAGACCTACGCGGCCGCGAAGCTGAAGGAGATCCGGCGGCTCACCCCACAGATCGCCAAGGCTGACGCCGTGCGCCTGATCGAAAAGACCGAGGCGCAGTCCGGGATCGAATATGCCGCGGCCCAGAAAGAGGCCCTGCTGTCCGCGCTCAGCGAGGGCGTCATGATCCTCACGGGCGGGCCCGGCACCGGCAAGACGACGATCATCAAGGGCCTCATCTCGATCTTCACCTCCCTCGATTACAATATTGCCCTCGCCGCCCCGACGGGCAGAGCCGCCAAACGCATGAGCGAGGCGACGTCCTACGAGGCGAAGACGATCCACCGCCTGCTCGAAATGGACTTTTCCGAGGACACGGAGCCGCATTTCCTGCGCACCGCGGAGAACCCCCTCGACGCGGATGTGCTCATCATCGACGAGGCGTCCATGATCGACGTCCTGCTGCTTGAATCCCTGCTCCGGGCGGCGAAGCGGGGGGCGCGGCTCATTCTGATCGGGGACGCGGATCAGCTTCCCTCGGTCGGCGCGGGCAACGTGCTCGGCGACATCATCGCGTCCGGCATCTTCACGACGGTGCGCCTGACCGAGATCTTCCGCCAGGGCAGCGAGAGCCTCATCATCACCAACGCGCACCGCATCAACGAGGGTCTGATGCCGGTCCTCGACCGCCGCGACGCGGACTTCTTCTTCCTGCGCCGGACGACGGAGGAGGGGATCCGCGACACGGTCATCGACCTCGTGGCGAACCGGCTGCCGCGCTCCTACGGCGAGGAGATCCGGGACCGCATCCAGGTCCTGACCCCGTCGAAGAAGGGGTTCTCCGGCACGGACGCGCTCAACCCGTGTTTGCAGCTCGCCCTGAATCCGGCCTCTCCGCTGAAAGGCGAGCACAAGTCGCGCGACCGGGTGTTCCGTGTGGGCGACCGGGTGATGCAGACGAAGAACAATTATCAGATCGAATGGGAGACGGCCTTCGGGGACGCCGGCATGGGGATCTACAACGGGGACATCGGGACGATCACGGACTTCGACGCGGAGGAGCACGTCTTCGAGGTGCGCTTCGACGAGCGGGTCTGCCGGCTCGATTTCGAGCAGCTCGACGAGCTCGACCACGCGTACGCGATCACGGTGCACAAGAGCCAGGGCAGCGAATACCCGGTGGTGATCCTGCCGCTGTACGAATGCGCGCCGATGCTGCTGTCGCGCAATCTTCTCTACACTGCGGTGACGCGGGCGGCAAAGATGGTGATCCTCGTGGGGAAGGAGCAGGTGCTCGCGCAGATGATTGCGAACAACCGGCACTTCATCCGGTGCACGATGATGGAGGAGTTCATGAAAATGGAATAAGTGAGGCGCGTGTCTTTTCCCCGTGACACGCGCCGCGGAGTCCGCGGGGACAGTCGGCGGGCTCACCGTTGGCAAGCCCGCGAAGAGCGGGTTTTTGCCGTTTATTCGGCTTGCGCACTAACGTTTGCGGGGATGTTCAGCGAAATCACTCGTTTTTTTCGCCTGCGCGGCTGGCGGACAAGAGGGCTCCCCGGTTTCACGGGGTGAAACCGACCGGCCATCTTGTCAATCACCGCCGCCCAAGGCCTTTCCCGCCTTGGGAATCC
>JAFPWV010000110.1 GCA_017412675.1 Clostridia bacterium
AGACCGAAGCGGCGGAAGATACGGTCCATGATGAACGCGATACGCGCCATATAGCCGCAGTCTTCGAGGATCGCGAGCAGGAGGAAGAGCACCAGCATCTGCGGGACGAAGCCGAGGACCGCTCCGACGCCTGCGACAATGCCGTCCGCGACCAGTCCGACGAGCCACGGCGCGACGCCCCAGCCCTCGAGCAGGGAACGGGAGCCTTCCACCAGCCATTCGCCGCTGAACACGTCATTCGTCCAGTCAGTAAGAGTCGTGCCGATGGAAATGCCGCCGTCCGGGATCGATTTGCCCATGGCGAGCGCATAGATGAGGAACATCACAACGGCGAAAATGGGCAACGCGAGCCAACGGTTCGTGACGATCCGGTCGATCTTGTCGGAAACCGTTGATCCCCCGACGTTTTTCTTCTTATAGCACGCTTTGATGATGTCCGCGATGGCGAGATACCGCTCGTTCGTGATGATCGCCTCGGCGTCGTCGTCCATCTCCTTTTCCACCGCGGCGATGTCCGTTTCGATGTGTGCGAGCGTCGCCTCGGAGAGGTTCAGCGCTTCGATGGCTTTGGAATCGCGCTCGAAGAGCTTCACGGCGTACCACCGCTGGCGCTCCTCCGGCAGATCGTGGAGCGCGGCCTCCTCGATGTGCGCGAGGGCGTGCTCGACCGGGCCGGAGAACTTGTGGAGCGGGACGGTCTTCCCGCTCTTCGCAGCGTTCACCGCCGCCTCCGCCGCCTCGTCGATCCCCGTGCCCTTCAGCGCCGAGATCGGCACGACCGGACACCCGATCTGACGGGAGAGCTCGGTCATGTTGATCTTGTCGCCGTTCTTTGTCACGACGTCCATCATATTGATCGCGCAGACGACCGGGATGCCGAGCTCCGTGAGCTGGGTGGTGAGGTACAGATTTCTTTCGAGGTTCGAGCCGTCGATAATGTTGAGGATTGCGTCCGGCTGCTCGCTGATCAGGTAGTTCCGGGCGACGACCTCTTCGAGGGTGTAGGGGGACAGGGAGTAGATGCCGGGCAGGTCGGTGACGGTCACGCCGTCGTATTTCTTGAGTTTGCCTTCCTTCTTTTCCACCGTGACGCCCGGCCAGTTTCCGACGAACTGGTTCGAGCCGGTGAGGGCGTTGAACAGGGTCGTTTTGCCGCTGTTCGGGTTGCCCGCGAGCGCAATGCGGATGTTCATGATGAAATCCCTTTCTTCCGGTTAGTTTTTTCTAACGATATGAAATGCGAGAATGGGTAGTTTGTGCTTACTCCACGGGGGCCACTTCGATCATGTCCGCGTCCGCCTTGCGGATGGACAGCTCGTAGCCGCGGACGGTGACCTCGACGGGGTCTCCGAGGGGCGCGACCTTGCGGACATAGACGGTGATGCCCTTCGTGATGCCCATGTCCATGATCCGGCGCTTGACGGCCCCTTCGCCGTACAGCTTCACAACGCGCACGGTCGAGCCGATGGGAGTGTTTCTTAAGGTGTTCATGCAGATCCTCCTTGTGGTGTATGTTTCCCGATGAAATGAACGTTTTTCAGTCCACGAAAACCTTCTGGGCCAAAATGCGGTCGATCCCGACGCGGCATTCCTTCACGTTGACGATGAGGTTCCCGGCGAGCTCGGACACGACGGTCACGTCCCCGCCCGCGACGAACCCGAGGTTTTCGAGGTGTTTCTTGATTTCCGGCGTTCCGCTGATGTGCCGGATGGTGTGCGGTCTGCCGTCGTTCGCAAGCAGAAGCGGCATCATGGATCTCCCTCCTTTGGCATTAGCTAACGCTAATCCATAACCAAAAGTCAAAGATTAGCCCACGCTAATCTACGAGTACATTATATCCCCCCGACAGGAATTTGTCAAGGGGGATTTTCAAATTTCTTTGATTTTTACGGAGATTTTTCGAGGTGGGTTACATCCCCGCCCCGATCCATACGGCGATCCCCGCCATGAGCGCGGCGGCGAAGGGGAAGACGGCGATGCGGATGAGCTGGCCCTTGCGGTTGAAGCCGAAGGAGTGATACCCGGCGCAGCCCTCCGTCTCGGGATAGAAGTGCTGGAAGAAATGCGTCTTCGTCAGCAGCAGCCAGTCGAGGCAGACGATGTCGAACGCCTTCCAGAGATAGAGCATCGTGAGGAACCGGGCGAAGTGCTGCCAGAAGGTATAACCGTGCCGGATGCCGTCGTACCCGCCGTACACGAATACGCCGATCATCACCAGGAGGCAGAGGATCGCGAGCTTCCAGCCGAGCATGTGCTGTCCGGGGAATTTCTGAGGATGCTCCTGTGCCGCCGCCTGAATGTCCTTCGGGGCGGTCGTGAAAAGGTGTCTGTCCTGGATCAGCCCCACCGCCGTGCAGATCAGGCCGAAGAGGGAGGCCATCAGGATGAGGGAGAGAAGGAGGGTCAACAGCATTGCCGCCTCACTTTCTCGCCGTCACCGCGAGCCACGGTTTTGACGGATGACGGTCGCTCTTAACCTCGGAGAATCCTGCCGCTTTCAGGGCGGAAGCAAGCTCATGGGCGGTGTAGCACTTCATGCCGTCGATGATTTTCTCGAACCTCCTGCCCGTTTCGTCACATCCGTCGGATTCGTTGCAGATCAGGAAAACGCCGCCCGGTTTCAGAACGCGGCATACCTCGGCGAAGCACTTCTCGAGCCCCGGCCAGAAATAGACCGTCTCAAACGCCGTGGCGAGATCAAAGGAAACTGCGGCAAAGGGGAGCTCTTCCACGCTCGCCTGCACGACGGAGCACCGTCCGGCCGCGATTTCGTTTCGGTTGGTTTTCTTTGTCGTCTCGACGGACAGCGCGGAGTAGTCGAGAGCGGTGAGCTTCGCGGCCGGATATCGCTTCATGAGCGCTGCCGCGTTCCTGCCTCCCCCGCATCCGAGCTCGGCGATGGCCAACGGTGCGATCCCGCCGATGTGGGACATTCCCCAGTCCGCGAGCTTCGCGTGCCCGCTCCCGTTCATGCCGCCCACCATCAGCTTGCCGAGGAAGCCTTCCGGCTTTCGGGTCTGTGAGAAAAATGATTTGAGAAGTCCCATGTCATTTCCTCCCGACGAGGAGGGCGGAGCCGGAGAGCGCCATCCACCCGGCTTCCTTTTTCGTGATGAACTTCCCGTCCGTCGTGTCGATCAGAGAGACCTTTTCGTATCCCATGTCCCGGAGCTTCTTCACAAACGCCTGCATGTCGCCGTATTTCGCTTTCGAGAAGATGTCGTGGATGGCGAAGGTCCCGCCCTTTTTCAGGGTGCGGAGAGTTTCGAGCAGGTACGCCTGCCGGTCCCCGGAGATGTTGTGATACACATAGTTGCTCGTCACCGCGTCGAAATACCCGTCCGGGAAAGCGAGCCCCGTCGCGTCGCCCTGCTCAAAGCTGACGTTGGAGACCCCCTCGGCGCGTGCGTTGTTCTCGCAGAGGGATTTCGAGTACGAGGCGTATTCCTTCCCCCACCGGTCGATCCCGAGGAAGGAGGCCTTCGGATTCCGCTTCGCGCAGGCAATCGTCAGAGCCCCGCTCCCGCAGCCGACGTCGAGGCAGAGCCCGCTCTCCGGGAGCCGGACCGTTTCCGCGATCCCTTCGATGATCTGCCGCGACATCTGCCGCTTCCCGTCGTAGGAGAACGCGCGGTACATCATAATCGACCAGACGGTCAAGTCGATGAACAGCACGGTCAGCGAGGCGAAGAGGATGACGAGCACGGTTTTGAGCGCGCCCGCAGGCAACGTCAGCGCCAGTACCGCCACGACCGCGCCGCATCCGACCGCCGCCGCCGCGAAGCCCCCAATCATACCCTTCGGCATCCAGTTTTTGTATTCCGGTTTCATGTTGCTTCTCCTTTCACTTTTCCGAGCATCTCGGTCCGCGCTCTTTCTTCGGTGTCGTCGGATTCCTCGTAGCCGTCGTAGGGTGCCGCGGGATCGACGTACTTCTTCGTAAACGGCTTGCAGAGCTCCGTTCTGTGCCGGAAGGCAAAGTCGAGATCGTCCGTCCAGCCGGTGTGCCCGGTGATGATCTTGAGCGGCCTGTTCCTCGAGCGCAGGTTCTTTTCCAGCTTTTCGAGGGACCGGACGGCGAGCCGGTTGTCCTCCGCGAGGGTGGCGATGAAGCTGTACCCGCCGTCCGCGCCGAACCAGATCGTGTCGCCTGTGAAGAGGTATTCGCCGTCGATGAGATAGACCATGTGCCCCCAGGTGTGTCCCGGGACGAGCAGGCATTCGATCTCGATATCCCCGATGTGGAAGAACTGTCCGTCGTCGAGCAGGACCTTCCGGTTCTCCGTCTTCACCGGCGGCAGCTTGTAGAGGCCGTGGATGACTTTTCGCCGCGCCTCCCCGGTCAGATACCGGTTTTCGATCCGTCCGATATAGACCTTCGCGTCCCGGAATAGCTGCTCGCTGTCCACCTCGAGCGCGCCGACGTGATCCGTGTCCTGATGGGTGATAAGGATGTGCTTCACCGACGCGGGATCGATGTCCAGCCAGCTCATCTTCTCGGCGAGCCGCGCGTAGTTGTAGCCCGCGTCGATCATGACGGTCGTGCCGTTCTTCGTGTAAAAGAAGATGTTCGCCACCCATTCCCGCACGCAGGCGACCCGTTCGTCGATGCGCCCCGTGTTGAGCGGCTTGAAGATCGCCCTTCCGCGGAACAGCGCGCTCATGGATTTTTTCTGATTGTCCGAATCCTTTCTTGCCATATCCGTCCTCCTTACGCTTTCTTTTTCGCCCGGAAGCAGCCCATCCCCTCGACCGAGGTGACGAAAACGTCCTCGTACATCCCGGAAAGCCGCGCCCGGAGGCTCACCTCCGTCTCAAACGGCGGGGTGAAGAAGCCCTTCTTGACGTAGAGATGCCGGATGAACCAGTCCGTGCGATGGCAGCCCCCCTCGATGTAGAAGCAGCCCGTGAAGGTCCCGCCCGGTTTCAGGACGCGGAAGGTCTCCCGGTACGCCGCCTCCTTGTCCGGGAAGGCGTGGAAGCCGTTGAGGGAGAGAACGATGTCGAAGGAGCCGTCCTCAAACGGCAGATCCCCGACGTCGCCCTGCACGAACGTGATGTTTCGGATCCCCGCCCGCTCTGCCTTGTCCTGCGCCGCCGCCATCATGTCCGCCGAATAGTCGAGGCAGGTGATTCGGGCATCCGGGAGCTCCCGGTAAACCGGCATGGTGAGGACGCCCGTGCCGACCGGGACCTCGAGGAGCTTTCCGGAAAAGCCCTCCGGCACGCCCGCGAGCGCGGTTTCGAGGTACTTTAAATTCTTCTCCCCGTCCATGTTCCACACGAGGCGACAGATCGCCTTACCCATGACGGTCGAGTAGGTCATCATCCCGTCGTAGAAGCTCGCGTGCCCGCCGGTAAGTTTATACGCGCTTTTGATTTGCTCTTTTCTCGTCATGACTGTCCTCCGAATGCGATCTTCACGATCTTCATCTTCACCATCCCGTCGCAGAAGCGGATCATGAGCCGGTGGAAGCGCCTGACGTCACCGTAGATGTCCCGGTAGCCGCGCATGTAGCTTTTCGCCGTGACGGAGGCGAAGCGGGGACTCCAGGATTCAAGCTCCCGCTCGTCCTCGAGGGAGAAGTATGCACCGACGTCGGTGATTCCGGCCTCCTTGAGCCAGGTCTTGCGCATCATCTTCGCCCCGCGCCGGTTGCAGGAATCGAACGCGAGGACCGTGCCGGGAAAACGGTCTGCCATCGCGGAGAACAGGCGCTTCACGTCTTCGGTCTTGAAGTAGTAGAACACGCCCGCCGCGAAGAAGACCGCCCCGCCTGAGGCATCGATCCGGTCCATCCACGAGAGGTCGTTCAGGTCGCAGGGCAGGTTCTCCTCGCGCTCCCCCGCCGGAAGAAGCGCGTCCCGCACGGCGATCACGTCGGAGAGGTCGAGGTTGTACCCGCGGCAGGAGCCGTTGTCGCACTTCGAGAACGTGTCGTCCAGCCCGCAGCCGAGATTGACGACGGCGGCCTTCGGGTGGGCGTCGAGGTACGTCTTCACTTCGCAGGCGAGATCGTACTGCCGCTGCGCCACCTCCAGCGCGCCGAAGAGCCCGGCCAGGGACTCCATCTTCTTCCGCTTCCCCGCGAAGTCGTAGTCCAGCGAATCGCAGAGCCGCTTTGCCTCGGGATCGGAGAAGAGGTGCGGGAAGCGCTCGGAGCAGACCAGCCGCCCGAAGAGCGGGATGACGAGGGTTTCCTGCACGGTGTTCTTCTCGATGTGGATCTTGTTCACTTCCATCCGAACAGTCCTTTCTGTGCGGGGGCGGTCGTCACGCCGAGGCAGGTATATCCGGTCGCGGTCACGGCGGCGCTGATGGCTTCTTCGTCGACGGGTTCCTCCGTCAGAAACGTCGCCTCGCCCCGCGCGCGGTTTGCCTTGACCTTCTTCGCAGCGGGAACAGCCCTGCGGATCGTGTCAGAGACGTGCGCCTCGCACATCGAGCACATCATGCCGTCGATTTTGAGGGTGAATTTGATCATGATCTCATCTCGCTTTCTTTTTGTAGCCGCAGTCGCAGTACGGTCCGCCGGACGCGAGGGTGTGTTCCCGGACGAAATCGTCGGCCCCTCCCGCTTCGCTCATGGCGTAGTCAAGGCGGCACATCGCGGGGACGTATTCATATAGCCCGAGCTCCTTCATCAGGGCACAGATCCCGCACTTCGAGAACCGCGCCTCGTAGCCGCTGCCGTCGGGGTAGGGAAGGAATTCCATGTTCCACGAATAGGGATTCCGGTCGGCGGCGTTCAAGGCGGCGGTGGCCTTCATGCCCCGGACGTCCCCTGTGCTGAATTTCTTTTTGCCGCTCATCCGGCAGAACCACCGCATCGGGCGGATCATCATGGCCTCCCGGTAATAGTCCGCGGCTCGCTCGACCGTCGGCTTTTTCTCCATACTCAAAAGAAACGCGGCGAGCATCGCGCAGTTCACGATGTTCATCTTGAACCGGTCGCCCCGCTCGAATTCCGGCAGCCCGGCGATGATCTCCCGATACTTCCGTTTCGCCGATGCGGTGATCCGGCCCGCCGCCGCGTGGTCAACGCCGAGGACGGAGACGAGACGGGCCCGGAAGGAGCTCCCGAACAGCGCCCACATCCCGGCGGGCATCCCGGAAAATTTCATCGGAAAGCCTCCTCCTTCATCCGCCGGATCATGAGATCCCACCCGTCCTTCGCCTCCCGGCAGAGGGGGAAGACGGGATAGCAGTGGAACATCCCCTCCCGATATGCCTTCTTCACTTCATCCGTTGTCATGGTTGGAATCCTTTCTTGCCATAGGTTGATTGCTCCTTTTAAAAGTTTGGTTCATCTGCCGTTTCAGTATTTCAAAATGACCGAATAGTCCATCAGGCAATGAAGAAGCACGGGAAGCCAGATTGAACCGGACTTTTCTTTGAAAAACTGCAGCAGACAGCCAAACGCAGCATAGCCTAAAACGCCGTTCAGAAGAAAGCTGCGCAGCATTCCGCCGCTGACTTCACCCCATCCTGCATAGTTGAACAGATGCAGCAACGCAAAGAAGATATTGGGCAGCAAATAACGCAGCGGCCATGAGGTATTCCGCAGGAAATAGGTGCATGCGTCGCGGATGACGAATTCTTCTGCAAAGGCGACGATCACAAGATAGTAAAACAGACTGAGCAGGATGGAAACCCTGTCCGTCTTTGCAGCCAGACCGTAAACGGTGAGCCCAAGGATCGCTGCAATAAGGACGGCTGACGTGATTCGCTGCCATTTCCCTTTGAGCGTCATATACATGCTTGAAAGAAAATCTCTTTTCAGCACCAGAGCAAACAGGATCAGCAAAACTGCCGGAAACACGAATTCCAGCAGACACTGCAGGAGAAAGGCCATCGGCTGTCCGGAGGATGAGCGTGCGGAGATGACGTCGCCATTCTGCGTTTTACGGTAAAGAAGAAAAACTTCAAGGAACTGGACGATACCGATTACCGTTGCAGCAAGGATTCCCGGCAGATTGCTCCTTTTCTCTTTTGTGATCATGAATGTTTTCTCCCGGAAAAGTAATTCCTGATATCTTCTGTGATTTCCCGCACACCGTCCCTGCTTTCCTGATCGTCCGGCACAGGCGGAGCCCTTTGATGCAAGCCGGATCGGATCCTTCCGGCACGCCCGTTATCGTTAGCTTTTCCTAACCGCCGGGCGGCGTGATCCGTATCGTTCCACCGGCGATCCCCCATTTGTCCGCCGAGCAAACCACAGAAATCCCTCCGCTGATCGGGAAAAAGCCCGGAAAAGCCGGGACGATCCGGTTCGTGATGCCTGCTGTCTCATTATAGCACAGGCTAACTGAAATTGCAATCGGGAAGCGGGGTTTTTTCTGAGAACGTCAAGTCTTCGAGGCTGAAGCAAAAGGATTCAAGGAGCGTTCAAGAGATCCGGGACGGAATTCCCGCAAATCAAAAAGGCACCTCGCGTGAGATGCCTCTTTTCTGTTCCCGCAGGGTGTGGGATTCGAACCCACGCGGGCTCTCGCCCAAACGGTTTTCAAGACCGCCTCGTTATGACCGCTTCGATAACCCTGCATTGTGACCTTTATTATACACATCGGCCCGCGTTTTGTCAAGCGTTTGAGGGAAAATCGCAGGCGCGGCGGATTTCTCTCCCCCCCCTTGCAATCCGGACGGCTTTCCGCTATAATATAGAAAACGACTTTCCATGCTCCCCGCGCGGGAGAAAGGAGCCTTATGCAGCGAATTCTGATCGTGGACGGACAGGGCGGCAAGATCGGGCGGACCCTCGTCGAGCGGCTGACGGAAAAGCTCGCCGCGATCTCCCCGGACAAGGCGCTCTGCGAGATCACCGTCGTCGGCACCAACGCCATGGCCGCGGCCAATATGATGAAGGGCGCGCCGGGCGTTCGGGGCGCCACCGGGGAAAACGCCGTCGCCGTCTGCGCGAGACGTGCCGACATCATCGCAGGACCCGTGGGGATCGTACTCGCGGACGCCATGCTCGGGGAGATCACGCCCGCGATGGCCTGCGCGCTGTCCTCCGCCGACGCCGTCCGGGTCCTCATCCCCATGAACCGGACGCAGTGTGAGAACATCATCGTCGGCGTGAAGGAGATCTCCCTCGGCGCGATGCTCGACGAAGCGGCCGATACGATCGTGGAGATGTGCGTGAAGGAGAACGGATGAAA
Source organism: Clostridia bacterium (assembly GCA_017412675.1). GTDB lineage: Bacteria > Bacillota > Clostridia > Oscillospirales > CAG-272 > UMGS1696. The sequence goes on from JAFPWV010000110.1 coordinate 9,164, forward strand.
ACAAAAAAGAAAAAGAAGCTCTCCCCCGGCCGGATCATCGCCCTCGGCTTCCTCTCGGTGATCCTCGTCGGCGCGATTCTTTTGAATCTGCCCGCGGCGCACAGCGGACGGGTGGAGGTGACGCCGATCGACGCGCTGTTCTCCGCGGCCTCCGCGGTCTGCGTCACGGGGCTGGTCACCGTCGACACCGGGGCGGCCTATTCCGGCTTCGGACAGGCAGTCATCGCCGTGCTCATCCAGATCGGCGGCCTCGGGATCACCACGCTCGGGGCGGGACTCATCGCCCTCCTCGGCGGACGTCTCAACCAGCGGGAAAACAACCTCGTGAAGGAAGCCCTGAACATGCCGACCTGGCAGGGGATCAAGCCCCTCGTCACGGCGGTCATGGTCCTCGATTTCTCCATCGAAGCCGTCGGCGCGCTCCTCTCCTTCTTCACCTTCATCCGGGACTACCCCGTCGGACGGGCCGTGTGGCTCGCGGTGTTCCATTCCATCGCGGCGTTCAACAACGGCGGCTTCGACGTCCTCGGGACCGGGGACAGCCTCGGCGCATACATCCGCGATCCCTATTTCAACCTCGTCACCGCGGCCCTGATTCTCTTGGGCGGGCTCGGCTTCTTCGTTATCCGCGAGCTGCTCTTCCATAAAAAAGGGAAGCCCTTCACCCTGCACACGAAGGTCGTGCTCGCCATGACAGCGGTCCTCACCGTCGGGGGGACGCTCCTCTTCAAGATCACGGAGGGGCGGGGGATCTCGTGGCTCGGCGCGTTCTTCTCGAGCGTCACCGCCCGGACCGCCGGGTTTGCGACCTTCCCGATGTCCGGCTTCACGAACGCAGGCATCCTCCTCATGTGCATCCTCATGTTCATCGGCGCGAACCCCGGATCGACGGGCGGCGGCATGAAAACCACGACGGTCTTCGTGCTGCTGTGCTCCCTGCGTTCCGCCGCGACGGGGGAGGAAGCCGCCGCCTTCGGGAAAAAGCTGAAGGACGACACCCTCCACCGCGCCTTCGTCATCGTCGCGCTCGGGCTCCTCTGGGGCCTCGGGATGACGGCGATCCTCTGCGCGCTCGAACCTGCCCTCGCCCTGCGCGACGTCCTCTTTGAGGCGGTCTCCGCGCTCGGCACGACCGGACTGTCCACCGGGGTCACGCCCCTCTTGTCGACGCCGGCACGGCTGTGCATCATCCTCACGATGTACGTCGGGCGTCTCGGCCCGCTGACCGTCGCCACGCTCCTCGTCCGGAAGAAGATCGCCGCCGTGTCGCGCGCGGAGGAGGAGATCCCGATCGGATAAGCAGTGCGGGGCAAAGAAAGAGGAAGGTGAGTTTCTATGTTTTCATACACATTAGAAGATGTAAGCACTCTTCTTCGAAAATATGGAATGAATGCGTCGTTGTTGAAGGTGGAAGAACTTCAGAAATATGACGACGACGATGAGGACGGTCAGCTTCGTGTAATCGTCAAGGTGATGCTGGACGGTTTTCCCCCTTTGGTCGTCAAAATCAAAGACGACCGTGATGTGTCTGAAACGGTTTTCGAGAGTCAATGCAGGTTTTCGGAGACACTGGCTGAAAGCGGCATCCCTACGGCGCGGATACTCCCCGTTGCCGGAGAAAACCAATTCGTCCTACGCGCGCAGATCGACGGTCGAGCCGTTTTCGTTACGGAAGAGGCCTTTATGGAAAATGAGGTCCGATTCGTTGACGTGGAGACCGCGGAAAAAATGGGAGCGCTTCTCGCCCGTTCTCATAATGTGTCGGAGGAGCGAGAGTGTCATGTCCCGAACAGAGTACTTTTTGATCCTTTCGAGGATAACGAGCTCTTTTCCGCTTTGGAGTTTCTTTCGCTGAGTGACCGTTTGGCCGGAGAAAACCTTTTCCTGCACCGGCAAATCGCGGAGGAGTACCGGCGGATCATGGCAGAGCTTGAGCCTCTGCGCCTGCGTCCGAGATATGCGGTGCAAGGGGATATCAGCATGTGCAACTGCTTTTTCATGTCCGACGGAGGAATCGGATTCTTCGACTTCAACAATGCCGGAGACTGTGTACTCTTCTGTGACGCCGTCATGCAAGGCTTTTTTGTCGCCCGCCAGATGGAGTATCCTCTGGACAGATCCTTTTCAGACGAAGACCTTGTAAACGCTTTCTTCCGCGGATATTGCTCAGTGCGTCCGTTCAACGAGGAAGACAAAAGGTTTTATCCTCTTCTCCGCGCGGTGATTGACGCATTCTGGGCCGACGATATCGGTTGGAGCAGCGATAACGGCTGGAGTCCCTGCAAACCGGAAGCCTTATTTGCCGCCGTGGAGCGCGGAGATTCGCAGGCAGTCCGGCAGAAGCTGGAAGAAATTCAGCGTAAGCTGACAAAACACATGTAAAACCTTATACCGTATCCCGAAAACATAAGCGCAGCGAACGGAGCATTCCGTCTGCGACAGGAGAAGGAGATCCATCACATGTCCAGAAAAACCAAAAAAGACGAACAGCTCTACGCCGTCATCGGGCTCGGGCGGTTCGGGTTCGCGCTGGCGGAAGAGCTGGCGTCGAAAGGGAAGGACGTCCTCGTGATCGACAAGGACCGCGACAAGATCAACCGCGCCGCGGAATTCACCGACAACGCCTTCGTGACCGACGTCCTCGTCGCCGACAATCTTGCGGATGCCGGGCTCGCGGACGCGGACGTCGCCGTCATCGGCATCGGATCCCGCATCGACGTCTCCATCCTCACGACGCTCAACGTCATGAAGCTCGGCGTGAAGCGCGTCATCGCCAAAGCCACGAGCAAGGAACAGGGCGAGGTCCTCGAACGCCTCGGCGCGGAGGTCATCTACCCCGAGCACGACATGGCCCTGCGCCTCGCGGGACGGCTCGCCTCCCCGCACATCCTCGAATACATCAGCCTGTCCGACACCGTGGACATCATGGAGCTCGCCCTCACGCCGCGCGTCGACGGGAAGACGGTGCTGGAACTCAACGTCCGCCGGAACTGGGGGCTGAACATCATCGCCATCCGCCGCGGCGGGGAGGTCACCATCGCCATCACCCCCCAGACCGAGGTCCACGCGAAGGACACCCTCGCCGTCGTCGGGAAGACCGAGGACATCCGGCGGTTTGAGGAATACCTGCATGAGAGAGACTGAAGGAAGAGTTTACAGTGAACAGTGAGCAGTTAACAGTTGTGGTAGGAAACCTTTCAGGTTTCCAATGAAAAAACGTTCATGCATCTCTGTGGAATGATCCGCTGCACGTTGTGAGCCTCCCCATCCGGGGGAGGTGGCCGCCGGATTCGCGGGCGAATCGGGCGGTCGGAAGGGGTGAGAATCAACGGTTTTCTTCGGAAAGAACGAAACAGATCCTCAGCCATTCACCCCTTCCGGCTCGCGGATTTGCGGGGCAAATCGCTCGCTTCCTTCCCCAGAGGGGCAGGCAAGGGGTGCAGCGGCACATCAAGTACAGCCGAACGACCGTTGATGGATTTGAAGCCACAGAGCGGTTTCTGCCTCAACTCTTCACTCCTCGTTGTTCGTTTCCAGATTCCCCCGCACATGCTTGAGAAAGGAAAAGAAAAGATGAATTTCACCCCCCTCCTCGACATCGCGCCGTCGGCCGGCAATCCCCGCAACAGCGAAGGCGCGTTCCTCTCGCTCCGGGACGGCAGAGTCGCGTTTCTCTACAGCCGGTACAGCGGAGAGAGCGCGGATGACCACGCCTACGCCGAGATCGCCGTCATCTTCTGGGACGGGAAGACCTTCACCGAGCCCCGCGTCCTCGTGCGTCCCGAACCCGGCACCGACGAGACCAACTGCATGAGCGTCTCCGCGGCCCGGATGCACGACGGCAGCGCGGCGGTCTTCTACCTCGTGAAGCACAGAGGCGTCTCCTCCGAATTCATCCTGCGCCGCTCGGCGGATGAGTTCGAAACCCTCGGCGATCCCGTGCGCGTCGTCTCCCCGAACTACCCGGGCTATTATGTGGTGAACAACGACCGCGTCGTCTCCCTCTCGGACGGCCGCTGGATGACCGCCGCGGCGCTGCATCCGTCCGCGATGGGATATCACGGCCAGCCGGACCGCGTGGACGGACGCTCGAAGGCCGCGTTCTACGCCTCCTCCGACGACGGTCACACCTGGGCACAGCTCTCCGATTTCATCGCCCTCCCCGGCGGCGCGCATTCCTCGTCCGGGTTACAGGAGCCGGGCCTCTGCGAGCTGCCGAACGGGACGCTCTACGCCTATTTCCGCACCGACCTCGGCCGGCACTACGAGAGCTTCTCCCATGACGGCGGACGCACCTGGACGATCCCGCAGCCCTCGGCCTTCACCGCGCCCTGCTCGCCGCTGCTCGTCAAGCGGAACCCGTTCGACGGGAAGTACTATGCCGTCTGGAACCCGATTCCCGAGACGCCCCACCGCTGGCATTGGACGGAGAAGCCCCCGATCTGGACGGGCGGACGGACGCCCCTCGTGATCGCCGTGTCCGACGACGGGCTGCATTTTTCGGCGTCCGAGGTCCTCGAGGACGATCCGACGGCGGGATACTGCTATCCGGCGATCCATTTCACGGGCCCCGGCGAGATGCTCCTCTCCTACTGTGCGGGCAGCGGAACGCTCGGCGACGAGATGTGCCTCGTCCGCACACGGATCGCAAAGATCGCGCTGTGACGGCTTAAAATGCGAAAAAAGCGGCAATTTTCCATCGGATGCGGGAACTTTTCCGGCTGCCGCGGCGTCTAATGACCGGGCGACGGCGCGAAACTTGTAAAAACATTGTGAATTTTCCGCAGTTTTCCCCCGCATCGCCGCCGAATGCGGTATAATAATCATGCCCCCGTGTCGCCTCGGCGCGGGATGAAAAAAAGGATATTCCCTGCTTCGGCGGGAGACAGAAGAAAGGATACACGATTATGAAAAAGAGAACATGGATCTGGCTGCTGACAGCGGTCCTGATCGCCGTCGTGGTTCTCCCCGCAGCGGCGTTTGCGGGCGGGACAGTCGAGCTTTGGTCCGGCACGACCAAGGACAACACGACGGAAGTCGCTTATACCCTCGACGATACCAAGACGGTATTCACATGGGTCGCAGATGACGAATCCATTGTGGATATCACCAAGGGCGATAACAAAGCCACCTTCAAGGGCCTCAGCGAAGGCAGCACGACCGTGACCGCTTATGAGAAGCTCGACGACGGCTCCATGCAGGTGCTCGACTCCTGGGTCGTCAACGTCACGGCGAAGAAGGCCACGGAACTCGTGGTCAAATCGAATCCCACGAAGACGTCCTATACCGACAATCAGGTGTTCTCTCCCGCCGGTATGGTGGTCGATCTGGTTTACAACAACGGCGAAAAGGATGAAAGCATCGCGCTGTCGGAATCCAACTGCTCGTGGACACCGAGCGGGAAGCTCGACGTGGGCGATACCACAGTCGCGGTGACCTACGGCGGGATCTCCACGAACGTCACCGTCAAGGTGGATTCGTTCGGCGTGGATAAGATCGAGATCACCGACACCCGCAAGGATTTCACCGTCGGCGATACGCTCTCCGAAATCAAGATCAAGGTCACCTACAACGACGGCACGTTCGCCGAGATCTCCGGCGGCACCGGCTATTCCATCGAACCGAGCACGCCTCTGAAGACGACGGACACGTCCTACACCGTCAGCTACGGCGGCAAATCCGCTTCGAAGTCCATCACCGTCAAGCCGAAGGAATACACCCTCGAGCTCGCCTCCGGCAGCAAGCTCTCGAAGACCTCCTACAAGTCCGGCGACAAGTTCGACGCGACCGGCGTGACGCTGAACATCAAGCAGGGCAGCGATACCAAGAAGACCCTCAAGGACAAGGATCTGAGCGACATCTTCAACTACACCATCAAGGATTCCGATGTCGGCAAGACCGAAGTCACCGTATCGTTCAGCTATACTTACGACAACCAGAAATTCTCGAAGACCTTCACGTTCACCGGCCTGACCATCACCGCCAACAAGACCGCGCTCGACCTCTATGAGATCGTCAACGTCGAGATGGAAAAGACGGCGTACCCGGTCGGCTACCGCTTCGCGACGACGGACATCGACTTCATCCAGTACACCCAGTCGAGAAACGGCTCCGTGAAGAAGCTCTATTCCGACGATTTCTCGAAGTATTCCGACAGCATCGACATCGAAGTCCTGACCGTCAACAGCCGCGGCACCGTCACGGCCAAGTCCTCCACCTCGTCCAACCTCCGGACGATCCAGGAAGCGGACGTCCAGACCGATTCCAAGGGCAAGAAGTTCGTCACCCTCCGCGTCTACGTCGGCCGGGAAGACTATGACTTCGACGTCTCGATCGGCGACCTCGGCGGCGTGTCCGTTTACTACGGCAACACCCTCCTCACCTACTACGAAGACATCATGGACGCCCTCGACGCCATCGCGGACGGCGATTCCGCGCTGACCTCGTACTCCTCGAGAACGTCCGGCACCTACACCATCAAGCTCGGCGAGGACCAGAAGGTCACGCGGAACTACAGCGACTACGATCCCGCGCGCTATGTCTCCATCGACCTCAACGGCTACAACCTCACCTTCTACTCCTCGACCGTCGACGTCTCCTCCCGCAACAAGTACACGCTGGGCGTGACCAACACCTCCTCCACCACGTCGAAGTTTGAATACTACGATCTTGACGAGGTCCTCCTCATCGACAAGGGCGAATCCGTCACCTTCGATTCCGATCTCGACCGCGGCGAAGTCCCCGGCCTCTACACCGTGAAGATCGCCGATACGAAGAACGGCAAGGTCACCGCAAAGCCCGAAGCAAGGAACAGCGTGGTCGAGATCGCGCACGGCAATGACATCACCTTCACGATCACCCCGGACGAAAACTACCAGATCGACACCGTGAAGCTCGGCTCGACGACCGTTTCCTCCACGTCCAACAAGGATTACACCCTGAACGCCACGACCGGCGCCGCGACCTACGCGATGAAGAACGTCATCAAGGACGGCCAGACCCTCACCGTGACCTTCAAGGAGATCCCGAAGAAGGAAGAGCCGAAGAAGGAAGAGACACTCGCGAAGACCGCATGGACGAACCCCTTCACCGACGTCTCCTCCAGAGCGACTTACTACGACGACGTCCGCTTCGTCAACCAGAACGGCCTGATGAACGGTATGAGCGCGACGACCTTCGGCGCCAGCCAGACCATGACCCGCGCCCAGTTCGTGACGACCCTCGGCAGAATGTACTTCTCCGACTATAACACCGTCGAAGAGAAGGATGCCGCCGTTCTCCGCATCTACGGCACCAACTCCGACTTCACCGACGTCAGCTACAACGAGATCGACATCAAGTACGCGGTCCCGTACATCAACTGGGCGACCGCCAACGGCCTGATCCTCGGCTACGGCAACGGCACCTTCGGCCCGCGCGACAACATCACGCATCAGCAGATGTACATCATCATGTACCGCTATGCGACCAGTCTGGCAAAGAAGACGGTGAGCGTGGCGAACGAGACCTTGAAGATCCCCGATGCCAATAAGATCGGCGAATTCTGGACGGAAGCTGCCCGCGACGGCGCGCTGACGGCTGCCAAGTACGCGCAGCAGCAGAGCTTCCTCGTCTCCTCCGGCGCGATGGATCCGAACGGCGACGCGTACCGCTTCGAGCTCGCGACGCTGCTCCATCGCTTCTCCGTGAACGTCCTCGGCTGGAAGGACTGAGCGGCTGACAGGCGCTGAACTGCAATCCAAACGAAAACTCCTCCCGCAATCAAACGGGGGGAGTTTTTTCCGCGTATGAACCGCGCGCGAATCGGGAATCCTGACGGTGTGAAAACAAAGGTTTGGGAGAACGGGATGAAACGAGCAGTCTGCGTGTGGCTGGCGGCGTTGGCCGCGCTGTTTCCGGTCGGGGTCCGCGCGATGACTCCGGCCGGGGCAGCCCCGATAGAACAGATGGAGACGGATGCGGGGAATCCCCGGCTGACGGCGCGGGACCGGGCGTATTTTGCTTCGATGCTGGCGGCGAATTACGGCGGGGACCCGTATGCGGCCGAAGTCGGGATCGCGGCCCTCGTCTTGCGCCGGATGCGGATGCCGGGTTATCCGGACAGCGCGGCGGGGGTGATCGCGGCACTCCGTGCGGAGGGGGAATTCCTCCTGCCGCCGGACACAAAAAAAGACCCCGGACGGATGCGCCGCGCACGGGATGCGATCCGGGATGCGGAGGCTGGCATGGACCCGTCGGGCGGCGCGCTGTTTTTCCGGTCTGCGCCGGCGCTCTCCGGGTTCGATCTGCGTTTCGACGACGCGCGGGAGGATGCCGCCCGGCGGGAGACCGAACGCCTGCTCGCCGACTGCCGTGTCGTGTGCGGGAGAGTCGGGTTTTGGTGAAAAGATCGCGGGGGAAGAGCTTTCCGAAAAAGTTCCTCCCCCGTTTTTCTTATCGTTTTATTAAATCAGAGGATCACTTCGCCGTAAATCTGGCCGAAGGCGCAGGCGGCGTTCGCTTCATCGGTGTCGATGTGCATCGCGGCCTTGAACTTCGGGCTGACGCGCACGACGACGTCGCCGAAGATGAGGGAACGGCCGTCGGAATCGATCTTCACGGAGACGATCTGCTTGTCCTCGACGCCGAATTCCGCCGCGTCCTCGGGCGTGAAGTGGATGTGGCGCTTCGCGATGATGACGCCTTCGGAGATCTCGATCTCGCCGGCGGGGCCGATGAGCTTGCAGCCCGCGGAGCCTGCCACGTCGCCGGATTCGCGCACAGGTGCGTCCACGCCGAGGGTACGGGCGTCGGTGAAGGAGATCTCGACCTGCGTCGCGGCGCGGGCGGGACCGAGGATGGAGACGCGCTCGATGGACTTCTTCGGGCCGACGACGGTCACGCGTTCTTCACACGCAAACTGACCGGGCTGGGAGAGATCCTTCTTCTTCGTCAGGGTCGCGCCTTCGCCGAATAGGATCTGGATGTGCTCTTCCGTCAGGTGGACGTGACGCGCGCTGGTTTCAACCAATACTTTTGCCATGATGGGATTTACCTCCGAGTTTGTTTGATACTAATGAGCTTCTAAATTGTTGCAACAGGGGGAGCCGATTTTTCGTCAGGACAAACAGAGACCGCCGCAGCAATACTGGGGTATTGCAAGGCGGCGAAGTGCAGTCATGGCGGGAAAGCGGCCTTCCTGTGCAACGATTTAGACGGGAATTAGCATTGAAATGAACTTCATCCTTTTTATTATACCGCGGCGGGGGAGCGTTGTCAAGAGTTTTTTCGAGAAGGGCCGCTCACCCCTCCGTCCACGCGCGCACCCAGTCGACGCGGCAGTAGTCGGGCAGCTTGTCCGGCACGATCGGCGCGGCCCACGATCCGAATTCCGTCGTCAGCTTCATATAGCCCGCCTTTTCGCAGATCCCGGGCTCCGACGTGCGCCAGGTCTCCTCGCCGTCGATGTAGAAGATGTAGGCGTCCTCGGTCCATTGGAAGCCGTAGGTGTGCCAGCCCTCGTAGAGATCGGCGCGCTTTGCCAGAACCTTCGAGACCGATTTGTGCGCCGCGCCGTAGCCGTCCCAGTGGATCGCATGGTTCACGCCCCTGCGCGCGCATTCGCCGCTCTCGATAATGTCGATCTCCGCGCCCGAGACCGCCGTGCCGTCCTCCGCGCCGACGCTGCCGCACATCATCCAGAACGCGCCCCAGAACCCGGTTGTCGCGGGGAACATCATGCGGCACTCGAAGTAACCGTATGCCTGCTCGAAGCGGCCGAGCGTGCGGACCGCGCCGGAGACGGGCGTCCCGTCGTCATCGATGCGCGCGCGGAGCCAGAGATTGCCGTCGTGGACCGCGACCTCGCTGTTCCGCCAGTATCCGCCGACGTCCTGGCGCTTCCATTCGGGGCAGAGCGCCCATTTCTTCGGATCGAGCCCGTCGCCGTCGAATTCGTCCTCGAAGGAGAGGGAATAGGTGCGGCCCCCGACGGTGAGGGTCGGCTCCCCGGGTTCTTCGGCGGGCGTCTCCGGCTCGGGTTCGGGTTCAGGTTCCGCTTCCGGCGCTTCGGTTTCGGCGGGCGTCACCGGAGCCGATGCGGGCTGAGCGGGCACGGGTTCCGGCGTTTTCTCCGCACAGGCTTCCAAAAGCAGGGCGGCGAGGAGAAGGAGCGAGAGAAAAATCAGGTGTTTCACGGGAAAACCTCCTGCAGGATCGTTTGAATGGGGATCGTCTGTCCCCAGTATAAAGGGGATCGGGCGGCGCGTCAAGGGCGCGGAGGAATTGTTTACACCGCGTTCAAAATCAAGCCGGAGACTGCCGCGCGGAACATGACGATTTTTTCATTAACGGACAAAGAATTGCCGACACCCCCTTGCTTTTCAAGAAAATGTGTGATATAATAATCATAGAATAATTCCAAGGGAATATCAATTTTAATCACATCAGCAAAGGAACATCGTCATGAGCAAGAAATATGACGCGCTGAAGCTCGAAAATCAGCTCTGTTTCCCCCTGTACGCCGCCTCCCGCGAGGTCACCAAGCTCTATCATCCCATGCTGACGGACCTGAATCTCACCTATACGCAGTACATTGTGATGATGGTCCTCTGGGAAACCGATCCGATCACCGAAAAAGAGATGGGCAAGCGCCTGCATCTCGACAGCGGCACGCTGACCCCCGTTCTGAAGAGCCTCGAAGCGAAGAACTTCATCACCCGTTCCCGCTCCAAGGAAGACGAACGCGTGGTGAACGTGGATCTGACGGACGAAGGCCGTGCGCTCAGAGACAAAGCTGTCGGCATCCCCGCGCAGATCGGCGGCCGTGTGAAGCTCGAGGCGGATGAGGCAAAGACCTTGTACGAACTCCTCTACAAGCTGCTTGCCAACCTCGAAAACGAATAAGCGATCGGGAGCGTGTGACGATGAGCGCGCGCTCCTTTTTGTTTTGTCCCGAACCCGGCCCCGCTCTTGACAAATCCGCGCCGGGCGTGCTATACTGTACGCGAACGACCTGTGATCATTTGAAGGGAACCGCTATGAGAGAAGAACTCCGCAGCTTTATCGCCAATGTCCAGAAGCCCGGGCGCTATACGGGCGGCGAGACGGGCAGCATCATGAAGGACCTCGCCGACGTGAAAATGCGCGTCGCCTTCTGTTTTCCCGACACCTATGAGATCGGCATGTCCAACCTCGGCATGCGCATCCTCGTCGACTGCTTCAACAGCGTGGACGGCGTCTGGTGCGAGCGCGTCTATGCGCCTTGGATCGATATGGAGGACGAAATGCGCGCCCGCGGGATCCCGCTCTTCACCCACGAGAGCGGCGATTCGGTGGGGATCTTCGACGTCGTGGCCTTCACGATGCAGTACGAGATGTGCTACTCCAACGTGCTGAATATGCTCGACCTCGCGGGGATCCCACCCCGGCGGGATGCGCGCGGCGAGGACGCTCCGATCGTGCTGGCGGGCGGTCCCTGTTCCTATAACCCGGAGCCGATGGCCGATTTCGTCGACATCTTCTCGATCGGCGAGGGGGAAGAAGCGCTTCCCGAGCTCGCGCGCCTCTGGCTCGAGATGAAGGAGGCGGGCACCTACACGAAGCGGGATTTCCTCTACCGCGCTGCGACCGATCTGAAGGGCTTCTACGTCCCGATGTTCTATGACATCGCCTACCGGGACGAGGGCACGATCGCGTCGATCACGCCGAACGCCGAAGGGGTCCCCGCCGTCGTGACGAAGCGCGTCATCGAGGATTTCGATCATTGTCCCGTCCCGCTCAACCCCGTCATGCCGAACATCGAGACCGTGCACGACCGCGTGACCATCGAGGTCGTTCGCGGATGCACGCGCGGCTGCCGGTTCTGCCAGGCGGGCATGGTGTGCCGTCCGGTGCGGGAAAAGACGCCCGAGACCCTCGACTGCATCGCCCGGACGATGATCCAGAACTCCGGGTACGACGAGATCTCCCTCTCGTCCCTCTCGATCTCCGACTACACCAAGATCAGCGAGCTGACGGACAAGCTCCTCAGCTGGACCGACGACGCCATGGTCAACCTCAGCCTGCCGTCGATGCGCGCCGATTCCTTCACGAAGGAGCTGATGGAGAAGATTTCCTCCGTCCGCTCGTCGACCTTGACCTTCGCGCCGGAAGCCGGAACGCCCCGGCTGCGCGACGTCATCAACAAGAACATCACCGAGGAGGAGATCCTGAGAGCCTGCCGCGTCGCGTACGAGGCCGGGAAGAATCAGATCAAGCTGTACTTCATGGACGGTCTCCCGGGCGAGACGTATGAAGATATCGAAGGGATCGCGGCCCTCGCCTCGCATGTGGTGGACGAATACTACCGCACGCCGGGGAGGAACAAGGCGCGGCAGCCTCAGGTCACCCTGTCCGTCGCGTGCTTCATCCCGAAGCCGCACACGCCCTTCCAGTGGGAGCGGCAGAACACCCCCGAGGAGCTCGAAGAAAAGCAGGCGTTTCTGTCCTCGAAGATCACCGACCGCAAGGTGCGCTACAACTACCACGACGCGACCGTGTCCCGCATCGAAGCGGTGTTCGCGCGCGGCGACCGGAGACTCGGGCGGGCACTCGAGGAGGCGCTCAGACGGCACGTCCGGTTCGACGCGTGGGAGGACACCTTCTCCTACGACGGCTGGATGGACATCTTCGCGGCGACGGGGATCGATCCCGCGTTCTACGCCAACCGGACCATCCCGGACGACGAGATCCTCCCGTGGGACATGATCTCCTGCGGCGTGACTAAGTCCTTCCTCCTCTCCGAGCGGCACAAGGCGCAAATGGCCATCGCGACGCCGAGCTGCCGGGAGAAGTGCTCCGGGTGCGGCGTCAACCGCCTCGTCGACAAGCAGTACTGCCGCTGGTGCCCCGGTCATCCCGAGAGCTCCGACAGCGCGGGCCGGATCACGAAGGAGGGCGCCGTGACGGAGAAGCCGGCCGAGGACGCGCCCGCGAAATCCCCGGTGAAGCCCGCGCGGCAGATCCGCATCCGGTTCCGCAAGTTCGGCGCGATGCTCTACATCTCCCACCTCGATCTTGCGAAGACCGTGATGCGGTCCATCGTGCGGTCCGGGCTGCCGGTCTACTATTCCGAGGGCTTCAATCCGAAACCGAAGCTCGTGTTCGGGACGCCCCTGTCCGTCGGCTGCGGCGGCGAGGCCGAGATCCTCGACATCCGCCTGATGAAAGCCGTGTCCAACGCCGAAGTGATGGAGCGCCTTTCGGCGGTGATGCCGAACGGGATCGAGATCACGGCGGTGTACGAGCAGAAGGGGAAGCTGACCGACGTGAAATGGGCGGAGAACCGGATCGAATGGCGGCACGTGGACGCGAGTCCGGAGACTGCCGCGGCGATCGAAGACCTGTTCCGCTCGCCCGTCGTGATGATGAAGAAGTCGAAGAGCGGCGAACGGGAGGTCGACATCACGACCCTGATGAAGTCGCTCCGCGCCGAGGCGGGAGAGGGAACGATGACCGTCACCGCTGTCACCGCCGCGGAACAGGCGAATTACCTCAACCCGGAATACATCGTGCAGGCGGTGGAGGGGGCCTTGGGCCTCTCCGGCAAGGACGGCTGGCACGTCATCACCCGCACGAAGCTCTTCTGCGAGGACGGCGTCACGGAGTTCCTGTGAGAGAAGGATCGGAAGAAGCGCATATCATAATAAGAAGAAAAGGGGCTGTCGCATGAACTCCAAGAAACGGAGAAATGCGACAGCCGTTCTCTTTACACAGCGCTTTCGGCGTTCTTTTTCTCCTTTATCTGAGGAGCGCATGAAATCGGAGATTTCATGCCAAAGAACCAAAAAGAGGAACTCTCTGGAAGTCTTGGGTGTTCCGCACTCTGCGGAGTGCGGGTCAGGGCGTTGCCCCCGACACTCGGGATGCTTCGTATCCCGGGACGCCATTTTGGAAAAGGCGGGCGAAAACTTTTGCCCTATTTGCGACAACCCGATTCTTTTTTCACACAGGTGATCTGCCCGAGATCGTCGACGGTGAACACGAAGACGTCGCGGACGGTCAGTCCCCGGCGGGAGAGCTCCTTGTCGAGCCGCGCGCGGTCCCAGCCGGCGAGAGTGAGATTCTTCGGGATCACCTGCCCGTCGAGGATGCAGGCGTGCGCGATGCCGTGCTCGTCGGGGGTGAGGCGGAGGTCGGCAGGCGTCGCGGGGGCCTTGTCCGCGGTCGGGAACACCGAGAGCTTCCCGTTTTCCTCGAGGATCGCATAATAGACGTCCGCGGGATCGGAGATGCCCTTCTGCCGCAGCTCCGACAGCAGCTCGTCGATCTCCATCCGGTTGTGCCGCATCTCGCGCATGTCGATCTTCCCCCGGTTGATGACGACCGACGGAGCGCCGTAGAAGAGCTTCTTGAGCCCGTTGAAGCGCAGGAGGGCGGAGGAGATCAGGAGCTCGAGGGCGAGCAGGATGAGGACCGAGACGATCCCGTTGAGGAGGGGGAACTGTTCCGTCGTGATCGGCGCGGAGGCGATTTCGGAGAGGAGGATCGTGATGATGAACTCCGAGGTCTGGAGCTCCCCGATCTGGCGCTTTCCCATCAGGCGTACGACGATGAGGAGAAAGAGGTAAATGAGGACGGTATGGATGGATGTTGTAATCATATCCAAAGTGTGCGCGAAAACGGGGCGTCGTATTCGTCCAAGATGCAGAATCTCGAAAAGATCGCAAAAAAGGCTTGACAACGGGTGTGAGAAGTGATAGAATAGCGGGGCTGTCCGGGAGGGAGACCTTTTGGGAAGCGGATCACGAGCGAGCCGGAAGAGCCCCGAAAAGCTGAAAGGAAGGCCCTGAAAAAAGGGCGAAGAAATTTCGGAAAAGGGGTTGACAAAAGGATCGTGATGTGATAGAATAAACAAGCTGTCACGGAGGTGGACCTCCACAGACAGCGAATCGCTCATTGAAAATTGAACAACAACGAAATGTACGAAAAGACTCCGAAAATTCTTTTGAATTTAAAGAAAAGCTCTTTTAAGTAATTGAGCATACGATCACTCTAAGGTGACGATATCATCCGGTGGAAACACCGGTTGACATACAAACATTAGAGAGTTTGATC